>NZ_CAIKKU010000338.1 GCF_903828115.1 uncultured Thiodictyon sp. | reverse complement strand
TTCCTTCGCCCATTTCGTGGTGTGAACAAGGTATATCTACAGCAGTACGTCGCTATTCATGAATGGGCTCACAATATCAAGACATGCTCTGTGGAATTCCTCAGGGTACTGTGTGGCATCACACAATTCGCCTCATGAGCCTCAAGGTTTTCACGTATTACCTCGTCGCTGGGTAGTGGAGAGAACATTTGCCTGGCTCGGTCGATCGCGTCGATTAAGTAAAGATTACGAGCGCAAACCAACGTCTAGCGAGGCACAGGTTTATATCGCGTCCGGCCGCTTGCTTCTACGACAGCTTTGCGATAATCAAATACCATATAAACTGGCGGACAATTGACGCTCTGTCATTTACAGGTTCCTTGACAGCCTCTTAGCTTAACGGGATTGGGTCAGGGAGTGCGGTCGGCTCGATCATCATCAGGTCTTGCCTTTTGCCTCCTGTCAGGCAAAAGGCAAGACCTAACCCCACCCTCCAAGCTACGCGGGCTACTTCGGTGAACGCGGGCCATATCCTTTTTTCTCTAGGCAACTGTTAAAATATGGTCCAAACAAGATAGCTTGCGTAAGATTGTCAGCTGCTGCCTGTTGCATACCACGCCAACCAGGGGTTGGGCCAGACTCCTCCATGGCCTGTTTATAGCATTCATTACGTTCAGTCACCATCTGTTCAGGCGTGGCACCTGGACGAACCCAATCTTTAGCGCTTGCGCAACCTAACAAACTGTAAAAAGCGCAACAAGCCGTTATCATTCTTATCGGTAAAGCGCACTGCATATATTTTACCTCTCTTAAGTGAACTGAAGTTTCCGGGTTCTGGAATCTGCACAGGGGCAGGCACTTGGGGCCGGGAGTTTTGGCAGGTTTTGGCTGGATCTGCGCAAACCCCTCGAAACTCCCCCCAGCGTAACCCCCCGCCCTTCTGGTACCCCCCCCGGGAAAAGCCGGAAACTTCAGTTAAGTGAACTAAGGAAGGAATAAGGAGCCAGGCTCAAGTAAATTGGAACCAGCGAGAAAATTTAAAATTGAACCTCTTGTAATTCTCATTGGAGTGGCTCCCAAGGTTTGGCTAAGCCGTAGGGACGCCGGTTACCCGGCGCCCCCGGCGCAGTCCCGGATTCGGGAAAAGAATTCAAACCTCGCCTCTATTGCCGAGACAAAAGGAGGCGGATTGCCGGGGCATCCGCGGCAACGTCCCAGGCAGTCTTTCCGGCTGCGTTTTTTGCATTTACGTTGGCCCCTTTGTCAAGTAAGAGGCGAACTATATCAGCGCGACCAGTTTCTGCTGCAAAAATTAAAGCTGTGTAACCGAGATATCCCGCCGAATTAACGTTCGCGCCTTTTTCTATAAGATTCCGCACCATCTGTTCGTGGCCGCTTCCGACATTTTCATGAGCGGCGCCAATGGCTAACAAAAGAGAAGTAAAACCCTGCTTGTTAATTTGGTTTGCATTTGCTCCTTTTTCTAGCAAAATACGGACAATGTCCTCGTTTCCCTTCATGGCAGCGTTCGTTAAGGCCGAATTACCGTTTTGCTGGACTGCGTTAACATCGGCTCCTTTGTCAAGCAAGATTCGGACGATATCCTTATGACCCGCAAACGCTGCTGCCATTAATGCTGTGCCACCTGAACTTTGGGCGTTAGGAGCGAATGCAATATTGACATTTGCCCCATTTTCCAGTAGCAATTTCGCCACTTCGGTTTGCCCGTTAAACGACGCAGTCATGAGCGCGGTCATCCCGATATTGTCTTTAGCGTTAACGTCCGCGCCTTTGCTGATGAGATTTCGTGCAACATCTGTCTGACCGTAACGCGATGCGGTCATTAGAGGAGTTCGGCTCTGGCTCGTAGCGCATCCCGAAAATAATACGATAATGCTAGCAATTGCGAAGAGCCGTGCCAAAGAGGGTGCCGACGTTAACATGCGAATATTTCCAGGAATATTAATGTTGAACCTAAAGCAGCGCGCGCCGGCCTTAATCATAAATCCGCCCACTCCGTTCAGTCTCGGAGTCGCCGATCCCTTGCAGAACATCCACTTGCGCGCGCAAACCCACATTGAGCGGCTGGCCTTGGGCGGATTTGTGATCAAGGCCCAGACGCCCTAGCCCACCCCACCCCACCCCGGGCACAGTTGAATGTAAAAGTAGACCATGCTTAACGAACTGTCAAGCCAGGGCGAGAAAATCCGTTCCATCCGGGGCCCATTTGTTAAGGGTCTTCACGAATCAGGCGCCACGCCTCGCTTTGGCCGTTGGCTGGCGATCAGGGCCTGGCAGTACATCGCCGCGTATCCCGACCGGCGGCCTTGGTCATCGGTCCGGCGGCCCGCCATATTCTGTGTGTCCGCTCCGGCTGAAAGATTGCCGTCCCAGATGGACATTCCAGGAAAATGTGCTATTACTGCGCCATGGCCGCGGCAGGGTCAAAAAGGGGTCAGGGTCAAAAAGGGGTCAGTACCCTTATTCAAATTCCCAATGGCATCTGACCCTCCGGCAGCCCCCGGTCATCCCTGACCTTTTTCGGCCGACCGCGACTGGCGTAGCCCACCTTCACTCCGAGCGCCCGCTCGATCTCGTCGCGAAACCGATCATTTCCCAGGGGCGTGCCTGTTGGGGGGATAAAGGGATAAAGGGATAAAGGGATAAAGGGGTCAGTACCCTTATTCAGAGGGATAAAGGGGTCAGTACCCTTATTCAGGGATAAAGGGGTCAGCGGGATAAAGGGGTCAGTACCCTTATTCAAATTCCCAATGGCATCTGACCCTCCGTCGGCCCCCGCTCATCCCTGACCTTTTTCGGCCGACCGCGACTGGCGTAGCCCACCTTCACTCCGAGCGCCCGCTCGATCTCGTCGCGAAACCGGTCATTCCCCAGGGGCGTGCCTGTTTGCAGGCACGCCCTGATTTCTTGGACGGTCGTGGGGTCGAGCGCCTGTTCAATGAGTTCCCGATAGACCTGCAACCGCTCCGGTTCCGTGGGGCCGAGCGAGCGATAAAGCCCATGCGGGGAGAGCAAGCCATCCGCCTTGCCCAGGGCATTGGCGCGATAGCTCGACCAGGGATAGTCCGCGGGGTGCGCGACCATCCCCGCCCGCACCGGATTGATCTCGATGTAGCGGTAACACGCGAGCAGATAGGCATCTTGCTGAACCGCGCCGGCCTTGAAGCGGCCTTCCCAGAGGGTGCCGCTGCGGCCATAGGCGTGGTTGATGTGGGGCACGAAGCGGCGGCCGAGGGCCTGGAGTGCCGCACTGATGGAGTCGCGACTCTCCGGCGTCACGAGCAGGTGGATGTGGTTGGTCATCTGGCAGTAGGCGTGGATCGCCGTGCCGCAGTGGGCAGCCGGGCGCAGCCGGACCGCATGGGGTGACAGCCTCACCGGACGGTCCAGAAGATCGGGTCCGAGGTGGGCAAAGTCCCCTGTTGTAAAGCAAACACTGCACCTTGCATCGAGCTTAGGTGCCTGTATTTTCTTGACATGCCTGCAACTCCTGTCGTTCGGCCCCGAGAAAGCGGCCAAAACTCTGAGCTGAAGCGTCCAAATTCCCCTGAAAGGCTCCCCAACTGTCAGCTTTTTTTACACTTCCGCGTCTGGAGTCCACGCAACGCGCGCCGGGCGGCAGCCCCGATGCCCCGGCAAGCCTTGCGCTTGCTGGAACGATCCGCGACTTGATGAGAATCAGGGGAAATTGGCGCGTCGCTTGCTATCTTATGGATACCGACCGAACCTGATGGGCTGCGGCTCGTTGATCGTGGACAGCGGGCCGGGGTTGCGGCAGGTTGAATCGAGAAAAAAAGTACTGGCCCGCTTTCGCGCCTTTTTTGTGCTTTCCTGAGCGGAATGCAGTTTAGTTCACAAGGGGAATAAGATGATCCGTATTGCGGATGGTAAGGTTGTGTGCAGTCTTTCATTCATTCTGATGAGCTGCATGGGGAGCGCATCGGCCACGCCTGTTTTGACCAGCTACTTGAATCCGTTATGGACGGACGCAAACAAGAGCCACGACGCCGGGAATTGGACGGAAAACTCCTGGGAGGATGCGAATAACAACGGCCATTGGGAAAATACTGAGACGCTCGCCGATGCTGTCAACGGAACCTGGAGTAGCCCGAAGACTGCCTACGACAACTCATGCTGGATCGCTTCCGCAGCTAACATGTTGGCCAGCGCCGGTTTCGCGTCCTCAAACGCGCAGGGTATCTATTGGGATATGGTATACAATATGAACTTTAATTACACCAACGACCGCGGCTGGGAATACGGCGGCTGGCAACATGAGGCAGTGAACTGGTATCTGAGCAACAGACCACATCCCGACGACCGCAGCTACGCCGTTTACTATTATGGAGTCTATGACGGCAGGGATGGCACCACGGCCATGGCCTGGCCCAGCGATCCCTTTGACCTCGCCGCTGACTTATTGTCAGGCGCAAATGACTTCCTGTCCCGCGGCGCCCAGGTGGGTATCGTCATTCACGATCCGAACGCATACCACGCCGTGACCTTTCAGGGTTACAATAGTACGCTGGGTACGATTTACATAACGGATTCGGATGCGGACAAGAAACCGTCGGGACTCGACGACTATGGCTACGACTTGCGCCCGCCCACCAATTGGCGCCTGAGCGATTACGTCGCAGGTGGCATTCCCGTGGACTATTTCGCCGTACTGACGGTTCCGGAGCCGGACGCGATCTCACTGATGCTCATCGGCGGCTGGCTCTTGGCCAAGAAACGCAGGAGGGGGAAGGGAGCCAATACGTTATTCAAATCCATAGCATCTGACCCTCCGGAGCCCCCGCTCATCCCTGACCTTTTTCGGCCAGCCGCGACTGGCGTAACCCCGAGCGCCCGCTCGATTTCTTTCAAAGTCACGGGATCGAAGGCGTGCGGGAGGAGTTCTCGGATAGACCCTCAACTAATGCGTGTCGGTCGCCCCAGCGACCGATGCAGCCCATGCGGCAGGGGGCATGAGCCCTAGTCCGGAATCTTCGACAAGAGAGGAGAACCTACGATGCGTACATTGACCAAATTCGCCGGCACCTGTGTCCTGGCGATGTCCGTGGTGACCACGGTGAACGCGGGCGCGTTCTCGCAGTTGGTCGTTTTCGGCGACAGTCTGTCCGACCCGGGGAATGCGGCGGCCATGACCACCCCCATAGGCGGCGGCCCGCCAGTCTTCCCTCCGTCCCCGCCCTATGCCTACCGTTTTTCAAACGGGCCGACGGCCGCCGAATACCTCGCGCAGTCCTATGGGGTCACGGTCAATCAGGGCTGGCCGACGGCTAACCCCAACTCCAACAACTTCGCGGTTGGCGGGGCATTGAACGGCGACGGCAACTACAACTCCACGGTCAACTCGCCCACCGGCTTGACGAACTACCCGGCGGTGGCCAATACGGGGATCGCAAAGCAGGTCGCCCGCTATGACAACAGTACGCTGGTTCCGGACCAGACGCTGTTCCTGCTGTGGGGCGGGCCGAACGACATCTTTCTCGGGCTCGCCGCGCAGCCGCAAAACATGGACACCGTAATCGTCCAGGCATTGGATGCCATGGCGTACAACATCCAGACGCTGGTGGGGTTGGGCGCGGAACACATCTTGGTCCCCGGTATGCCCGACCTCAGCAAGACGCCGGAAGCGCTGGAAGCGCTGGAAGCGGGCAAAGTAGACTTGTGGGCACTGATATCCAAGAGCAGCGCCGACTACAACCTCGGCTTGACGAACCTGCTGGATGCGCTGGATAGCCTGCTGTCGGACACGATACTCTATCGTTTCGACACGGCGGCGTTCCTCGGTCAAGTGACCGCCAATCCGGGGGCCTACGGGTTCACCAACACCGCGGACTCCTGCCTCTACAGCGGTTTCTGGTCCACCGACCCCGGATGTACGGGCTATCTCTATTTCGACAAGGTGCACCCGACCACCGCCGCGCACCGGCTGCTCGCCGCGCAGTTCGCCGCCGCGGCACCCGCACCCGAGACCTATGCATTGATGCTGCTGGGTTTGGCCGTGCTCGGGTGGTCGATGAATCGAAGTCGGCGCCGCTACGGTCAATGTGGGCAGTAGCCTTATGCGCTTTGTGCGATAATTCCAGGCCGAGCTTTCCGACCCAAGGTCCGAGACCAGCATGGCGTTACCCACGACTGCCGGGCCCAGGACCAAGGTCCTGGCCCTGTCCTCGCTCTACCCGAGCACGGCGCTCCCCCAAAACGGCATCTTCATCGAGCACCGGCTGCGCCACCTGCTGGCATCGGGGCAGGTGGACCTGCGGGTCGTCAGTCCCGTGCCCTGGTTTCCGCTGGCCGGCGCCCGGTTCGGCCGCTATGCCGCGTTCGCCCAGGTCGCGGCGCGCGAGGAGCGCTTCGGCATTCCGGTCACTTACCCGCGCTTTCCCACCATCCCGAAGGTTGGGATGACGCTCGCCCCCGCCCTGATGGCGGCGGCGCTCTACCCTAAGCTGCGCCGGCTGCTGGCGAGCGGGGACTTCGCCTTCGAGGTCATCGACTCCTACTACATCTACCCGGACGGCGTGGCCGCCGTCTGGCTGGGCCGGATGCTCAAGCGGCCGGTCATCATCAGCGCCCTGGGGACCGACATCAATCTGATCCCGCGTTATCGACTGGCGCGGCGGATGATCCAGTGGGCGGCGCACCACGCCGCCGGAATCACCACGGTGTGTCAGGCGCTCAAGGATGGGATGGTGGAGCTTGGCGTCGCGCCGCAGCGTATCCGCGTCGTTCTGCATGGCGTCGATCTGGAACTCTTCCGACCGTCGGCGGACCGGGAGGCACTGCGGGGGCGTTTGGGTCTGACCCGCCCCACCCTGCTGTCGGTCGGTCACCTGATCGAACGCAAGGGTCACAACTTTGTCATCGAGGCCCTGGCCGAGCTTCCCGACATGGACCTGGTGATCGCCGGCTACGGACCGGAAGAGGGCGCACTGCGCCGCTTGGCGAGCCGCCTCGGGGTCGCGGATCGCGTGCGCTTTTTGGGCTTCGTCGATCAGGCGGCGCTGCGTGATTGGTATGGCGCGGCCGATTGCCTGGTCCTGGCCTCCAGCCGGGAGGGGATTGCCAATGTCATTCTGGAGGCCCTGGCCTGCGGCACGCCGGTGGCGGCGACCCGGGTCTGGGGCGCGCCGGAGGTGATCGACAATCCCGCCGCCGGGGTCCTGATCGAGGAGCGCTCGGGGCGGGGTGTGGCGGCCGGCGTCAGGGCCTTGCGCGGCGTGGCGCAAGACCGAGACGCCACCCGCCGCCAGGCGGAGCGTTTTCGCTGGGAGCAAACCACGCATGACCATCTCGCGGTGCTTGCAGACGCATTGAAGCCAGGCGCCCTATCTTAATTGTACGGCTCAAGAAGAGGATTTCTCTCACGGAGACACGGAGACACGGAGACACAAAGAAAGACATTTCTAAAAACAGTGATCTGCGTCGGTTAGGATAGGCGATGCAGCGACTCGTCCTCGGTCGATTCTGTGTCTGACCGTCACCCGGCGTTGGTCCCAGCTTGTTGGCTGGACATCTGAAAGCTCTGTTATCCAGTCTTTATTCTCCGTGTCTTTGTGTCTCCGTGAGAGAATTTGGGGTGAATTCAGGCGAGCGCGTCATACACCCTCGTATAGCCGCCGATCATCGCGGCCTGACTGAAGACCGCGACCGCCCGGTCGCGGCCGGCACGTCCGTAGGCAGCCAGTCGCGCCGGATCGGTCAGGTTGCCGTGCAGCGACCGCGCCAGTGCCCCGGGGTCCGCGGCCGGGACCAGGTCGCCGGTAAGCCCCTCCAGCACCAGTTCGGGATTGCCGCCGACCCGGGTCGCCACGACCGGCAGCCCGCTAGCCATCGCCTCCAGCAGGGTGTTGGAGATCCCCTCACGCCGGGACGGAAGCACGAAAAGGTCCATACAACGATAGAGATCGGGGATATCGTCGCGAAAGCCCGGCAGCCAGGCGTGGTCCTGCAACCCGGCCGCGGCCAGCACCGCCTGCATCGGCGCGCGCAGGGCCCCGTCACCGACGACGACCATACGGACACGTCGACTCAATTCGGGGTGGGCTTGCAGCAGCCGGACCAGGGCTTGGGCCAGGGTGACCTGGTCCTTGACGGGCTCCAGGCGGCCGATGGTGCCGATCACCAGTGCGTCATCCGGGGCGAAGCCGCTCGGGAACAGGTGCCGGGGCCGCGCCCCCGGGGCGAAGCGCTCGATATCCACGCCGTTGTAGACAACCGACAGGTCCTGGGTCGGAATCCCGACCTGCGCGTGCAGCCACTGCTTGAGATCGGCCGACATCGTGATGTAGTGCCCGACCAGCAGGCGGCTCAAGCGCCGCAGGCGGTTGTAGCGTCGGTGGCGCCCCTCGAGCTCGACGGCGTCCAGGCCATGTTCGCTGTGGACCAGCCGGCGCACCCCGGCGAGCCGGGCGGGTACCAGCATGTCGATGGCGGGCAGGTTGCGCGTATGCACGAGCCAGGGGCGCAACTGCCGCAGGGCGCGGTAGACCCGGGCATAGGCGGCGGGGTCCTTGCCCGTCTGCTTGCCGATCTCGATGATCGGGACCGCGGGTCGGCGGATGCGCTCCCTGAAATCGGTCGCGTGGCTCAGACACAGGATGGCGTGCCGATAGCGCTCGGTCGGCATCCAATTGATCAGGTTAACCACACCGTTCTCCAGGCCGCCGTAGTCGAGCTTGAAGATGATGTGACAAATCAATCGGCGGTGGTCTGGTTCGCGGGGTTCGCGGGGGTCGCGGGAAACTGGGGTCATGGTCACTCATCCAAAAAAATCCACAGATGAACACAGATGAACACAGATTGAATTGTCATGCGCTTATCGCTAGTGTCAGAAGCACCGGCAAGGTGAGTCGCCAGCTAATCGTAAGTCAATGAATAATCTGTGTTCATCTGTGTGCATCTGTGGATAACTGCTCTTTCCAGGTTCATCTGACAGGCCTCGCGATGCGCACGCGC
Organism: uncultured Thiodictyon sp.; assembly: GCF_903828115.1. Classification (GTDB taxonomy): domain Bacteria; phylum Pseudomonadota; class Gammaproteobacteria; order Chromatiales; family Chromatiaceae; genus Thiodictyon. Next base: position 2,010 of record NZ_CAIKKU010000338.1, on the reverse strand, counting down.
GGGGGTGCGTGGGGCCGCGGTTCAGGAGGGGGCCTTGGTCATCCGTGCGGCATCGGTCCGCGCAGCGGACTCTACGGGCTCGCGGCGGGTCCGCGGGGCGGACCGACCGCCGGGCGCACGCCGCGAGCGCAGTGGTCAGGGCGAGGATGAGCGCGGAGAGGGAAGCGCCAGGATAACCCGTACCACGCCCGCCGCGGCAGGTCTTGGGAGCACGCCAACACCGGCCACGGCGCACCAATTAGGCCCCGACCTGGCACTGAATGCGCGATCTTAGGGCGGCTTGCCGGACCAAGACCACCACCGCTGGCGCGGCAGACGAGCCGATTCGGCGATCCACTCAAGCAATCGGGCCTGACCGCCCACCTTGGCCCAGGCCCGCGGACACCGCCGAGGCTACCACAATCACTGGCACGCAACGTGCTTGCTCAAGGGATACACCCCCGAGCCACCAGGCAGTCGCACCATGCTAAGGCAATTCCAATCCAGTGGCGGCGGTCAGGTCCAGTCCAAACAGGCTGGCCCCGCGATGGCCTACCACGAGTTCTACAGCGACAACTTCGTACCGCGCGAACATTATCGCCCGATGTGGGAACACATCCAGGGGGCCGGGCAGCAGATGCTCGGCGCCAAGGCGCACGAGGCCCACCTGGCGCTGCACACCGAAGGCGTCACCTTCACCCTCTACTCGGACCAGGACGAGGGGATCGAGCGGGTCTGGCCCTTCGATATCCTGCCGCGCATCATCACCGCCGATGAGTGGACCATGCTGGAGGCGGGGCTCAAGCAGCGCATCCGCGCCCTGAACCTGTTCCTGAAGGACCTCTACCACGGCCAGCGCATCCTCAAAGACGGGGTGGTCCCCCCGGAACTGATCTACCGCGGCAAGGATTTCCGCCGCGAGATCATGGACATCGATCCACCCCACGACATCTACACCCACATCAGCGGGATCGACCTGATCCGCGACGAGGAGGGGCGCTATCTGGTCCTGGAGGACAACCTGCGCACCCCCTCGGGCGTGTCCTACATGATCGAGAACCGGATCGTGGAGCGGCGCATACTCCCGGAGTTCTTCGCCCGCTACAAGGTCCGCCGCGTCGAGCACTACCCCGCCCTGTTGCTCCAGGCCCTGCGCTTCCTCTCCCCGCGCGGCCCCGACGAGGCCACCATCGTGGTCCTGACCCCCGGCATCTTCAACTCGGCCTATTTCGAGCACACCTTCCTGGCCAAGGAGATGGGCGTGGAACTGGCCGAGGGCCGGGATCTCGTGTGCGAGAACGACAAGGTCTATCTCAAGACCACGCAGGGGCTGCGCCGGGTGGACGTAGTCTACCGGCGGGTGGACGACGACTTCCTGGACCCCCTGGTGTTCCGTGCCGACTCCACCCTGGGGGTCGCCGGGATCATCGACGCCTGGCGCGCCGGCAACGTAGCCCTGGTGAACGCGCCGGGCAGCGGCATCGCCGACGACAAGGCGGTCTATGCCTATGTGCCTGAAATCATCCGCTACTACCTGGGGGAGGCGCCGATTTTACAGAACGTGCCCACCTATCAGATGACCGACCATCAGGACCGCGCCTATGTGCTCGACAACATGGAGAAGATGGTGATCAAGGCGGTGGCCGAGTCCGGCGGCTACGGCATGTTGATGGGCCCCTCCTCCACGACCGCCCAACGGGCCGAGTTCGTCAAAAAGATCAACGATAACCCGCGCAATTACATCGCTCAGCCGGTGGTACAGTTGTCGCGCCACATCTGTTATCTGGACGGGGAACTGGAGTCGCGCCACCTGGATCTCCGCCCCTTCATCATCTACGGCGATGGCATCGAGGTGGTCCCCGGGGGACTCACGCGCGTGGCCCTGACCAAGGGGTCCCTGGTGGTCAACTCGTCCCAGGGCGGCGGGAGCAAAGACACCTGGGTCTTGGCGAACTAAGTAACGAGTCAAACACAATCGCTGTCGTTGTCGTTGTCGTTGTCGTTGTCGTAATCGTAATCGGAGACGCGATG
>NZ_CAIKKU010000337.1 GCF_903828115.1 uncultured Thiodictyon sp. | reverse complement strand
GTTGTCGTCATCGAGGTTATCGTAGTGCCCTGGACTCTCTCGCACCCCAAGGTGCATCGCTTCTCCGATTACGATTACGATTACGACAACGACAACGACAACGACAACGATTGCGTTTAACTTGTTCTTGACTCGTTACTGTTTATCGTCGGAAAGAGAGAAATCCACGCCTCGCCGTGCGCCCCGTACTAAAGTACTAACGTACTAACGTACTTGCATTGCGCGGGCAGCGCGGTGATGGGAATCTCGTTCGCGCGCCCCGCCCCTGGCGGGGCGAAGCGGATACCGCCCGGCGGCAGGCGCAGGTCTCCCCCCAGGTCCAGGGTCAGACCGCCGTCCGGGGTGCGGGCCAGACGCAGGTCCAGCCGACCATAGGCGGTGGGCAGACCGGACACGGCCACCGGCCCCGCCGCCAGCCAGGTCTCGGGGATCCCGGCCGCGACCACCAGCGACTGGTCCGCCCCCCGTTCATAGGCGAACAGGTCGCGGAAGACCAAGGCGTATTCGGCGCCGATCCAGGCGTGGGGCAGATCGCCCTGGTGACCGGGGGCGCGCGGGTCGTGCCAGGCAATCTCGGGCCACTGATTCCAGGCCGGCGGGCGGCGCTCGGCCAGGTGGAAGTCCAGCAGTTCATGCGCCTCGCGCCGCCAACCCAGCCGCACCAGGGCCCCGATGATGCGGATCTCATAAGGTGTGTAGTTGGTCCAGGGCGCCCCGCCGCCGTGCATGGCGCGAAAGCGCTCCAGGAAGCGCTCGAAGGTGCGGGCGCGGGGCGCGGCCGGCAGCGCGTCGAACTCATCGATCAGGGTCAGGGCATTGGCCACCGCGGTGGGGTCCGGGTCCGCCCACTCCACCGAGCCGGGCAGGAAGTCGATCCCGCGGGCGGCCATGGTCAGCGCGATCGATTCAAGCAGCGTGGTGCGAAAATCGTCCGCCAAGGCCGTGAGCCGCGCCGACTCGTCCCCTTCGCCCAGGGCCTGCGCCAGGAACGCGGCGTCCTTGCAGCCGCGCAGCGCCCAGAAGTCGTCCCAATAGGAATGCACCGGCTGGGCCAGATAGCCCTCGTGGCTGACCGACTCCGGCAGGAGACCGACGAAGCAGGCGCGGTGCTCGCCGCGGCGGTCGTCGTCGGTCAGGCACTGGGCGCGCAACTGCTCGATGAAGCCGATCGCCCGCTGCACCTGGGGCCAGAGGTCGCGCACCAGGCCCAGGTCGCCGGTGAAGCGGTAACAGTCGGCGACGGCAAAGACGAACTCACCATGACTGTCGTGCTCCGCCTGCCAGTCCACCCCGGTGCGGTCCACGCAGCAGGGGACATTGCCGTCCTCGCGTTGGAACTGGGCATACCAACGGATGAAGGCGACCGCCGCCGCGGGACAACCCAGACGCGCCAGGGCGGCCCCCATGACGGCACCGTCGCGGATCCAGGAGCGGGTATAGCGGCGCGGCCCCGGCTGCAGGGCGGGACCGTCGCGGTTGATCAGGATATGGGCAATGGCAGTCTTGCAGGCACGCGCGGCCGCCGCGGCCGGCTCCGGCAGGTCGAAGCGGACCTGACCCAGGGTCTGCGACCATTGCCCCACCGCACGCGCGAATTCATCGGCCCCGCACAGGCCCTCCGGCACGCGCCGCTCCAGGGTGCCGGGGGCGACCGCGCCGAAGGGCGCGACCAGGTACAGGTCCGCGTGGGCGCCCGCGGCCAGGTCCAGATCGAAGCGCAGGGCCCCGGAGGCAAAGCCTGCGGGGTCCTCGATCGCCACCGCGGCGGGCAGCACCCCGCACGCCAGGTAGTCGGTAATCGGACCCTGGTCGAAGGGCACCAGTCCGACCCCACCCACCGGCCCCAGGGGCACCAGTGCCTGGTTGCCGTTCACCCACAGTGCGCCCTCCTCGAAGACCAGCGAGCGCACCTGGCTGGGGCCGCCAAGCGCCTGGTGGGCCTGCCAGGGGGGCGTGACCTGGAAGGGGCGCACCGCGGCGAACAGGGTGAGGGTCCGGTCGGTCTGACCCTGGTTCGCCACCCGGTAGCGGATGAAGAGGTGCCGGTCCCCGCGCTGGTCGGTGGCAAAGACCGTGGTGGTCAAGACCACCTCACCGCAATCCCAGTGGGTCGAGGGGATCGGCAACTCCCCCTGCTCCAGGCTTTGGGTGATGGTGCAGTCGGCCCAGGTGATCAGCCGGCCGTCCAGATAGAGAAAGGGCTCCAGGCTGCAACTGCCCTCGTCCAGCTCCACCAGACCGTCCTCGTTGCAGAGCGCGGGGACCGCACCGTCCGGGATGTCCACCGGGGTCCAGTAGGTCTGCTCGCGATACAGCCAGCGGGGATAGTGGCCCCGGGGGGCGCGCCGGGCGATGGTGTGAAACCAGTCACTGCGGCTGCGTGAGGCGTCGTAGGGCAGGACCTCGACCGCGTACAGGCCGGGCAGTGGGCTGCCCTCCTCGGCACGCAGATCCAGACGCAGCAGGCGCGACTCACCCTGGGGCAGGTAGACCAGGCTCTCGGTCCCGGCGGCACCGCTCGCCTCATACAGGGTCCGCCAACCGGTCCCGTCGTCGCTGGCCTGGACCCCGAAGGCACAGCCCTGGGCGTCGGGGGCCCAGCGCAGCGCCAGGCCGCCATATTCGCGCGACTCATGGAAGTCGATCGTCAGCCAGCTCGCGCGGGCGCCCGGCGCCGGCCGCCAGTGGGTGTCCGCGCCCAGGTCCAACACCACCTCCTCCGGCGGGTTCCCGGGCAGGTGGCACAGGGCGGTGACCAGCGGCGCCCGCTCCAGGGTCCGGTCGACCAGGGACAGGTTGCTGAGCCAGACCGTCCCCCGTCCACCCGGACCGGCCACGATAGCGAACTCGATGGCACCGATCTCCCGCGGAGAACCGCCGCCGGCCGGCCCCCAGGCGTAGTCGATCTCCCGGCCCTTGATATCGAGCGTGCGCCAGGTGGGGGCAAAGGCGCACTTGGGCTCACGGTAGCGCCAGACATTGGCATTGGCGGGGTCCGCCAGCTTCAACTCGAAGCCATTGGCTGGGGCCTCGGCGCGCAGGTCGAAGCGCAAGGCGAAGGCGTCCGGCAGGGTCAGGGCGAGGGTCCGGCGCGCGACGACGAAACCGCCGCCGCCGCGGAAGTCGAAATCCAGGCGCAGGGCCGGACCCCGGGGTCCGGGTTCAGTGGTGACGGTCAGTCGGGCCTCGCCCGAGGCGACCGCCAGCCACTCCGCGGGATCGGCGAAGACGTCGAGAACATGGACCTGCATCGTGGCGACTCCTGATGAATTGTTATGAATTGTTATGAATTGTTATGAAATGTTTTCGATTGAAGGCGCCGCACGACCGACCTCGGGCGGGCGCTGCGGCCCGGCAGCGCCGATCCGCAGCCTTGGGTCCCCGCCCGCGCGGTCGCAGGCCAGGCCGCTCGAAGTCCCTTGAGGCTGGTCCGGGGCGCAAGGGTATACTGGCGCCCGCCGGGTGTCATCGCTCGCCGTTGCCGCAACCCGCCGACCGCGACACCTCCAGTGCCCGGCGGCACGAGACCGCCCGCCCGGACGCCCGCCCTCCCCAGCAAGATAATATCCAGTGATGAAACCGATCCGCATGTCGCTCAGCAAGAACGCCTGGCCCCGCTTCTGGGGCATGATCACCGCCCTGACACGCTCCGAGGTCGGCCCCCAGGCCAAGCTGTTTGCCGCCCTCCTGGTGGTCTTCCTGCTCAGCATCAGCGCCCTGAACGTCATCAACAGCTACGTGGGCCGCGACTTCATGACGGCGATCGAAAGCAAGGAGATGGGCACCTTCGTCAAGTATGCACTGCTTTACCTCATCGTCTTCGCCGTCTCGACCCTGGTCGCGGTCTTTCACCGCTACTGCGAGGAACGGCTCGGGCTGCTGTGGCGCAAGTGGCTGACGGCGCGCGCAATCGATAAATACACGGGCGATCATATCTATTTCAAGATGAACGCCTATGGTGACCTGAAGAACCCGGATCAGCGCATCTCCGAGGACATCCGCTCCCTGACCGCGACGACGCTGTCGTTCGTGCTGATGTTCCTGAACGCCACCATTACGGTGATTGCCTTCGCCGGCGTCATGTGGTCCATCAGCCCGCTCCTGCTGCTGGTGACGATCCTCTACGCCGCGGCGGGGTCGCTCTTTTCCTATTTCCTCGGGCGGCCCCTGATCCGGCTCAATTACGACCAGTCGGACAAGGAAGCCAACTTCCGCGCCCGCCTGCTGCACGTGCGCGAGCATGCGGAGGCCATCGCCCTGGTGCGTCAGGAAGACCGGCTGCGGGATCGGCTGCACGACCGCCTGGAACAGTTGATCGGGAATTTCAGGCGGATCATCGATGTCAATCGCAATCTCGGATTCTTCACCACCGGCTACAATTATCTGATCCAGATCATCCCGGCCCTGCTGGTCGCGCCCCTGTTCATCAGCGGCCAGGCCGAATTCGGGGTCATCACCCAATCGGCCATGGCCTTCGGCCACCTGATCGGGGCCTTCTCACTGATCGTCACCCAGTTCCAGTCGATCTCCGCCTATAGCGCCGTCATCGTGCGCCTGTCGGCGCTGGCCAACGCCATGCAGGTGGCCGCGGACACCGCCTCCCCGGCCATCACCTATTGCTCCGATTGCGGGCTGCTCGCCTTCGACCGCCTGACGCTGAAGTCGCCGCGCAGCGGGCGCCATCTGATCAAGGACCTGACGGTCTCGATCCCGGCCGGTACCCACGTCCTGATCCGGGTCGCCGACGACTCGGCCCGCACCGCCCTCTTCCGGGCCACCGCAAGCCTCTGGAGCGGCGGCGAGGGCGAGATCACGCGCCCCGATCCGGGCGATCTGCTGTTCCTGCCCGAGCGCCCCTATGTCCCGCCCGGGACCCTGCGAGAGGTGCTCTTGCCGGCCGCGACAGAACGCCACCCCGCCGACCAATCCACCCACGCCGCCCGCGTCGAGGCGGCCGGCAAGGTAAAGGCCGGCAACGGACGGCGCTTCTCCGACGAGGGCATCCTCACCACCCTGCGGCGGCTCAAACTGGTGGCGGCGATCGAGCGCGCCGGGGGACTGGACAACGAGAAGGGCTGGGGCGAACTCCTGTCGCTGGGCGAGCAGCAGGTACTGGCCTTCGCCCGGGTGCTGTTGGCCGAGCCCGCCTTCGTCTTTCTGGACCACCCCTCGCGGGCGCTCACTGAAGGGCAGGTCGATGAACTGCTGCACCTGCTGCGCGAACGCGGCATCACCTATGTCACCCTGGGCGAAGAGGACGACGACACGACCATGTATGACCAGTTGCTCACCATCCATCGCGACGGCCACTGGACCCTGGCGCCGCTCCCGGGCAAGGCCGCGGACGGGGAGCGCCTGATCCAGGCTTAGGGACGAGCCAAGAGCAAGTTAAACACAATCCTTGTCGTTGTCGTTGTCGTTGTCGTTGTCGTTGTCGTAATCGTAATCGTAATCGTAATCGTAATCGGAGAAACGATGCGCTTTGGGGTGCGAGAGAATCCGAGACGTTACGAGTAACCTCGATTACGACAACGACAACGACAACGACAACGAGAATAGCGCGATAGGCGGTCCCTAATCGAATTGTTTAACTTATCAGTGACCCGTTCCTTCGCCTATACGAGACTGCGATGTCACACGACCTGACCTTTCCCACCGGCTTCCTCTGGGGCGCCGCCACCTCCGCCTACCAGATCGAGGGCTCGCCGCTCGCCGACGGGGCCGGCGCCTGCATCTGGCAGGGGTTCAGCCACACCCCGGGGCGCGTGGCCAACGGCGACACCGGCGACCTCGCCTGCGACCATTACCGCCGCTCGCACACCGATCTTGACCTGATGGCCGAACTGGGGCTCAACGCCTACCGGTTCAGCGTCGCCTGGGGGCGGGTCCTGCCGAATGGGACGGGGCGGGTCAACGCCGGCGGCCTGGATTTCTACCAGCGCCTGGTCGACGGGCTATTAGAGCGCGGTATCGTGCCCATGCTCACCCTCTACCACTGGGACCTGCCCGAGGCCCTGCAGGCGCGCGGCGGCTGGGTCAATCCCGACAGCCCCCGCTGGTTCGCCGACTATGCGGCGACCCTCTACGAGGCCTTGGACGACCGGGTGGGCCTGTGGGTAACGCTCAACGAGCCCTGGGTCAGCACCGTCCTGGGCCATCTGATCGGCGAGCACGCCCCCGGACGCCGCACCCTGCACGAACCGCCGCTGGTCGCACACCATCAACTCTGTGCCCACGCCGCCGCCGTCGCCGCCTATCGGGATCTCGGCCGTCACCAGATCGGGATCAGCCTCAACCTGGAGCCCCAGTCGCCGGCCACGGATGAACCCGCCGATCAGGAGGCGGCCAGGCGCCGCCATCACTTCATCAACCGGTGGTTCCTGGACCCCCTGTTGCTGGGGCAGTACCCGGACCAACTGGCCGCGATCTTCGGCGCCGACTGGCCGCGCTTCCCGCCCGAGGACCTTGAGCGGATCAAGGCCCCCCTGGACTTCCTGGGCGTGAACTATTACTCGCGCGGCCTGGTCCGCCACGACCCGACCGACCTGCCGCTCCAGGCCCGGCGCCTCACCCCCACCGACCGCCCCTGCACCGCCATGGACTGGGAGGTCTACCCGCAAGGGCTGACCGAGACCCTGGTCTGGATCAAAGAGCGCTACGGCGACCTGCCACTCTACATCACCGAGAGCGGCGCCGCCTTCGACGACCCGGAACCGATGAAGGGCCGGGTCCATGACCCGCGGCGGGTCGACTACCTGCGCGACCACCTGGCCGCCGCCCACGCCGCCCTGGAACAAGGGGTGGACCTGCGCGGCTATTTCGCCTGGTCACTGCTCGACAACTTCGAGTGGGCCGAGGGCTACGCCAAGCGCTTCGGCCTGATCCATGTCGACCGCCTTACCCAGAAACGCACGCTCAAGGACAGCGCGCGGTTCTATCGTGAGTTCATTCGGGAAGCGGGGGGCTAAGGCGGCCGGGCGCGGCCTTGATCATCGCTCCGGCCGCCCTGGCCGGAGTCCAAGGCTTGCGCCTTGGATGTACGGGAGCAAGGCCGGCGCGACATCGATATCGCCAAGCTGCGGTTCACTCGACTGATACGGGACGAGCAATGAGCGACCCAATGAACGAACAAGCCATCCAGACCTTTGCCAGCGTGTGGGATGCCATCGCCGATACACCCGCAATGCCGTTAAGTTAAGCCCTTCGGGCTCCCACGCTCCCGCGTGGGAGCAAGCGCGGGCGCTCCGCGTCCAGTGCAAAGGCCGGACGCG
>NZ_CAIKKU010000336.1 GCF_903828115.1 uncultured Thiodictyon sp. | reverse complement strand
GAGGGCGGGGAGCCAATCTACGTACAAGCTCGAGGCTTCAGGGTCCGACGGCTTCCCGGGCACGCTCCGCAACATCCGTGTATCCACCATCCCTGTCAATCCCTGGAACAGAGCATACAAGGGTCCGCTGTGCGGACCGAGCCCCCGCTCCCATGGCATAATCCGGCGCAAGATAGGGGGATAGAACCATGGCCGCCGACGACTTCGATTGCTTCCTGAGCCACAACAGCGAGGACCAGCCGGCAGTGATCGCCCTGGCGGCGACGCTGGCCGACCTGGGCATCCGGGCCTGGCTCGATTTCCAGCAGTTGCCCCCGGGCACCCGCTGGCAGGACGGGCTGGAGCAGGGCATCCAGGCCAGCCGCAGCGTCGCGGTGCTGGTCGGCCCGCACGGTGCGGGCCCCTGGCAGGAGGAGGAGACCCAGGCCGCGCTGAATCTTGCCGCCCGCGGGCAACTGCCGGTCTTCGCCGTGCTCCTGCCGGGTGTGAATGACTCCCCCAAGCTCTCTGTTTTCCTCAGCAATCGAACCTGGGTGGACCTGCGGCCGGGTCTGGACGATCCGAGCGGGCTTGAGCGGCTGGTGTGGGGTATTACCGGCGCGAGGCCCGGACTGGAAGCGCCGGGCCGGGACGGCCCGGCTCCTCTGAACCCGTTCCTCGGCGACAGCCCGCAGCCCATCGGCCGGGACCAGGAGGTCCGCCGCATCTTCGAGAAGCTCCGTGCCGGTAACCACTGCTCCCTGGTCGGACCGCCGGGGAGCGGCAAGACGGCCCTGCTCCAGGCCATCCGGCCGCGGCTGCCTGGGGAACTCGAAATCCGCGCGGACCAGGTGGTGTGGATCAACTTCCGCACCGTCTCCGGCCTGCGTGGGCTCCAGTCGGCCATCGTCGCCGAACTGGGCGGCGAGCGCCCGGCGGACTGGCGCGGGCTGGTTGCCGCCCGGTCCCTGCGGCTCCTGGTCTTGGACGACCTGGGCGGGATGGACCCCGGCGCCGAGGGGCTCAAGCAGCGCCGCTGGCTGCGGGGACTGGACGACCAATTCCGGACCAAGCTCCTGATGGTCAGCAACGAGCGCCTCGACGTGCTTTTCCGCCGGGACGACCCCTTGCGGGACTCGCCCCTGATGGGGCTCGACCCGCTCCCGGTGGAACTGGCCCCGCTCGAAACCGGGGACTGTAGGCGGCTGGTGGAACTGCGCCTGGCCGGCATCGGGCACAGGGGCACCGACTACGCGGACCTGTGCAGCGAGCCCCGCCAGCCGCGGGACCTGCTGGGTCGGTGCGCGGAGCGGTTCGATCGGCTGTGCCAAGGGCAAGCGGGCTCTGCGCCATGACCGAGGAATTGCCCTATGCACCGCGCCGCAAACGCCCCCTCTCGCTCTGGAATCCGCTCGATTATCTGGTGCTGCTGTATTGGGTGTTCTTTTTTCCGCAGGCGATTCGGTGCTATCTGGAGCGTTTTGGGGGCTTGGCGGCAGACGCGCAGAGGCTCAATGCCGTATGGCGTGACGGCGTTTACCGCCGTTTGATCTTCCAGGCGATGATCCTGTTAGGTGCCTTATTTATAGCGCTTTGGCTGAATCCTCCCAGCCTAATAAGCGACGATCTGCTAGTCTCTCGTCTTCTAGCATCTCTTCTTTCTGCTGTTGTAATATTGACCAGTGTAGTTACAGTTGTCGAGCGGGTGCAAGACCCTGCGTGGGACGTTGCGAGTGCCGTTGCCTGCGGTGTCGCTGTTGTCCTTGCGGCTAATGTCGCTCTTTTTTTGTCTGAAAACGCTTTCAGCGATTTGTCGGCTGTCGCAGTGTTTGCGTGTTTCGGTATTGCTTACGCCATAGAGAGAGGCGCCCGCAGTGGGGTCTGGCTTGGCCTAGCCTTCACCGCAATGACGTCAATCCTTGTATTCGTTGCATTCGCATTTCTTGCGCTCCATATGTCCTCCAGTACTACCTTGATTTGTATTACGATAGGTGTTATTTCTGGTGTCGCCTTTACCGCCGGACTCTGCCGTGTGGATCTCGCGCTATTGGGGCTTTTGCTAGCATCGCTTGAGCCCTCTAAGCGGCTGGCATTGATGATCCAGAGCGCCTCGCCCCTGCCGGTCCCCGGTCTGGCTGTCCGTTTGTCGCGCAAGCTCGAGGAGGATTGGGAAGGCGGACTCAAAGATTGCCGGGCTTTGTTGCGCTACACGTTTCAGTTCATCGCCGTCACGCGCGCAATTGGTTGGGTCTTGGAGTCCACCGATGGTGCGCACCTATTATCGCGAGTTGCGCATTGGTGCGATCTGGATCCCGGAGACTGGAACGCCGTACGTCTGCAATCGGCAGGCCTAGGCGCCGGGATGATCTGTACCCCGAATACGACTTGGTCGGACTTCACTAATGACCAGCCCGGGGGCCCCTCTGGGCACGATAAATCGCATAGCCGACCCTTGGTCGAGCTTAGGATTCGGATCGATACGCCGGCGCGTGCGGCGTGTGCTGGATTCTGGTATCTGCACCAGTGTGAGACGGACTTGGCCGGAAAGGCATTCGCGCGGGTTCGCGAACTACCTTTTGGTGAGGAGTTGCACGCCAATGCCGTGGCCTTGACCGCGGCAGTCGGCTTTCAAACCTTCGATGGAGTGGGCGGGTGGTTACCCCCCGCCTTGCCGGGTCCTGAGCCATTGAGGCCCGCGATGGCCCGAACGCTTGGCCGCCTGGGCCAAGTGGCTCAGGACGCACATCTGGTCCTGCACTCCCGCTCACCCCGCGAGCGCAACGGTGCCCTAAACCGCGCCATCGGTGCCCTGAAGTATCTGCAAGGGAACCTGGACGCCTGCCCCCAACCGGAGCGCGCCGTCGTCGAAAAGATCGTCAATCAATGGCTGGACCTGGCCCTCGGCGTCGCCACCGACGTTGGCACCCTGGAAGCCCGCGAGCCGATCGCCAGCCCCTACATCGTCGGTGCCCCGGTCCCGGCGGACCGGCTGGTGGGTCGGGAATCGGTCTACGAACAGATCCGTTCGGCCTGGGTCAAAACGGGTCAGCGGGACTCGCTCGTTGTCTATGGTCACCGGCGCATGGGCAAGACCAGCGTCATGAAAAACCTTCTGGACTTCTGTCCCATGGGTGAGGACACCGGGCTCGCCTTCCTAAACCTGCAGACGGTCGATTGGTCGGAGCCGCTCCCGGACCTGTGCCAGGCGATTGCTTTCGAGCTCTGGCGCGCTGCCGGTTCCGACCGGCCCGAGCCCCAACCAGACGCCTTCGCGTCCAACCCGCTCGCCGCCCTGCGCACCTTCCTGGCCGGGCTGAACGCCGCGCCGCCGCAGCGCCGCTTCATCCTGGTCCTGGACGAATACGAACTGCTGGACGAGCGCCTGCCCCCGGAGGCGGGGACCCGCTTCGTGGAACTGCTGCGCGGCCTGACCCAGCAATATCCCTGGCTGGTGATCGCGCTCGTGGGGTTGCATAGCCTCAAGGAGCGCAGCGCGAGCTTCTATCAGGCGATCTTCGCCTGGCGCCCGGTGCGGATCGGCTTCCTGGATGTCGGCGGGCTGGCGGATTGTCTGGAGGTGCAGGACGATGCCTTCCCGCTCGCCTATGACCCGGAGGCCGTGGCGGCCGTCCACCGCCTGACCGGGGGCCAGCCCTTCCTGGTGCAACTGCTGGGGGATGGCCTGGTACAGGGGTTCAACCGGCGGTTGCGCGAGGAGATCCGGCCCCCGGCGTCGCGTTTCACCGCCGCGGACGTGGCGGCCCTGACCGAGACCGGGGATCTGTTCACCCAGGGGGCGGCCTATTTCCTGGGGATCTGGGGGCAGGCGGGGGTGGGGGCGCCCGGCCAGCAGGGGGTGCTGCGTGCCCTGGCGCCCTCTGCCGACGGGCTGGACGCGGCCGGGTTGGCGCAGGCATCGGGTCTGGGCGAGGCGGACCTGGCCGCGGCGCTGCGGGCACTGGTGGACCACGACGTGCTGGCCCACCGGGGCGGGCGCTGGGGCTTCACCGTGGAGCTGATGCGGCGCTGGGTGGCCGCCGGGCAGATGGACCTGGAGCCGGGGGCGCCCGCATAAGGCAATACGGAATTCCGGGGACAGTATACCAGCAGCATCGCGGAGGCTTGCGAAGTGCGCGACGGGGTACCATCTGATTTTGCTGTGCTGAAGTCCACCGGTCGGAGGTTTCCATGATTGAGCTACTCGAACGTCCGGCCGTGCGACGGCAGGTCGCCCCGCTGTCGGTCAGTGGGTATCACGCGCTCCGGGACCTGGGGCTGGTGGCGGTCAAGACTGAACTGTTGAATGGGGTGATCGTCGAGAAGATGACGAAATCGCCGCTGCACACCTTCCTTGCCCATCGCCTCTACGACCGGCTTGCTGCGGAGCTACCGGCGGGCTATCAGTTGCGCAAGGAGGACCCGTTGACGCTGGCGGCCTCGGAACCGGAGCCCGATATCGCCATCGTGTTCGGGGACATCGAGCGCTTTCGTACCCGTCACCCCACGACCGCGGAGTTGGTGGTGGAGGTCGCCGTGACCAGCGTCGGGGTCGATCGGGCTAAGGCCGGGATCTATGCCATGGCCGGCGTGTCGGTCTATTGGCTGGTGCTCGCTGAAGAAGGGGCGGTCGAGGTCTATTCGGGGCCTGGACCCCAGGGCTATCGGCACCGGGAGACGCGGGGGCGGGGGGATACGCTGGAAACCTGGTATGGCACCCTGATCCATCTCGATGAGGTGTTTGCCTGAGGGCCAATTGGCCCGGTGCACCGGACGGCGCCTGTCGGCTGGCCTATATCCCTATCACAACCGTTGGTCGGATCGCCTGAGCAGTCACCGCCGCGCCGTTGTCTCAAGAGTCCGGACCCCGGGGCCGCCCTGGCCCGACCGTTGCGTGCCCCCACCCATCCCCCTTTCCCCACTGGAAATCCCATGACCCTGCACGGCATCCTCGACGTCTCGTTCTGGCAGGCGGTAGTGATTACGCTCGCCATGACCCATCTGACCATCGCCGCGGTGACCATCTTTCTGCACCGTGCCCAGGCCCACCGCGCCCTGGACCTGCACCCGGCGGTTGCTCATGTCTTCCGGTGAGGAGTTGCACAACAACCACCACGCCTTCCCGAGTTCCGCACGGCTGTCCTCCCAGTGGTGGGAATTCGACCTGAGTTGGCTCTATATCCGAGCCTTAAGTGCGCTCGGGCTCGCCCGCATCAAGCGCGTCGCGCCCCGCCTGACCATCATCAGGGGCAAGGCCCTGGTCGACATGGACACCCTCAGCGCCGTGGTGACGAGCCATCTGCACGTCTTCGCGCGCTATACCAAGGAGGTCCTGCTCGGCAACCTGCAGGACTGGTGCCGTCAGGCGGAGGCCACCGGCATCCAGGCATTGGAGCGGTTTGCGCAGAACCTCAAGGGGTTTTCCCTGACGTCGATGGGGACGGTCCGAGGGCGAGCGCCTGCCGATAGCCGCGGATGGCCTCCGAGGTCGAGGGCCGGTCGAGGAAGCCGCTGAGCAGGTCCAGGTCCAGACCCGGCAGGACCTCGCTGGCGGTGACCGGCACGAAGCGTTCGCCGCGCAGGCAATAGGGCTGGACCCGGCCCTTGCGCCAGTACCAGACCTCGGCGACGCCGAGCTTGCGATAGATGTCGAGCTTGTCGATCCGCCCGGAGGTCCAGACCACCTCAATGGCCAGGTGCGGCCGCTCGGCTGGTCCGTCGCCGAAGGTCCAGCACTCGTCCGGCTCGGCGGCCCGCGAGCGGTCCTGGGCCTTGAGGGTCCAGGAACCGTAGGTGTTGAAGGTGATGTCACGTTCCAGGCAATAGGTCTCCACCAGGCATCCGAGCAGGGACTTGATGGCCTCGTGGGTCCGCGATGGGCTCATGATCTCGACCTCTCCATCCAGATAACTGATACGCGGGGCGGAGCAGTCGCCGCGCATGGTCAGCAGGCGCTCGTAGTCCTCCCAACTGAGGTCGTGGAGGTTGACGATCTGGTCATCGACCGGCCGGTCGTCGCGCGTCTGGTACTGGGCGTTGGTGTACATGGCTTGGTCCTCCGGGAACCGACTGGGAACCGTTAGTCAGTCTAGCGGGGTTTTCAATCCCGTGCCGGGCGGAGTCACTGGTCGGGTGCGATCGGAACTGATGCATTAACTCACATGTCGTAGGGTACGCATCGCGTACCCTACAGCTACAGCGACCGGACGTTCTCCCGGACCGGGCGTCGTTGTCGT
>NZ_CAIKKU010000335.1 GCF_903828115.1 uncultured Thiodictyon sp. | reverse complement strand
ATGGGGTAGCCGAGGACCTCGCACAGCTTGTGGTTGACACGCAGCCAGCGCCCATCGACGCCGACATGGGCGATCCCAATGGCGGCCTGCGCGAAGGTGACACGGTTGACCTCCTCGCTGGCGAACAGGGCCGCGGTGGTCCGCTGAGTCGCCAAGGCCTGATCCAACCCCTGTTGGAGGATGCGCGCGCGCCAATGGCTGGTCTGGGCGCGCCACCAGGACCAGTTCACCCCACCCGCGGCGCCCAGCAGCAACAGCGTGACCAGCACGACCCACAGCGCCCATTGCCGCAGCGGGGCATCGACCTCGCGTGTGTCCTGCTTGGCGACCAGGACCCAGGGTGTCCCCGGGACCCGGGCGGCGTAGCCGAGCACCGGGTCGCCGGCATAGTCGCGGGAGCCGCGCAGGATGCCGGACTCACCGCGCGCAGCGCGGGCCGAGAGCAGTCCCGGCTGGTCGATCGGGACCCGGATGGTCATCGGCGGCGCCTTGCGCGTGACGATGTTCAGGATACTCTCGCCCTCGGGTCTGGCCAACACGGTCTCGCCGGTCTGGGAGGGCAGCGGCCAGTGCAACAGCAGCGGGAAGACGTGCCGCTGCGCGGGCGCGCCCAGATAGATGGCGCCGACGATTTCGGTGCCCTGCGCCGCGATGCGTTTGATGGGTCCGACCATGCCGATGCGGATCGGTTGGCCCGGCTGCCGGTGAAAGTCGACCAGTTGGGGTTGGTCCTGCCGCATCGCCGCGCCGGCCTGCGGCCCGACTTCCGCCTGGGAGGCAATCCCTTCGCTACGAATGCGTTCATTGCCCGCGGCATCGAAGAGCGCAATCGTGTCATAGCCCACATTGCGTTGCATCGCGGCGAGACGCGCCTGAATCTCCGCCAGCGCCGCCTCATCCTGTCCGTCCTGGCTCAACCAGCGCTCGAAATCGCTCGCCAATTGCGCGTCCGACCCGATAAAGGCGACATCCACGGTGCGCTCATTCAACCAGGTATCGAGCTGGCCGATCTTCAGCTCGGCCACCGCCTGCAAGGCGGCCTCGACGCTGGCCTGGCGCTCGGCGCGCAGGCCATGGAAGACGGCCAGTGCGACCAGCAGCAACAAGGCCGCGCTGACCAGAAAAACGGTCAGCGGCAGGGTCGGTCGGGTCTCGGGTTCGGGGACGGTCATGGGGGGGGTCCGGTCGGCGGTTCCCGTCAGTTTAACCGTTCTGGCGCACGGCGTTTCCGTCGGCCTTGCATCCCAATCCACATCTGGGCTAGCTTCGACGCCAGTCTCGCACTTGGACGGTTGGGTTTCCTCCCCGCATGTTGGACCTTCTCGGCAGGCACCGCAGTATGATCCCGGCAATCGCGGCCTGGGGTGTTGCAGTGCTCTGCCTGCTGGTCGCCCCTGGCGCGAGCAGCGAGTCGCCTCGCCCGCTCCTGGTCGGTTCCGAGACCGGCTTCCCGCCGTATGCCGACGCCGATGCGAGCGGCCGGGCAATCGGCTTCTCCGTGGACCTCTTTTCCGCCGTCGCCCGCGTCATGGATATCCCGGTCCAGTACCGGGTCAGCGACTGGGACCAGGCATGGCACGGGCTACTGAACGGTGAAGTCGACGCGCTGCCGCTGGTGGCCCAGATCAAGGCGTTGGACCAGGGGCTGCTGATCGTCAAGACCAACGGCGAATACCAGCAGATTTACGATCGCTGGCTGGGCATTTACGAACCATCACCGTTTCCGCTCACAGTGGCTGCCTGGACGGGCGGCGGACTGGAGCGCAACTATTTCAACTTTCGGCACCGGATCGCGAGCGGCGAAGTGCGCGATGTCGAGGTCTTTTCGTCGCCGGTCGACGTCAGTGGCAGGCCGCTGCTGTTTTCCATCGTCCATGACATCACTCACCGCAAGCAGGTGGAGGCGGCATTACGCGTTAGCGAGGAGACGTTCCGGACCTTGGCGGAATCGGCGCCGGTCGGCATTTATCTCACCTCGCCCGACGGCGCCAGCCTGTATGCCAACAAACGCTGGTGTGACATGGCAGGGATGGCCCCGACGGAGGCGATCGGAAACGGTTGGTTATCGGCAGTACATCCTGAGAATCGCGCATCCGTTGCTTCGGACTGGCAACGGATGATCGAGTCCGGTGGGAGTTGGGACCAGGACATCTCCTCGAAGAGTTGAGCGATGTTGGTGCCGCGGGCCTCGGCGAGGACCTTAAGGCGCCGCAACTTCTCGTCGGGCAGGTCAAGGGTCAGCGCGGTCATCGGCGTACCTCTCGTAGAAAGCCTTCTGGCTTCAGAATCTTGAGTGTGGGGAAACGCAGTTCCATCCGCAACAGGTCACGAAGGTTCCACGTAACGATCGCTTGAGCGCCCCCGGCGATTGCCAGTTCGACCAAGTGATTATCGCCTTCGTCCGGTACATTTGGACGCCATCTGTAGTAGACCCGGGTCCAGCGGCACCGCGCGAGAAAGATGTCGAGCAACGCGTCGCGTTCGGCCGGATCGAGACGGCTGCGCGTGAACAACTCGGGTCGGCCCAACACGTCCTCGTACTCGGCCAGGAGCGCGGTACCCATGAGTGGGATCACCTCGGCGCGTAAGCCCACAGCCACGACCTCGTTGGTCGCCCCGGTACCGAGGCAAGCGCCCACGAATACGTTGGTGCCCTACGCCTTGGGTGGCGCCGGCGGGTGACTGCGAACTCGGTGGATCTGAACAAGGCGGCGCAAGCCACCTTTCTTGTGCGTGGGCCAGTTCTGGCCTGTCGGCGGAAATAGGCGGCCAGCAGGGACGGTGCCACCGGGCGGCTAACTCGGCGCAGGGAGTGTGACCAGGGCGGTCATGGTCCATGAGCGCTTTGACGCCCACCAGTTGCGCCACCGTGGCCATACGAAAAATGGCATCGCGCAGCAGTGCCTTGCCGATGCCGTGGCGCTGCCACGCAAGATCAATCGCCAAGCGCCCAAGCAGCATGACGGGAATCGGGTTCGGCATATTCCGCCGGATACGTCCGGGCGCCTGTTCGCTGCATACTGAACCGGTCGCCAGACTGTAGTAGCCGATGACATGGTCATCGTTGCACACCACATAGGCACGCGACGCGCCGCGTCCTTCGTTGCGCCGGGCGTGGGTTTTCAGCCAGTGGTGGTCGAGGGCCGGCTCGCCGCTCTCAAAGGTCGTCAGGTCATGCGTCGCCGCGAGGGGCGCCGGAGCCGTCCAAGTGCCAACCGTGGGCAAGTCAGGTCGCCCAAGGCGCTTTGGTTGCCAACAAGGCGCGCAGTCGGGGATTGTCGGCGGGCGGTGCGTCCAGCAACGCCTGAAACTCCGCAAATGCCGCGGCGTCCAGCACAAACACGCGCTGGTCCAGCAGCACGTCCTCGGCCTCACGACAGGCCGCCTCCAGCATGAAGTCCGAGCGGGTCTTGCCCAAAATCCGGGCCGCCTGGTCGATCAGGTCGCGTTGGTTGCGTTGCCATGCGCACTCTGCTCGCCCAACGCGGCCTGAAAAAAGGCGACTTGTCCAAGTTCATCGAGGACGCCGTTCGCTGGCGTGTGTTCGACCTGGCGCCCGAAGCCCTGCAAGACCTGATCGACGAAGCGACCGAAACGGTGCGCAACGAGACGCGGGAGACCTTGGCCCGCGCCGCCAAGACTGCACGCTGAACCATGCGCGTCGTGCTGGATACCAACGTCCTGGTCAGCGCCTTGTTGGTTGAATCCTCGCCCTCGGCCCACCTCATCACCCATTGGAAGCAGGGACGATTCACGCTGTTGACGGCGGCCCCGCAGCTTGACGAACTGATGCGGGTCACCCGCTACCCAAAACTGCGCACCCGCCTGAAACCGGCGCAAGCCGGTCGTCTTGTCAACGATCTGCGCGAGATCGCCGAGGTAGTGGAAACCCTGCCGACGGTCGAGGCATCCCCCGACCCCTACGACGTTCATCGACAAGCAACAAGTGGTGCCGATGCTCGCTCAGCTCCAGGCGCTGCCCGCGGGACTCAACGGCGCCAAGCGACTCGCGGCCGACGCCGGCTATTTCAGCAAGGACAACGTGGCGGCCTGCGAAGCGGCCGGGATCGAGCCCCTGATTGCGGTTAAACGCGACCAGCACCATCCCCATTGGTCGGAGCGTTTTCACGAGCCGCCGGAACTGGCGCCCGCGACTACCCCGGTCGCGCGCATGACCAACCGACTCAAGACCGGGGCGGGCCGGGCGGCCTATGCACTGCGCAAGCAGACCGTCGAGCCGGTCTTCGGGATCATCAAGTCGGTGATGGGCTTCCGCCAATTTCTCACCCGTGGACTGGCCAACGTCTAGGGCGAGTGGACGCTGGTCTGCCTGGCGTGGAGCCTGAAACGGATGGCCGTATTGCGTCTGCAGTAAGGTGAAAACCGAGGAAAACTGAGCTTTTAGCCGAAAATCGCTTCTTTCTTGCCAAAAAAGGCCATCCACTGGCCGCAGGCGGCGGTAACGGTGGCTAAGTCCGACAGGCTGCTAGACGGCTACCGCCGCCTAGACGCCCAAACGCCGGGGTCTTTGCGTCATTAGGTCAATGGCTTAGGGTGCTGTTCGTCGAGATGGGGGTTTCCCCCACTTGTGCCGTTCCCCAAGCGTATGTCACTTTCTCCTTAACGCTCCACAGGGTAGATCGACGCCCGTTCGGGCAGTCGATCCCATGCGGCAGAACCGAAGTGTTTAGCAGAAGGCGAGGACATCGAGATGGCCAATCAAACCATTCCCAGAATTGCGGGTTGGGCGGTATCGACGGTGGCGTTCGCGCTGGCTAGCCCCGGCGCCCTGGCGGCGCCGCTGGCAGGCGGCACCCTGGTGCCAACCAGCATCCCCAAGTACGTCGTCCCGCTCGTCATCCCCCCGGCGATGCCCAAGAGCCCCGCCAGCTCCGCCTACAACCGGGGGGTAGTCACTCGCTACAACATCGCCCAGCGCCAGTTCCAGCAGCAGATTCTGCCCGGCGGGGTCTGGAATACGGTGAATGGACGTGCCGACGCCTTCCCGGCGACCCCAGTCTGGAGTTACGGCCGTGCCGACGATCCGATCCCGCCGGGCGGTATCGCCCCGGCGCCAGCGGCGTCTTCGTCCTTCAACTATCCGGCCTTCACCATCGAGTCGACCTCGGGCACCCCTGTCAATGTGCGTTGGATCAACGAGCTGGTGGCGATCAATCCCGCCAACGGTCGGCCTTTCCCGCCCGGTCACCCGCAACGAACCTTCCTACCGCATGTGGTCACAGGTTCGGTGGACCGCAGCCTGCACTGGGCCAACCCGGAGCGTCTCCCGTGTATGGACGGTAGCGTCCGCACCGATTGTCGCCCGGACCAGAGCAACCCGCTCCTGGCCCTGCCCTATAGCGGGCCTGTACCGATGATCCCCCACGTCCACGGCGCCCATGTGGGCCCCGCCAGCGACGGTTATCCGGAGGCCTGGTGGTTGCCGGACGCCGGCAATATCCCCGCGGGTTACGCGCTCACCGGGCTCCAGTTCGATCAGGCCCTGGTCGCCAACACCTTGCCCGGGTCGGCGGCCTTCCGCTATCCCAACGATCAGCCGGCGACCACGATCTGGTATCACGACCATAGCCTGGGCATGACTCGTAACAATGTCTATGCCGGTCCGGCGGGCTTCTGGCTGATTCGTGGCGGTGCCAACGATGCGGCGGCCCCCTACGTACTGCCGGGCAGCGGCGCCGGTGGGCGACCGACCGACCCGACCGCCGGCGGTTGCGACCCCAACTTCGATGCCGTGTGCCGAGCGGCGATCCGTGAGATCCCGATTGCCATTCAGGATCGCTCCTTCAACGCCGATGGGACCCTGTTCTACCCCCAGACCCGCGACTTCTTCAACCTGGTGCGACCCAACGCGGTCATCCCCTATGTGCCCAGCGACCCTGCGACCTGCGCGGCGACGCGCTCCTGCTCGGACGTCGCACCGATCTGGAACCCCGAGTTCTTCGGCAACACCATGGTGGTGAACGGGACGACCTGGCCCAAGCTCGACGTGGCGCCGCAACGCTATCGCCTGAGGCTGTTGAACGGCTCCAACGCGCGCTTCATCAACCTGGCCCTATACACGGTGCCGCCGAGTTGCACCAGGAAGGGCGTCTGCACTCCGGACCGCAGGGCTCTCACCCTCAACTCCAACCAATTGATCGGGAACCCTATGTACCCGGAATTGCCGATCTACCAGATCGGCGCCGAACAGGGTTTCCTGCCCAAGGTCGTGAAGATCTCCACCGGCTTCACGACGCCATTGCCGGGCGACGGGACCATCCCGGCCGCAACGCCCGCGGCCAACCCGGCCCAAGCCCTGCTGATGTCGCCGGCCGAACGGGCGGACGTGATCGTCGACTTCAGTGGCCTGCCCGTCGGTACCGTGGTGCGCATGGTCAACACCGGTTCTGACGCTCCCTTCGGCGGCTTCCCCGCCGCGCCTCTGGCCGACAAGAACACCACCGGCCAGGTCATGGCCTTTGTCGTTGTCGCCGCCGCCGGGACCGACACCAGCACGCCGGTCGCGCGCTTGTTCCTCCCCGCGGAGGCCCCGCTGGGTGCGGCATCCGATACGCCACGCACCGTGACCCTCAACGAGGAGGCATCCCAGCAGATTTGCGTCAAGGCGAACGCCCTCACCGGCAAGATCAAGAAGGTGGTCCTGACCCTGCCCACCGCGGCGCTGCCGGGGACCATCGATGCGATCTGCGGCACCTTGGGCGCCGTACCCTTTGCACCGAAGGAGGCCCTGCTCGGGACCTTGCCGGCCGGTGCGCCATCGCCGCAGCTCTGGGCCGACCCGATTGCCCAGAATCCGGCCCTGGGGGCGACCGAGGATTGGGAGATCTACAACTACACGATCGATGCCCACCCGGTCCATGTGCACCTGGTGCGTTTCCAGGTCAAGGACCGCCAGCCACTTGTGATCGACCCCGTGACCGGGATGCCGGCCATCCCCGCCCAGCGCGATACGGCCTTGCCCGCACGCCCCGCGGAGCCCACTGAGATGGGATACAAGGACACGGTGACCGCCTATCCAGGCGAGGTCGTGCGGGTGCGGGCCACCTTCGACATCGCCGGCCTGTACGTGTGGCACTGCCATATCGTGGAACACGAGGATAACGAGATGATGGTCCCGTTTTGCGTCAACGGCACCGGCGGGAAATGTCCTGCGCCAGTCCCGGTGCCAATTGCGCCGGGGGCCTGATGCGTTCATCTCCCGGGGTGGTGCGGGCGGCATGAGCGTTAGGATTGCCCTTGCCGCCTCGCTCGCCGTCGGGGTCTGCGCCGCGGATGATCAAGCGCGCCCGCCCAGCACGGAGCGGGAGCGCCTCAGCTACAGCCTCGGTTATCAGATCGGGAACGATTTCAGGCGCCACGGGGTCGAGTTCAGGCCGGAAGCCCTGACCCGCGGCATCGCCGATGCCCTGAACGCCCAAGGTTCGCTCATGACCCCGGCGGCGATGAGCGCCGCCTTGAGCGACTTGAAGCGCAAGATCCGCGCCGGTCAGGCACTGGACTCGCACCGGCTGATTCAACAGCAATCGGATCAAGACCGCCGGTTCCTCGAGGAGAACGCCAAGCGCGAGGGGGTCGTCTCACTGGCCAGCGGAGTTCAATATCGGGTCTTGCGCCCGGGTTCGGGCACACGCCCCGGGGCTCTGGACCGGGTCTTGATCCAGTACCGAGCGACCTTGACAAATGGAGTGGAGTTCGACAGCACCTATTCCGACGGCCAACCGGTCGAGGTAGGGCTCAATGAGGTCGTACCTGGCTGGCGCGAGGGGCTCCAGCTCATGCAGGAAGGTGCCCAATGGCAGATCCTTATCCCCCCCCACCTCGGCTACGGCGAGCGCGGACCCCTCGCCGGTCGGACCGTGATCCTGGAGATCGAACTTCTGAAGGTCCTGGGCAACCAGGTCCAGTCAACCGCGCGCCCGACTGGGGACGATTCGCCATGAAGCGTCCATCGCACCACCTGGCCCTGATCGGTGTCTGGCTGTGTCTCGGGGCACAGGCGGCCGAGCACGACACCGACGCCCTGACCTCCGATGCCGAGCGCATCAACTACAGCGTCGGTTACCAGGTTGGCAACGACTTCAAGGACCGACCGGAGATCCTGGACCCGGAACCTTTGGTCCGGGGCATCGCCGATGCGGCCGGCGGCTTGGCACCCCGGCTGACGTCCGCGGAGATGGAGGCGGCCCTGTCCGAGTTCCAGCGTCGGCTCAGCGAGGTCACAGTCCAGTCCCCCGCCGCGCAGACAACCCCGGCACCGTCTGCCGACCAAACGACCGGCGACACGGGAGCGGGGCGTTAGGCCCCGGTCCACGCCGGGCGAGCCTGACCCTGAGACCAGCACCAGAGACCAACACCAACCGACTCGCACCCGATCCATCAGGAGGACTTCATGCTGCACCCACGCCCGGTCTTGACCAATCGTTTCTTGCTCGTCTCCCTGGTGGGTCTGAGCGGTGTGGCGTCCATGGCTCCGGGAGGCCCTTGGGCCGACGAGCACACCGGGCCGCCGCCGGCTGAGGCCGCCGGGCACGCCCATCATCACCACCACATGCCGGCCGTCAGCCGCACCACCGCGGCCTACGCCATACCGGACGTCACCCTCACAGATCAGAATGGCCGCCCGATTCACCTACGTACCCTGCTGGCGACCGACCGGCCAGTCATGGTCAATTTCATATACACGTCGTGCACCGCCATCTGTCCAGTGATGAGCGGGACCTTTGCACGGGTCCAGGAGTCGCTCGGCGCGGACAGCGACACCGTACAGATGCTGTCCATCTCTATCGACCCGGAACAGGATACCCCTGCCGAGCTGGCACGCTACGCGCGGCAATTCAAAGCCGCTGGCCAGTGGCACTTCCTCACCGGCCGGCGGGATGACATTGTCCAGGTCCAGCGCGCCTTCGATGCGTACCGCGGCGACAAGATGAACCACACGCCCCTGACCCTGGTCCGCCCCGCGTCCGCCGCGCAGTGGGTGCGTTATGACGGTTTCGCCGATGCCGAGGACCTGGCGCGCGAGGCCACGACGAGGGCCGGGTCTTGAAACCGGGGCAAGAGCGGGCCAAGACGGTCAGCCCCAGCCGCTGGTCACTGCCCCTCGGTGTTTGGCTCGCGGCCGTTGCGGGGGGACAGGCCAGTGCCGCCGAGACCGCCGAGGGCTCGGTGGCAGCGCCCGCTCCCGCGGCCGCGAGCGTCGGCTACAGCATTGGTTTCCACCTCGGCAGTCTGATGCACACGATCAAACGCTTAGGCTTGGAGCCGGACGAGAATGCGGTGCGCGCTGGCCTAACGGATGCCTTGGCCGGCGCCAGCCCGCCGCTGACCGCCGCTGAGGCGGCCCAACTGCTCGCCGTGATCGCCCACCGGGCCGGCCAGCCCGGGTCTACGGCCAGCCGCAGCTTCGATGCCGCCACGACGCGGGCCTTCAATGGCCTGCACGCGGGCCGGGAGGGGGTCGTCACCCTGCCCAACGGGCTTCAATATCGCGTAGAGCGGCCAGGTAGCGGGCGCCATCCGCAGCCGGACGATGCCCTGACCATGCATTACCAGGCGACGCTGCCCAATGGGGTCGTGCTGGAGGACAGCTTCGCCGAGGGCGAACCGGTCACACTGCGCCTCGCCGAGATCGCCTCCCCGGGGCTGCGGCAGGCCCTGGGTCTGATGACCGAGGGGGCCGAGTGGGAGGTCTTTGTGCCCCCGGCCCTGGCCTTCCCGGAACTGAGCACCCTGCGTGACCGCGCGGCGATCTACCGGGTCGAGCTGATTCGTGTCATCCCGGCTGGCGATGGACAGGCGCAGCCTGGGGACCCTTCCCCTGCCCGGCCCTGAGGGGTCTGGACCCTGGTCCGACATCTCTCAAGGCGCGGTGTCTTCGGCGATCGGGACCAGGAGTGCAGCATCGGGCGCTGCGTAGCGCAGGACGATGCCGCCCCGCGCCGCCATCCGCTGTCCGGCTGCCAGGCTCAAGCGTTGGTAGTAAGGGACCGCGGAGTTGAGGTCCACTGGGTTGCCCACGTTCTTCGACACCACCGCTTCCAGTTGCTCCACCAGGCCGGCGCGCGTCACGGTCGTTCCGCGCCATCGCAATTGCAACCGCTGCAGCCGTGACAATGCCGCCGTGAAGGCATAAGCCGCCCCATAGGCGTCGGCTTGACGCCGCAGAACCCCATCGCTCGGCAGCCCGGCCCGGGCCAGCCAGGCTTGCAACCAGACCCGCGCCGACCGGCCCTGGGGCGTCCAATCGTCGAATAGGGAAACGTAGCCTGTCCGCGCCTTCCAGGCTGGCGGCAGGGACAGTTCGGCAGAGGGTGCGAGCAACGCCGAGAGGAAAACCTGGCCAGCGGTCGGACCCTGGGGCCACCGCGCGACCAACTCCGCAACCTCGGCGAGGCGCAGCCAAAGAATCAGGGTGTCGGCATCGGTCATGTCCGCGAGCCCGGCCAACGGGGCGATGTGGCGAAAGCGGTGGGCGCTGACCGTGCCCGCGGAGGGGCCAAGGCTGGCCGCGAAGACCGCCGCCGCCCGCTCCCCGACGGCATCGCTGTAGACCTGCCGGAGCCGGCGCTCACGCCCGGGCGTCGCGGTGTCCAGATGCCGGGCGAGTACGCGCGCCTCCAGGGTCACCCCGGGCGCAAAATAGACAGACCAATCGTCGCCGGATTGCTCGGGGGCGATATCCACCGAGGGGAGCACGCAGGCGACCTCGGTCCGCTCGCAGAAGCGATGGACCGGCAGCCACTCGGCCGCGCCAACCCCCGAGAGCAGGGCAAAGACCGGCTGCTCCCGGTAGCGTTCGTTCAACTGCGCCTCCCAACCCTCAGCCGGCCCCGAAAGGCGCCATTCAGCGAGCTTCCAGCGCAGCCCCCCGGGCTGCTGACGCGCCCAGGCCCGAAGCACGCCGAGCACCGCCGCATCCGCCCCAGGCTGGGCGTCGGGGGTCACCACTGTGGCCAGTTGCAGCGCGTCGGGGGCGACTCCGGGCGAGGGGTCGATGGACAACCGTTGCAGGTAGGCAAGGACGCCGGCAAGCGCATCGCCGTCCAAGTCGTAGCGTGGCATCGGCGGCATCAGGGGATCGCCATCCGGATCCAGACCCTCGCGTAGGGCGCGCGCCAGGCTGCTGTCGTCATAGGCGGGCCGCGTCAGGGCCCGATACCAGGGCACCGTGGCGGCCGCCCCGGTAGGGGTGCGCCCGGGGGCAATGTGATGAGGCCCCGGCAGGGCGAGCACCGACCGGGTGATCGGGGGCACCATGACCGGGCCCTCGAAGGTACCGAAACCGCTCGGTCGATGGCAGGCGGTGCAAGCGGCCAGGGGACCCTCCAAGACCGTGCCCGTGGACTGAGTACCACGCAGCGATGTCCCATCCGGTAGCACCCCTCGCTCGTAGATAGCCCGGCCGACCTCGAACAGGTCCTCGGATGACCGCGTCGTACCCGGTGCGCCTCGGGCAACGCCGAGAGGGAGCACCAAGCCAAGCGCAACAAGCACCGCGAACGGGCCGCGCCGACGGGTCGGATGATGCGTCATTGGTGGGAGTTCGCGGTTGCCATGATGGATCTGTACCATAAAAGCCGTTGTCCATGAAATGGATAGAAGCGTCTTCTATCCCCGCAACGTCCGGGGCGAAGGACCCGCGCGCAACGCATGACGGACCCGAGGCGCATCCCTTGACCTGGCTGTTTTATATCAGGTTTTCGAGTGCAACGGAACAGAAAACCTAGGTAAGGGGCCAGGACGAGGCCCCTGTCAGGCGACATGAAAAACTGACCCGGAGGCGACACGCAGAACTGACCCCCTCAGACCCGATCGGAACGCTCCGATGAGACAGGTTTAGCGCGTCGCTATCCCAGCTTGGTACTGGCGGCTCGCCCGCACAGCCAACAGCGACAACCGCGGGCCGGCAAGCGGCATCTGCATCGCCGTCCGCTCCACCATAAACAACAGATCCGCAACCGCGCGACCTTTCTTTATTCCCCGATAGCCCACCGATATATCAGAGTTCTTATTGATTTCGAGCACACAGGGTTTGAGGACGTCGTTATTGAGGTGCTTGTAGATCCCGTCGGTTAGTCGGTGCCATGGAAAGCCTGACCGATCTTGAGCGCCTACGCGTTGACAGGACCCGGCCAGACCCTTGAGCAAGGTTGCCGCTCAATACTTGACCGAGCACCCATAAGGCCGAGTCACCGCGTCGGCCAGGGGCCGGCCGGCGGCAAGGTCCGCGAGCGCCGCCCGGACGTAGTTGCGGGCGCCGGGGAGGTCGGCCGGATCGGAACTCGGGCGGTCGTCGATGGCGCCCATGTAGACCAGGGTCCCGGCCGGGTCGATGACAAAGAGGTGCGGGGTCGTCTTGGCCCCGTAGGCCCGGCCCATGGTCCCCGTGGGGTCCAGGAGCACGGCGCTCGGTGCCGCCTTGCGCTCGGCGGTCAACTGGTCCGCCGCGGCCGCCGTCACATGGCCCTGGTTGCCCGGGGCCGAGGAGATCACCGTGAGCCACACCTTGCCGGCCGCGGTCGCCTCGCGCTGGAGCGCCTGCATATTGCCGCCCCCATAGTGCTTGCGCACATAAGGACAGCCATCGTTGGTCCATTCCAGGATGACCGTCTTGCCCTTCAGATCGGCCAGGTTCCAGGTCTTGCCGGCCGTGTCCGCGATGGCAAAGGGCGGCGCCGGCTGCCCGACCTGGGGCGCCTGGGCTGCGCCCCAGGCGAGCCCCCAGGTCATGAGTGCCCCGAGCAGGGCGAGCATCACCGGCACCAGGGGGCGGGGCTGGCGTACGGGTTGGTCAGTGTGGGTCATGAGACTCTCCTGGGGCTGGATGAGATCGATCGGCTGGCCTGTTCCGGCCTTATCTGGGGGCGCCGACGGCGCTCCCCAGGGCCGCGAGGACGCTGGCGGGGGTCAGGATCTGGGGCAGCACCCGCGGCTCGCCGCCCGCGGGATAGTAGACATAGAGCGGCACCCCGGTGCGTCCGAAACCGGCCAGATAGTCGCCGATTTGCGGGTCGCGACCGGTCCAGTCGCCCTTCAGATAGAGCAGATCCGCGGCCCGGAAGGCGGCGGCGACGCTGGTCGCACGCAGCGCCACCCGCTCGTTGACCAGGCAGGTGATGCACCAGGCGGCGGTCATGTTGACGAACACCGGGCGTCCCTGGGTCCGGGCCTGGGTGAGACGCGCGGGCGTATAGGGCTGCGCCGCCAGTCCCGCCTGGGGCGCCGCCGGAGCGGCCGACTGCTGCGGTGTCGGCGAGCCCGCGGTCGCGAAACCGAGCCACAGGGCCGCCGCTAACCCGGCCAGGGCCGCCCCCTCCCCGACCCGCCGCCAACTGCGCCCGGCCATGGCGGTACGCTCGCGCGCCCAGAGCCCGAAGCTCGCGGCCAGCATCCCGGCGAGCACCAGGGCCAGGCCCGCCGGCCCGGTCTGCACACTCAACACCCAGAGCAACCAGGCGGCGGTGGCGAACATGGGAAAGGCCAGGAGCTGTTTCAGGTGCTCCATCCAGGCCCCGGGCCGCGGCAGTCGGCGGGCCAGGCCCGGGGTGAGCGAGAGGGCCAGAAAGGGGGCGGCCAGCCCGAGCCCCAGGGCGAGCAGGATGGCCAGCGCCAGGGGCCAGGCCAGGGTCAGCGCATAGCCCAGGGCGGCGCCCATGAAGGGTGCGGTACAGGGCGCCGCCACCAGGGCCGCCAGGGCGCCGGTCCCGAAGGCCCCCGCGCTCCCGCCCCCCACCTGACCCCCGGCCAGGCCCATCAGCCGGCCGCCCAGGGTCACGGCACCCGCGAGCGACAGACCCAACACCAGAAAGACATAGGCCATGATGGCCACGAAGGGCGGGTACTGGAGCTGGAAGCCCCACCCGATGGCGGTCCCCCCCGCCCGCACGGCGAGCAGGACCGCGGTCAGCGCGGCGAAGAAGACCAGGACCCCGGCCGTGTAGGCGAGCCCATGGGCGCCGCGCTGCCGGGCGCTCAGCCCCCCCTGCCCCGCCAGACTCAGGGCCTTGATGGCCAGCACCGGGAAGACGCAGGGCATCAGATTCAGGATCAGTCCGCCCAGGAAGGCCAGCCCCAAGGCGAGCGGCAGGCCCAGGGCCGGCGCGCTCGGCGCGGTGATCCGGGGGGGCGTCTGGGCCGGCAGGACGCGCGTCGCGTCCACCTCGAAGGAGCGGACGGCCCCGTCGGCCCCAGTCAGCGTCAGGAGTCCGCCGGGGTCCGCCGTGCCGGCCGTCTCGCCCGGGGTCAGGTCAAGCTCCAGCCGGTCCGCGGCCAACCGCCAGGGCTGGTCGGCCGCGGGCTCGATCAGCCCCCAGGACCAGGGAAAGAAGCGCACGGCGGTCGGCGCCTCGCCCAGTCCGGCGCGCGGCAGCGACAGCCGCAGCCCGCCCGGGGTCGGCGTCAGGGTCGCGCCGGCGAGCGTCCCCACGGGGAGTCCGGCGCGCGCCTGTGCAAAGGCCTCCTGCGCTTGCGGGTC
Organism: uncultured Thiodictyon sp.; assembly: GCF_903828115.1. GTDB lineage: Bacteria > Pseudomonadota > Gammaproteobacteria > Chromatiales > Chromatiaceae > Thiodictyon. The sequence goes on along the minus strand of NZ_CAIKKU010000335.1, from coordinate 764 downwards.
GCTCGGACCGGCCGCGGCGGCGGTGTTCAGGGTCAGTTCCAGGACCGCGGACTCCGGGACACAGTGCTCCTCGCACACCAGCCAATGGGCCTGTGCCCGCACCGGGATCGGCTCCCCGAGCGGCCAGTCCGCCGGGATCGACAGGCGCACCGGGTGCAGGGCGCGTCCGGAGTAGCCGAAGTTGGCCAGCGGACCGACCCGGATCAGCGCGGGGGCCGGAAACTGGAGCGCCCCGGCGCTGACCCCCGGCGGCAGCGTCCAGTCGATCCGCGGGGCCTCGCCGGAATCGCCCGGGTTGCGCCAGTAGGTGTGCCAGCCGGGTCGGATGGTCAGGGACAGCAGCAGTTCCAGGGGCTGCCCGGGCACCGTGGGATTGTGCTCCGCCAGCAGGTGCGCGGTCACATTCTCAGTGCTGACCGGGTTGCCCCAGGCCAGCAGCGGCGCGAGCAGCAGGGCTGGCCAGGCCATTGCCCAAGCGGCCAGCGAGCAGCCGCTCCGCAAGGCGTCACGCAGCACCGAGCAGAGCACTGCGCCACCAGGCGCCCTTGGTCTGAACAGGTGCATTAATGTCCGACCCATCGCCAAGATGATTCCCGTTCTATCAAACTTACAAATTCATGCGCAAACATGAATAAAGTTGACTTCCTGCTTCACGGGGGCCGGTTTCACGCGGACCTTGCGGCCCGCGCCAGCGCCTTCCCCTCCACAGGCAGACACCGCGGAACTCGCGGCGTACTTGGCGAGGTTAATCGCCGCATTCAGGT
>NZ_CAIKKU010000334.1 GCF_903828115.1 uncultured Thiodictyon sp. | reverse complement strand
GTTGTCGTGATCGTATTCCGAGAGGCGATGCCGTTCGGGGTGCACGAGAATCCGGGGCATTACGATAACCTCGATTACGACAACGACAACGACAACGACAACGACAACGACGCTAAGCGCATTCTCTCATGGACTTGCTTAACTTATTAGTGAACCGTTCCTTGGGGAGTCAGCCATGGCAATACGCATCAAGAGTCATTGGTCGAATGCCGGGACCGAACGGGCGCTGCCCGAGATCGCCGGGGCCCTGGCCTTCATCGCCTGGCGCATCGCCTTGGACAAGGCCATCAACCTGCACTGCGAGCGCTTCGTTTACCGCGACGACGCCCAGCGCCTGGGCGTGATTCAGGAGTATCTGGCGTTCCTGATCCAGGTGGCCGACCGCCTCGCCCACGCCCAACCGGCCACCGCCGACGAGGCGCCGGACGGCGCCGCGGGGGAGCCGGCGCCGACGTCGGACCGCGAGGCGCGGCGCCGCCTACTGATCACCGCGCTGGCCCGCAAGCTGATCGAGCACGTTGCGGACAACAGCGCGGACCTGCTGGGCCCCGGCGACTATGGTCAGGCGTTCATCACCTTGCTCAACCAGCGCTCCGGTGAATACGCACACTACCAACTCGACGCGCAGGGGCCGAGCTATGCCTTCCTGCGCCACCTGGGGTACGAGGTCCAAGGCCTGATGGGCGGGGGCCAGGAGAACCGCTGGGTGATCGATCAGGTCATGGACCGCGACGGCTGGGACGCCTATCGCTCCTTCGCCAAGGCGTTCCGGGATCTGTTCGAGTAAGCTGGAGCCGGGGCGTCCCGCCCCGTGACCTTCGCCGTCGCCGCCGCTGGACCGGTCTGACAGGCGGCACACCAGTAGGTCGAGCGGGGATAGCGCCCGAGCAGGTCGCGCCGAATGGACCCGCCGCAGCGCAGGCAGGGCCGGGCGGCGCGCCCATAGACCCAGAGCGGACCGCGGCCATCATCGGGCCAGCGGGTACGGCGCCGCCCCCCGTGCAGATTTTCGTTGAGTAAAGACCCCGCGATGCTGTACAGTTGCGTCATGTCTTCAGATGACAGGTCGTCAAGCCGCAGCAGTGGCGAATAGCGGCCGATGAACAGCACTTCAGACTTGTAGACGTTGCCGATGCCGGCCGCGACCCGCTGATTCAGCAACAGGTCCACCACCGGCGTGTCACCCGCGAGCAGGTCCCGGGCGCGCTCCCACAGGGGCTCGGGTTGCACCAGTTCACGGATCAGGTCAGGCCCCAGGCGGTGGTGCTGGTCCAGTGCCTGAAACCCCAGGGTCCACATCAGTTCCACCTCGCGAGCGTTGAAGCAGACGTACACCCGATCTTCCAGTTCCAGCACCAGTGACGCCTGGCCCGGCGGCTTCTGCCAGGGCTCATCCCGCCCATAGTGGTGCCAAGCGCCATAGAGCCCCAGGTGGCTGCGCAGGCGGTGACCATCGTCCAGGTCGATATAGAGGTGTTTACCATGGCTGGTGACACACTGGACCCGACACCCGCCCAGTTGCGGCAGGGTCTGCCGCGGCACCCGGACCGCCGTCAACTGACGCCCGGTGAGCCACCGGCCCAGCATCACGGCCAGGGTGTGAATCGTATCTCCCTCAGGCATGGGGCGACGCCGGCCGATGGGGCGCGAGGCCCGAATGCGACGGGGCTTGCAGAGCAATCCGATTGAAATTTTTCACTGACATCCGTTCACCAACCATTGAGTTTTTTCCCCCGCGCCATCACCAATTGGCCGGGCGTCGCCCCCGCGGCGAGCGTCCCGATGATCCGCGTTCAGCAGCCGCCGGGCGAGGCCCGGCCGGGGCGCGGCCAATGGCGAAACCCACCCCCACCCATTGCGGCGGCACGCCCGCCGCACCAATCCGGCGGTCCGGCCGCGGCAATTACCCGTTCCACCCCCGGTATAACACCATCCACCAGACAATGAAGTCTCGGAGCATTCACCCATGCCGATAAAGATCAGCGGCGACACCCTGGCCCTGGATAAGGCGATCTGCCGACAGATCGAAAACGAGGCCAAGAAACTCGCCCTGCGTTTCCCGGATGAGCAGATCGACGCCTTGGCGCGCATCAACGAAGAATTCGACCCCCTGTATGGTCACCGGGTGCGCTGTGAGCTACGCGCCAACCTGGGCCAGGGCCGCCAACTCCTGGTGCGGGATGCCCGCAAGGACGCGGCTGAGGCGATCACCGAGGTCTTTGGGGCCGCCAAGCGCAGCATGCGCCGACTCCGGCGTCGTCTGGTACCCGTGCCCGCACCGGGGATGGCGAGCATCGGCGTAGTCTAGCCGCAGGCCCCCTGAGAGCGATATGGGAGCGCTGAGCACCCGTTCGGCGCACACGCCGACCGCAACGGCTGCGCCAGCGCTGGCCCTGATCCCGGCACCGCGATGCAAGGGCGCCCGCAGGCCCCCACCGCCCCCTCAGCGGTGCACGAAAAAGGGGTGCCCCTCATGCATCAGCACGGCCCCGTCCACCCTGATCCGCTCGACCGTCAAGCCCTCACGGGTCTTGGCCCCCTCAGCATACTTGAGTCCGTTGATCAGGACGAAGCGGCGGTCCGGCTGCGCGTCATAAACGTGCACGCTCATCACGAACTTGGGCAGGGCGGCCTCCTGCTCATGAGTCAGGCGCAGTTGGGTGGCCGGGTCCCCGGCGTCGGCCGGCGCCCCAGGCGGCCGGGGCGTCGGCGGGACCACCGGCAGGTCCCCTCCTTTCTGCGCGCCCTTCTCCTTTGCCTTGTCCTTGCCCGGGCCGCCCTGGACCTGATGCTTGAAGTCTTCGATCTCGGCGATCAGGTCCGCCGGCACCGGGGTCGGGCCTGGCTCCTCCCGAAGTGTCGGCAGCGGCGCCGGCTCGGAGTCCGGCACTACGACCCCATCGGACTCGAGTTGGCGCTCGAGTTCCAGCTGCAATTGGGCCGCCGGGTCGTCCGGCGGCGCGGGTTGGGACTCCGCCAGGTCCGGCACGGGAACCGCGGGAGTTGGGGGGACCGCGGGGACCGGGGGCGCGACGCGGGCCTGGGCCTTGGGCGGCGGGGCCTCGACCAGGGGCGCGCCGGCCGACCCCGGAGCGAGGGCGCCGACTGGCACTGAGCCCTCCTCGCCCGGCGTCGTCGCCAGGCGCGGGGCCGCCGCCGGGATCCCGGGCGCCGTCGGCGCTGACCGCGGGTCGCGGTCGCCCGGGTCCGCCAGGGGGCCGACCACGGGGTCGGGGCCGACGCCCGCCGAGGGCGCGCTAAGCACCCCCGGGGCGGTCAGACGCTTAGCAATAGACGGCGGCGACAGCGGCACCGGTGCGGGCGCCACCGGGACCGCGCCCGCCTGACCAGCCGCGGCGGTGCCCGGGGCCGCCGCGCGCGGGCCTTCCGGCGTGCGCAGGGCGGCATAGAGTGCGATCAGCACCGCGACGGCCGCCAGGACCACCGGCGCCACCGCCCAGGGCCCGCGCCGCGGCGCGTCCGCCGGGCCTGCGGCCACCAGTGCGGCACCCTCCAGGGTCGGCACGCGCCCGAGTTCGCGCTGCGCCTGCGATCGTCTCAGGGCCTCCAGGATGTAGCTCATGGCAGGCCGGCACCGGTCGCCGGGACCCTGGGGAGCGCGGCGGCGCCCTGGGCGGCGGCCTCCGCGGCCAGGGTTGGGGTCATCAGGTGAGGCATGTCCGGCAAGGCCACGGCATTCTCAAGCTGGACCAAGGTGCGCGGCCCGGCGATGCCATCCGGCGCCAACCCGCGCGCGGCCTGGAACCGGCGCAGGCCAGCCGTCAGGGCCGCGTCGAACCGGCCCGATCCGTTGTCGGTCAGCCCGCTTGCCGGGACCTCGGCGAGCAGCCGCCGCAGCCAGCGGATGGACTCCTCGGCGGCCCCCGGTCCGATCGTCGAGGTCCCGGTGGGGGGAGGCTGCCAGACCACCGTGTAGTCGCCGGTCCAGAGGGCATCGATCCCGGCGAGGGGAACGCGCTCGCTGCCGTCCGGCAGGTCAAAGATCGCGTGAGACTCATCGAGCGCCCCGAGCACCGCATAGCGGCGGTCGCCGCCCGCATCCTTCACCCGCAGCAGGACGGGCCGGTCATAGAAGCGCACATGGCTGAGCTTACCCTGCTCGCGTTCGCAGCGCAGCCCCAGCACGGCCAGCCGGCGGCAGGGATCACCCGACCCCAGGTCCTGGATCGTAATGCCCCACCGGCGCAGCAGCACGCGCAGGGCGGTCTCCTCCGGCAGGCCCAAGGCGTCCGCCACGGCGGTATCCGTACTGCCCGCCAGGGACACGCGCGGCAGCGCTCGGGAGTCGCCCCCGGGCGGCGTCGGGATGGACCCCGGCGGGGGCACGACCGGGAGCGCGGTCGCGCCCGGCGCCGCGCCCACCAGGCCGGCGGCGGTCGGCGCCGCCGCGGCCGCCAAAGCGATGGCGGCCCCGGCAGGGACTGACGCCGCAATCCCGGCGGGCCCCGCCGACGCAGCCGCGGTGTCGGACGGGTCCGCGGCGTCGGCGACCCGCACCGGCGGCGCACCCGCACCGGGTCGCCCCGGCGCGGACTCCGGGCCGGGGCCCACCCCCGACGGCGAGGTCCCCAGCCAACCGGCGATCAGGTCCAGCGGGTCCCCCTGCACCCGGCCGTAGATCAACCACGCCGCCGTCAGCAGCAGCGCCAGGGCCGCCGCGGCCGCGATGGCGGGACGCGCCGCGGGCGGGGGCGCGGTCCTGACCCCCTCGCCGCGCACCTCGCCGGCGGCACGCACCACCACCCGCGTGGTCACCTGGTTGGCGCCGGTGACACAGGCCCCGAGCAGGGCGCGATCACACAGGATATTGATCACCCGCGGCACCCCGCCGGAGACCTGATGGATGCGCCGCAGCGCGCCCGCCGTGAACAAGGGGCGATCCACCCCGGCCACCGCCACCCGGTGACGGATGTAGGCGGCGGTCTCCGCGGCGCTCAGCGGACGCAGGTGGAAGCGGGCGGTGATGCGCTGGTTGAGCTGGCGCAGACTTTCGCGCTCCAGCATCCGCCGCAGTTCCGGCTGACCGATCAGGAAGATCTGGAGCAGCTTGGCCTTGGTGGTCTCCAGGTTGGTCAGCAGCCGCACCTGCTCCATGACCTTGGGGCGCAGGTTCTGCGCCTCGTCGATCATCAGCACCGGACGCCGCCCCGCGGCGTGGGCGGCCAGCAGATAGTCGTTCAGGCCGTCGACCAACCGCTTGATCGAGTGCTCACCCGCCGGGACCGGGACGCGGAACTCGTCGCAGATCGCGCGCAGGAGTTCATCCGCGGTCAGGGCCGGATTGACGATCAGGGCCACGTCCACCGCGTCCGGCAACTGCTCCAGGAAGGCGCGGCAGACGGTGGTCTTGCCGGTCCCCACTTCGCCGGTCAACAGCACGAAGCCGCCGTGTTCACCGGCGCCGTACAACAGATGGGCCAGGGCCTCCCGGTGCTGTTCGCTGAGGAACAGGTAGTGGGGGTCCGGGGCGATGGAAAAGCTCGGCTCCTTGAGTCCGAAATACTTGGGATACACGATAACGCCCTGAGACTGAATAAGGCTGCGTGAAAAGGCTGGGTCGTGCGGCGGGCCGACAGGACCCGCGGCGCGCGCGGGCAGCGCAGCGGGTGAGCCTTGCAGACCCGTCAGGGTAGTGAAGGGCCGCCCCAGCGTCAAGGACCGTCGGCCGGCTGGAGCGACCAGGCAACCCCCGGAGATTCAGACGGCTGCGTGCTGAGCCGACCAGTGGTTGCGCGGCCCGGGACGCTACAAGGGCCAAGCGGGCGACCACCCGCGCAGATAAGACCGTTGGCCCACAGCAAAACACCCCGCCGCAGCGGGGTTCGGTGAGGTCAGCCCCAGCACTCCACGCGGGACGGCGCTTTCGCCCCGTCCCGAACGTTTATTGCCTTGCGGACCGCTGATACGAGCCGGCAGGTCCGGAAAAATCGTTTCGGACGGGGCGAATGCCCCGTCCGGCAGTGGCAAAGGGCACGTTCAGGGTTGCGGCAGGACCGGTTTCAGATGCGGCATCCCGCCGTCGTCGATGTCGAAGTCCGGGTCGAACAGCGTCTGGCCCTGGGCGCCCAGATACTCCGGCTGCGCCTTGAGCCATTCGCTCATCTTCTGCTCTTTGGCATAGGCGAGCAGCCGGGCCTCCAGGTCGCGCACCACCTTCGGGTTCTGCTCGGCCAGATTGGTCTTCTCACCCGGGTCGGCGCTGAGGTCAAACAGTTCAGTCTTGCCCGGCAGCAGCGCGACTTTCACCAGCTTCCACTGGCCCTTGATGACCGAGCCGCGAAAGGCCTCGACGTTCACCAGGATGTCGTCGTGGGGCGAGGCCTGGCCGGTGGCGACGGTGGCCCAGATGTCCTTACCATCGAGCGGCTTGTCGGCTGGATTGGCGGGGGCGCCGGCCAGTGCCAAGGCGGTAGGCATCACATCGACCATGTGCAGGGGTTCATCGACGACCCGCGGCTGGAGCCGGGCCGGCCAGTTGAAGATGGTCGGGACCCGCACCCCGCCTTCATACAGGCTGCCCTTGCCGCCGCGCAGTGCGCCGTTGCTGGCCGGCAGCACGTCCTGGGTGACACCGCTCGCCGCGCGCTCGGCCGGGGAATGCGCGCCGCTGGCCACCACCGCGCTGCGGGGTCCGCCGTTATCGCTGGAGAAGATGATCAGGGTGTTGTCGCGCATCCCGCGGTCATCCAATGCCTTGATGATCCGCCCCACCTGTTCGTCCAGCGAGGAGATCATGGCGGCATAGGTACGGCGCGTCGGGTCCGCGATGCTGTCGGCATAGCGATCCTCCCCGGCCTTGGGTGCCTGATAGGGCGCGTGCGGGGCGAGCGAGGCGAAATACAGGAAGAACGGCTGGTCCTTCGACTGCTGCTCGATGATCTTGACCGCCTCATTGCCGATGAGATCCAGGTAATAGCCCTCCTCGTCGATGAATTGGCCGTCGCGCTGCCAGTCGATGATGCCGGAGCGCTGGTGGGTGAAGTAGTCGACCTCGCCGACCGTATTGCCGTAGAAGTGATCGAAGCCGCGGTTCTGCGGCCAGAATTTCATATCGGCATGGCCCAAATGCCACTTGCCGACCATATAGGTCGCATAGCCGGCTGCTTTGAGCGCCTGCGGCAGGGTCCGCTCGTCGGTGGGCAGGCCATAGCGGTGGTTGGGGAAGATCACCAGCGTCTGGAGGCCCTGGCGCATCGGATAGCGGCCCGTCATCAGGGCCGCGCGCGCCGGGGTACAGACCGGCATGCCGTGGAAATTTTCCAGCCGCACCCCGTCGCGGGCGAGCGCGTCGATATTCGGGGTCCTGATGTCGCTGCCGCGATAGCCCAGGTCGGCATTGCCCAGGTCATCGGCCAGGATGACGATGATATTCGGTTTGGCCGCGACGGCGGTCAACGGCTCGGTCGGGGCGGCCTGACCGATCGGCACCGCGGTCAGACAGAGACAAAAAAGGGATAAGAACGCAAGGGAACGCGGCGTCATGGGCGGGTTGCTCCGGTGATGCAAAGATTCGGCGAGGGAATAAATATCGGGCGTCAGCCAACGTCTACCGCGCACCGATGTCACGCCCATTCAGGGCTCAAGTCCTTACGACGAACGATGACCCAGGGGCTTGCCCTGAGCTGATATGTCGAGCGCCGTTAGGCCAAAGACCTATTTCACGGCCTTTTTCGCCGACCCCTGGGCACCATAGGACGGCTGTTTGACCGCTCCCTTGTCCACCACACCACCGGCCGCGCGTTTGGCGGTGTCCTTGGCGGCCTCGGCGGGCGAGCAGCGACCGCCGACCCCGACGGTCGCCTTGGCCGCGGCGCCCTTGGCGGCTTTTTGTGCGGTGCAATCGGGGTCCAGTACACCGGCACCAGCGATTGCGGCGGCGCCCAACAGTGTCAACACCAGTGCAGTGGTCGAAGCGGGTTTCTGAATGCTCATGGCTTGGTCCTCGGGTTATTGATAGCGGGTCGTCGGTCGGCTGGCCGCGGTGGCGGCTCGGGCCGCAACCCGCCGTCGCCAATGCAGGATTGAAGTGTTCAAAACTGACAGACCAACTTCAGCCAGACATAATCCCCTTTCAAGCGGTTGCTCACGTCCAATTCCGGCAGCCAGCGCAGCTCCGCGACGAAGGTCTTGGTGCCGCGCGGCAGGACGTAGCTGAGCACCGGGCCGATACCGGCGGTGCGGCCCTGGAAATCGCCGAGCCGCGCGCCCTGCCCGCTGTCGGCGGTCACCTGATCCAGGTAGAAGGCCTCGGCACCGATCCCAAGGAAGCCGGCCCCAACCGGCAGCAATTGCTGGATACTGCCGTCCAGGTGCAGGGTGGAACCGCTGCGATAACGGGTATCGGGATTCTCGGTGTTCAGGCTGAGTCCCAGATAGAGCGCGGCATTGAACCCATTCTTGTCGTTGTTGTAGGAGACGCCCAGCGTTGGGTCAAAGGTCCAGTAGTTCAGTCCCGGGTTGGCCAGCCGTCCCTTGCGGTACTCGCCGGTGGGGGCATAGACCGGGAGCGTGGCGCTGACCTGCCAGAACCCCGTCTCCCAGGCCAGCATGACGGGGATCAGTGTCAGGTCGCCGATCCCGGCGGCGCGGTCGCGGCGCCGCACCGTGCCCAGCGGGGTATCGAGTTGCGCCTCGACCGTGGCCCAGACATAGGGCAGATAGGCACCGAGGCTGTAGTGGGCGCCAAGCGGGGTCTGCGCAAAGGTGTAGAGACCGCCGAGCAGGAGGGCGTCGCTACTGGCGCTAAGCCCGGCGGCCAGGGTCCCGGCGATGGGGATTGCCCGGGACGCCGCGGCACTGCCCTCGTAATGCAGGTAGATCGGCTCCACGACCCAACCGGGCTTGGTCGGCGGCCGGTCGATCAGGGTCGCCATGCCGCCCGGCAGATAATGGCCGACCCCGCCCTCCGCGGCGAGCGCCGCCCCCGGGCATCCCAGGGCGAGTATCAGGGCGAGCGCCCACGGCGGGGCGATGCCTGGTCGGACGTGCGGCGGGTGATTCGCCATCTTGAAGTATCTCCGGTCCTGCCTAATTTGCCTGCTGCATCTTCAGCAGTTGCGATTGGATGCCCTCGATGGTCTTGCCGAACTGGGCGGAGAGACCGACCTGCCGGATGGGGAAATCCTTGAAGCTCGCGAAGTGCTGCTCGACGACGCCGACCATGGGTGTCAACACCCAGGCCTTGTGCTCGGCGTATTGGCGATTCAGATCGCCCCATTGACGCTCAAAGGGGTCCATCAGCAGGTTGTCGATCACCGGGCGCCCCAGGTTCTGGAGCGGGTCGTCCCAGTGGCCGTTGAGCTTAGCCGAGAAGGTGACCTTGAACTGGTTGTAACGGATCGCGGTCAGCGTGCTCTCGTCATAATAGAAGACGAAGTTGCGCGCCGACTTGTCGCTCTGGCCGCTGAACAAAGCGCTCTGGTCGAAGCCGTCCAGATGCACCTTGTAGCTGCGCTCCCCGTAGGTCGCGCCATCCTTGAGCCGATCCACCGCGCCTGGCTCGCCCGCGGCGGCGGCAAGCGTCGGCAGCAGGTCGGTCATGTCGACGATCTCGCCGCTCACCCGCCCAGCGGGCGACCCCGGCCAGCGCATCAGGAAGGGCACGCGCACGCCGCCTTCCCAGGTGGTGCCCTTGTCGCCGCGGAACGGTGAGGTACCGCCCTCGGGCCACATATACTGGTAGGCACCGTTGTCGCTGGTGTAGATGACGATGGTGTTCTTCGCGAGTCCCGTCTCGTCGAGCTTGGCGAGCAATTGCCCGACATGCCCGTCGTGTTCTTTCAGTCCTTGACCGTAGACATCCTCGCGACCGGCGCGGGACTGCCCCTGGGATTCGGGCTTCAAGTGAATGAAGACGTGCTGACGGGTGCTGTTGTGCCACAGGAAGAATGGCTTGCCGTCCTGGGCGCGATGCTCCAGAAAGGCGACCGACTTGGCGGCCACCTCGTCGTCGAAGGTCTTCATGCGCTCGATGGTGAGCGGCCCCTCGTCCGCTGCAGGCCCACCGGCGGTGCAGGAGACGATGCCGCGCGGGTTGAATTTAGATGCAAACGCGGGATCGGTAGGCCGATCCGGGTCCTCCAGGTCTTCATTGGCGTTCAGGTGATAGAGGTTACCCCAGAACTCATCGAAGCCATGGCGGCAGGGCAGGTGCTCGTCCAGGTCGCCCAGGTGGTTCTTGCCGAACTGGGCCGTCGCATAGCCGCGGGTCTTGAGGATCTCGGCCAGTGTGATGTCCTCGGCCTTGAGCCCGGCGGGGGAGCCCGGGGTGCCGACCGTCGTCAACCCGGTACGCACCGGCAACTGACCGGTGATGAAGGCCGCCCGCCCTGCCGTGCAGCTCGGCTGCGCGTAGAAGGCGCCCAGCCGCAGCCCCTCGCGCCCGATGCGGTCGATGTTGGGTGTGGCCACGCCCATGATGTCGGCGCCGTAGGACGAGACATTCATCCAGCCGATGTCGTCGCCCATGATGACGAGGATGTTGGGCTTGGCCGGTGTCGATGCGGATGCCGCCGCCGCGGCCGGCGTTGCGGCAAGGCCGGGCAGGTGGATCAGCAGCGCCGCGGCGGCGAGCAGGCCGAGCAGGGATCGCTTCATGGGTTGGACTCCGGATTGGGTCGTTACATTGGGAATAGGAGCTTGACGGTCAGGTTCACGGACCACTCGGGAACCACCGTGGCGTTCGCAAAATTGTACTCATAGCTACCGCTGAACTGCACCGGCAATGCATTGAACTTATGCAGCTTGGAGACCTTGACTCCCAGCGGGAGGTTGCTCCAGACGCCCTGATTCCAGTCGTAGGTGATGTTCATCTCGGACGCGCCGATGGACCACTTGTGCGGGAGTGAATAGTTGAGAATCGGCTGAAGGATACTGAGCTTGACCTCATCGCGCCGGCCATTGCCGGCAAAGGAGAACAGGTTCTGGTTGAACAGGCCCCACATGAACGACGGCTGGCGGGCGACGAAGCCAAGCGCCGGACCGGCAGCCCACTTCTGCGCACCCAGGGCGCTGTCCGTAGCGGTGGGCAGGAGCAGGACCGGGCCGACGCCCCAGCGGCCCCAGGACTGATTGAACACGATCAGGTCGAACAGCACCGAGTCGCCGAGGCCGGTCTTGCCCGATGGGCTCAGGGTGGCGTAGGGGATGGTAGCGCGGGCAATGTGGCTCAGCGCCCCGGTCGTGAACGGCACCACCGGGCGCAGCAGCACCGTGTTGCCACTCTCGTCGTGCAGGTTGTAGTAGTTGCCCGAGTAGATGTTTTGGATCTGTACCGCCATCAGCGAGGCGGTGGGGTCGTTGGCGGCCTGGTCCAGGGCCTGGTTGGTGGGGACGGTGGCGGCGGCGCCCGCCCCCGCCACGGTAGTCAAGATAAGAAGACCCATGCCAGTACGCGGCGGAATCGACGGATTGCACATGAAAATCAGCCTGCTCGGATTCGCATTCGGTTGGGGCTGGTCTTCGCAGCCGCGGTCTGTCATCCAAGCACAACACTTAGACGGAGGAGCACCCGCGCTCGGGCGAATAGTGTTAGAACTTGACAGTCACTCTAGGGTAATCGTCCTCCGGCGTCTATGCACTTTCCGCAACCAGAGGAACCCCGTCACCCCCGCCCTGGCCCGCCTCGGACGAGGCGGGCCAGCCGCTGGCCGCCGCTGATCCCGGCGCGACTATTTCTTCGTGACGACGACGTCGGTGCGCCGATTGCGCGCGCGCCCTTCCTCGGTGTCGTTAGTGGCGATGGGGAACTGCTCCCCGTAGCCCTCCGCCGCCAGGCGCGACGGGGCGACGCCGAGCGCGACGAGCTCGCCCTTGGCACTGTCAGCACGCTCTTGCGACAGTTTCAGGTTGTAGGCGTCGTCGGCCTTGCTGTCGGTGTGGCCGGCGATCTTCATCTCCAGGGTCGGGTAGCACTTCATGATCTCGGCGATATTCTTGAGCTGGGCGCGCGAGGACGGTTTGAGTGCGGCCGAATCGGTTTCAAATTCCATCCGATCGAAGGAGAAACTGGTGTTCGGGCCGATGACCGAGGTCTTGTCGTCGAGGAACGCGATCAGCATCGACTCGACGCCGTTCACGCCGACCTCGAGCAGTTGGCCGGAACAGATGGTCTGTTTGACCAGCACCGCCCCGGCGGGACCGGGTGTCGGTGCGGGTGCCGGAGCCCGGGCGGCGACTGCCGCCGGCGGCGCTGTCGTGGCCGCGACCGGCGCAACGCTCGTCCCGGGAGCCGACTTGGCCTGGTGCGCGAGCCACCAGACGGACCCGACGCCGAGCGCGATCATCCCCAGCACCGGGGCTATCCACTTCCACGCACCCCCGTCCGCGTCCGCCGCGCCGCCGGCCGCCGCGGCACCATAGGCCCCCGGGGCCGCCGCGCCGCGGGCCGCCGGGGCCGCCGCACCATAGGCACCCGGGGCC
>NZ_CAIKKU010000333.1 GCF_903828115.1 uncultured Thiodictyon sp. | reverse complement strand
CTGAAGACACTTGAAGGTCATATGGAGGAAATCACAAACTATTTTATTGATCGACAAACTAGCGGGTTCGTGGAGGGACTTAACAATAAAATTAAGGTGCTCAAACGCCGATGCTACGGCATCACAAACCACCGCCGACTTTTCCAAAGAGTGTCTCTTGATCTACACGGGTATGCCATGTTCGCCTAGTGCCCCCATAACTTTCAGATAGTTATGCTTTTCCGTTCAGTGCTATTTTGGAGTACATGTGTACGGGCAGAATCGCTTCCATACGACTGATTCTTAAGTATATTGCTAGTAACATCAAGTCCTGAAGAGCCGAATGCGGACTCGTTTAGTTTTGTAATCAATTGGTTAGTCACCTTCGATTATACTCCGAACCGAGTCCGCATTCAGCGTTAAGCCGCTGTATTCACGCCGCAATAGTCTGCTGTGAGGGACCTGTGCAGGGGCTAAAATCGGTATATAAGCAAGCACTAATATGCGGTCTCTATTAGTGGATGTTTATATACTGGCGCAGCTAGCCGTGATCAACGCTGAGGCCCGCCCGCTGAAACATCGGGGTCCCGTCCGTGCTCCCAGGGATGAACGCAATGAATGATATGACCGAAACGATGAATAACGCCTGCTATTGAAAGTAGGAAACTCCAGTAGAAAACCGGCCAACCGTCCTGTCTGCCATCGAGGATACTCTCGCCGATCTGTTGAGTCCACACACGGATGCCAAGACGGGCGGGGCGGCTGCAGAGGTGGCGTTGTTTTCAAGCATGCTCTTAATTGGAGGAGACCGCGCCGTTTCAGATTCCGATGCATCACTGAGCATCGATTGGGCCTCTCTTATTTTGCGCCGTCGCAAGGTGCTGCTTCGCGTGGCTCGCGAGGATCCGCGAATAGCCGTTTTTTCGGTGCGCGCACTGCCAGGCTGGTCATGGTCTGAAGTAATCAAGAATCACGGGTTGCTTGCCACGCTGTCGGAATATCCATCGCGATTTTTTCAGTTGGCTTCGGGCCTGCTTTGCCATCGGTTCTTTATTGGCTTGCGCGCGACAATCCGCGGCATTCTGGCGACTGGTCTGGGGCTTCTGAACAACTCATGGCAATGCCTGTACCGTGGATTCTCGACTACAAAGCGATTAATATTGACGCATTGTTGAGAAAGAGGTTCGGAGCGGCGGCGGCCGTTAAGAATGCGGTCGAACCAAGGGCCAATTTGCCATTTCTTGCGTTCGTATGCGGTGCAATATCGATCGAATGCATTAATGCGGATCGTGGCCGGTCGGTTTCGATAGCCGAAAATCGGATTGAAGAAACATTGTTGGGGGAGGATTTGCCTCCCAGTGCGCCGCTGAAGAAGCTGGCCACGATCTGGGGTTGCCGGGCCCCTCAGGCGCCTCTGGATTCCGGCACTGTCGATTGGAAATTCTTCCGCTTTTCACCGGAGGAGGAGCGGCTTGTTCGGGACTGGATGAAAGGAGAAATCGACCTCGTCGAGACCAATACGGCTGGCGCTTGATCATCGTTGCGACCACATGCGCTTTCGGACGGGGCGAATGCCCCATCCGGTATCTTGCGACCGATTATCCGGAGCAACCGTTGTTCAACAGCATCTCGCTGATCGACTTCAAGAGCTACCGCTAAGCGACCTTGCGGTTGGCCCCGCTGACGCTGCTGATCGGTGCCAACGCGTCGGGGAAGAGCAACGCCATCGAGGGCATCCGGTTTCTGTCCTGGCTGGCCCGCGGTCAGCGGTTGGACGAACTGGTCAGCGCGGTGCAGTCTGAAGATCAGAGGGTGCGCGGAACGGTTGGCGATCTGGTCTACCGGAAGCCGGATGACAAGCAGGATCGTCCGATCTTCGGCTTCGCTTGCCGTGGCAATCCTGGGTTGTTTCGGGATTTCGACGGCAGTTCCGCCCAGTTCAAGACCCGGCTTGAAGTGACCGCAGACGGAATGCGGGTGGCGGCCGAGTCTTTAGGCGGAAGTTATATCGGGCGAGGCAAGCCCCTGCTCTACGAGGTGGTCGAACCGGCAAAGGAATTCAGCCATGAGGTGACCGTGGGCTACGACCGTTTCGCGCCCGGTAGAAGACCGCAGATCGCTTGCAGCGATCAGCAGGCAATCTTCAGCCAACTCGGGACACCCGCGCGTTTCGTTTCTCCATGGGCGCAGCGGCATATACCGGAAGCAGTTGATCGCCTGCGCGGTTTCCTGGACCGCATCCTGTTTCTGGACCCCAACCCAGGCCGGATGCGCAATCCAAGCTTCATCATTGAGAAGCGGCTGAAGGGCGACGGTTCCAATCTGTCGAGCGTGCTATTCGACCTGTGCCGAGAGCCGGACCGCAAAGCAGCCGTGCTGGATTTCATTCGTGCCCTACCGGAGCAGGATATCCGCGATATCGGCTTCCTGGAGGGTCCGCGCAAGGAGGTCATCGTCACCCTGACCGAAGCGTTCGGCGGGGGCGATCGTCAGTGGGATGCCGGCATCCTCTCCGATGGCACACTGCGGGTGCTGGCCATTGCCGCGGCGCTGCTATCCGCACCGGAGGGCTCGTTGGTGATCATTGAGGAGATCGACAACGGGGTTCACCCGAGCCGCGCCGGAATGCTTTTGGAGAATATACTGAAGCTGGCCCAGTCCCGTAAGGTCCGGGTATTGGTTACGACGCATAACCCCGCGCTGCTCGACGCCCTGCCGATCGCGGCCATCCCGGATGTGGTCTGCTGCTATCGCGACCCGGAGCAGGGAGACAGCCGACTCATTCGGCTCGAAGACGTGCGGGACTATCCGGAACTGGTCGCGCAGGGTCCGCTCGGACAGTTGATGACCCGCGGCATCCTCGACCGCTATCTTAAGGACCGCCGCTCGGAGGACGAAAAGAAGGCGCAGGCGCTGCGCTGGCTGCATTCATTGGACCGGGCCAGCAGTGCATGACCTTCTGCATCATCGATACCAGTGTCTTCTGCAATGTTCTGGATATCCCGCACAAGAACCAGCGCTTGTTGTCCATCACTTTGCAATGCCCAAGAAAACGGCCAGACAACGCTCAATCTCTACCATTGTATCCCCATCAATGCGCCCGAAGGCTTGCCCGACCTTGTCGCGCTTCACGGTCATCGCCTTATCGACCATCACTTGTGACGGCTTCTGCAAGCCGTTCCCGGTGTTCGGCTGAACAGTGATCCGAAACAGCGGCGCGGCAACCAGCGTGCTTGTTGACGGCAGTACGGTTACGGTGGCGTGCTCGCCGAATTGATCGGCCTGGATCACCAACGCGGGTCTTGGCTTGCCGAAATCGCCTGGCATGGCGATGGTCACAAAGTCCCCTCGCATCATGACGTCCAGCCGTCCACCTCCGCCACGGCTTCATCCATGAATTGCTGCATCTTCGTGTCGGCCAGATCCGCCTGAGCGGCAAGCAGAGACTGGCGGCGGCATTCTTGCGCAAAGTCTGGCTGTCGCGTATCAGGCACCCAGATTTGCACCGGGCGCAGTCCTGCCCTACGCAAGGCATCGCGATGCTTTTGAACACGGGTGTTCACGGGAATGGTTGCCAACGCAAATCTCCTGATGTCTCGTCACACCCAACAGTATAGTCAATGTAGACGTTACATGCAACGTACTTTGGCGATATGCCGATCCGGTTGTCTCAGGTAACTCGCGCCGCCACTGTTGGACCGCGCTACGCTTGTCTACCCTAGGTGCGGCGTGACCGAAACGATAACCGAGGCCGGTCTTGGGGGCTTGTCGCGGCTCGAGCTTTGCCTGCGCCCGTGCGCGCCCCCCGCCCCGCCAGCGTGGCAACGGCGAGGGTACAGGCCCTGGTAATCAGTATCCCCGGGAGCGCGATCAACACGACCTGTTTGACCATGAACCAATCGACGAACGCGACCGGCAGATAACCGGGCAGCGAGAACCGGACCAGGACATACAGGATGATCAATACGATCAGAATATGGTCGAGTGCCAGTGCGAACACCAAAGGGAAGAGGCCGAAACCGGCGGTGAGCGTGACAAAGAGCCCGGTGACGGCCAGGCCCAGCCCCATGCCGGCCAGCGCGATGACTCTGCGGCCCTGGTACCAGTGATACCAGGGGCTCTTGAGGTTTCTTAGAAAAGATACAATATATTTCAAGTATTTGCGTTCAGTATGTGGAAGGCGATACGTGTAACTCTGGCTTCAGGGACGGAATAGGGACGGAACAATCCGTATACAGCCGTATTTTACCGTTCGTCGGATGCTCAACGGTAGGCCCTGAACTGCCCGGCAGGACCCGACCGGGCAGTGACCCGGGGCCGCCGCTTCCCCCAAAGCTCAAAGGGTCGCTTCTCAAACGGCACCCTTCACGATGGTCGGGAATCCGGCCGACCCCTGCGACGATGACGCACCGGGTCCTGCTCCCCTTCCACCACGGCGCCGACGATGCCGCACCGGGTCCTGCTCCCGGGCGCCCTGGCGTGTGCCTGCATGGCCCTGGGCTGCATCCCCGCGGGGGCCGGACGTTAAGCCGGCGCTCGAATCCGACTTCGCCCAGGTCATCCCGTGCGCGCGGGGGCCGATCGGGCGTCAGTCGGCATCCTTGGCCCCTCGACCGAGCGTCCGATTCAGGTTGCTGCGATCCGGTGTCGTGCCGCCGGTTTTCGCTCCAGTAACGGACGCTTCCGTTACTGAAACGGGTATCCCATGGCCCAAGCGGCGCAGCAGTTCGGTTGCGATCCGCTCCACATCGAACGGCATCTTTGCCCGGTAGGCGGCTCCGATCCCCTCCAGCAGGACGGATGCGGGCTGGTCACCCAGTGCGCCGTGCCCCTCGAATACCAGCGTCTTGGCGCGTTCTCGTAGTGCTGCACTGCGCTGCGCTCCGGTGCGGGCGCGGCCACTGGCGGGCCGTCCGCGCTGCTTGCGTGGGGTGCTAAGGGTGTCTTGCATTGTCGTTCCAGTAACGATTGGTGTCCCTTTATTATCGTCACTGGAACGGATAAAGCAACTATCAGGGTTGGCCTTTCTCCAACCTGACCAGGCGGGCCTCCAAGTCCACCAGGCGGCGGGTGAATGCGTCGTCGGGGGTAGGCCCAAGAGGTTCGACACGACAGCCGCCGCGCTGCGCCAACTCCGCGGCGGCCTCCATCAGCACGTGGGGCAAGCGGCGATGATTGGCGACCCGGATCAGCTCCAGCAACCCGGTGTCTGGCAAGTCGCTGAACAGAAGATCGGCGGGAGCATCAAGCGTTGCTCGGGCTCTGGCGCGCAGGTCCGCCATACGCTGCGCGGCCGTTCTGGCGTTGCCGGTGGGTGGGCGTCCGCGCTTGGATCGCGGGGCGGCAGGTTCTCGCATAGGGATCGGCCATGGGTGGTTGCGGTTCTATTATTATCGTTCCTGCAACGCGAAAGGCGCAATGGTTTTCAAGGTCCACGATGGGGCGATGCAGCGGCCGACCTACCCCAAGTCGGCGCCGCTTGCAGGGCAACAAAAAGCCCGCACAAGGCGGGCTCGGTGGTGGTCAGGGAGCGGGGCCGGTCAGGTCTGGATCGCCTCCACGATAGCGGCCTCGGCCGCCTTCAAGGCGAGCGTGGTCTTGCGAGGGGGTAACCGCGGGGCCGCCTGGGGGTCCGGTCCTGCGGCGCTCGAAGGTGCCGAATCGTCCAAAGGGTGCAAAGAATGCACTCTCCGGAGAGTGCTCCCTTTGCTCCCTTTGGCATCTTCGGGGGCGCGCTCGGCCGGGAGCGACCAGGACCAACTGCCCTGGTAGCCCTCCTTTCTCCGCTCAATCCCGATCCGGTGCGCCACGCGCTTCACCCGGTCCCAAGAGTACCCGGCCCCGCTGGCGTCCTCCTGCATCTGCTTGGCGCTCACCGGCCCCGCGGCCAGACAGCCGCGGATGAACGACTCCAGGTCCGCCGCCTCACTGGTGGCGTCCGGGCCCCTCCGCTCATCCGCCCGCCCCAGCAAGTCCCGCGCGTTCCCCTCCAGGACCTCGCCCCAGACAACCCGCGTGGCACTGATCCCGGGATGCTCGGCCAACTCACCCACAACCAGGTGGTACGCGAACCCGCCGTGGTCCGGCCCCAGATTCGACTTGGCCCGGACCAGGATACAGCCGCCCCCCTGTTCGTCCGCGAGCTTTGCCGTTGCCAGAACCACGCGCGCCAGGGCGCCGAACGCCAGCGAGCCGGTAACCCGCTCGGTGGGGTCCCGGCCCTGGGTGCCCTTGGAGAAGTGCGACACCCCCAAGACCGCAATCCCGCGCTCGGCGGCCAGGTCCACCAGCGGTTGCAGGGCCGATCGGACCTCGGCGTTCTTGTGCGAGTCACCCGTCACCGCCGACACCAACGGGTCAACGATCAGCAGCAGCGGTGCCGGGTCCATGCGCGCGAGCCGGGCCGACAGGGCGCCGATGTCCGTTGCCGGATCGAAGGCCCGCGCGCCCCGCTCGGTGGTGAACCCCGACACCAGGTGCACCCGGGCAGGATCAGCCCCGGCGGCGATCAGGCGGGGCACCAGGACATCGCCCGGGGTGTCCTCGCCCGACCACAAGGCCACATCCCCCAGCGGTGCCACGGGGCCATCAGGCCAGTGTCCGCCACGGGTCAGGATGGCAGCGAAGGCCAGCCCCAGCGTGGTCTTGCCGGTCCCGGGGGCGCCCGCGATCAGGTGCACCTTGCCCCGAGCCAGCCAGCCGTCCCACAACCACGCGATAGGCTCGAGGATGACATCCGTTGCCCGGGTCAGCGACACCCCGACCACGGGCCGCCGATGCGCCGTCGAGGTGGTGACGGCCGCCAGGTGTGCCCGGACCTCGGCCCGACCAACTGCCTCCAGGTCGGCCAGGCTCAGGGGCAGGGCGGCGCCGGATCGGACCAGGGCGAGCGGGGCGGGGCTCACGCTGCACCCCCGGCTGCGTCCAGCGCCTCAAAGACCGAATCAAGCTCACGCTGCAGCAGGCCCGTCGCCATCCTCGCGCAGTCCACCAGCGAGACAATGTTTGCTTGGGTGGCGAGTGGTGAGGGCTCAGATGTCGCCAATTTGCACTCGTGCAACAACTCATGGGCCAGGGTCAACACGCGGACGATAGACGCCGGGCCGTACTCAAGGCATTGACGATGCTGCTCAAGGTAGAAGCGGATGTGGTCGGGAGTCTTGGGCGTACTCATGACGGCACCCCCTGGTTGCTGAAGATCCCACGCAGCAGTGCCAGAGCGGACTCGGCGTCAAGAGCGGTGTGGGCCTGGGGCGGTTCGGCGGGATCGTGGGCGGCTTCCTCTGCCGGTCGATAGGCTCTTTCAGCGGCGGTTAGGTTGTCTGCCAGGCGGCTCAAGAGCAAGTACAGGCCGAACGAATCAGTCTCCCCGGTCAGGTCGGCGGCGGGCAGGTGGGCCAGGACGCGCAGTTGGGCGGCGGTCTCACTGGCCACGTCTCGCAGGAGTAGCGCGGCGGTCTGGTCGTCGATAGGGGCAGTCGTGGGTGAAGTCATGGTCAATCTCCAGTCGTTGGGATTGACCGCGGCGGGCGGCAGAGGCAGGCAGGCGCACCCCCGGCGGGGGTACAATCTGACTGCCGGTGCTCAACCGTTCACGCGGTCGGGCTTTGCGCGGTGTCCCTGCCAGGGGACACCACGACGGCGCCCACACTACGCCACCCGGCCCCGCTTCGACAAGCCCCGCTCATCGGCGGGGTTTCGTGTTTCTGCAAGCCGTGTCGAGTCGCCAGCCGTCTATCCGCGACCTCGCAAGGGCAGCAGCCGTAAGCCCCCCCTGAAGGTCCACCCTGGCGCGCAGGTCCTCGCGAGCGACGGGACCTGGGCCGACGGGGGGAGGTTTCGGCGTTGGCCGTCAGTCCTGCGGGTTCTCCGGCGGTTCCCTCATCATTTCCTGGTACGCCCGTTCCTTCTCCGCCAACTCCGCGTCCAGTTCCTCGTCCGCGTCCGCGTCCGGTTCGGGGTCCAGCAGGATGAACTGTTTCAGTACCACCTCGTCCGCCGCGTGGCTCGGGTAGCCGCTCGCCATCAGTCGCGCCTTCTCCTCTTGCGCCTGGATGGCTGCCACCCGGAGCGCCTCCTGGAACAGCCCCCGCGCCTTCAGGTCGGCCACCCTCTGGGGTAGCCATATGGTCCAGTGCTTGCGCGCTCGTGCTTGGAAGGCTTCCGTTGACATGGCTGGGTACCTCTGTTGCGGGGGGTAGATACTTGGTGCTGCCGTGGTTGTCAGTCGTTAAGCCTAGCGTCCGTTGGCAGCTTCCGCTGTGGAACGATTGGCGCGGGCGCGGGCGCGGGTGACGAAGGTCGCCCCGGCCGTCCACCCGCGGCCAGGTCAGCACGGGCGTTTTGCGCCAAACGCCGAACCGCGGTCAGCCCGGCGCGCAGAAGTCCAGAACCAGGACCACACTGAACGCCTCGACCGGCCGCCCCCACCCGGCCGCGGTGCGCTCGATGGCATCCTCGCTGCTCTCCCCTGGCTGCGGCAGGACTACCAGGGTCCCGCCCTGGCGTTCTTGCTGGTCGCGCTCCAGGTGTTCCAGGCGGCGCTTGAGGGTGGCGTTCATGTCGTGGTCTCCTGCCCGATCAGTAAACCCGCCTCGCGCATCCATCTGACCTGTCGCGGATCGGCAAGCCCGGCCCCCACGGCAACCGCCAGCAGGTCCCGGTACGGCGCCGATGCGCGGGCCTCCCGGCACAGGAGGGCCAGCACGCGCATGGTGCGTTCGGTGCTGGTCAGTTCTCGCCGATCCGTGGCAGGCACCGTCGGCAGGGCTTCCATGGCTGCACGCCAGGGTGCGGGGTCCTCCCCGGCCGCCGTCCTGACCACCAGATTCAGCAACGCCCAGCGTCGGGCCGGGTTGCGGGTGGACTGCGCCAGTTCGCGCTGCTCGTGCGCGACCTCCAGGAGGTGCAGCCGGCGGCGTAGCGTGGCGCTCATGGATCCGCGGCTTTGTCAGGCCGGGGGAAAATCCCCGGGGGAAATTTCTCCCGGCGGGCCGTCCGGCGAAAAATCCCCGGGGGAAATTTCACCCTGCGGCCGTGCGGGCTGCGCCGGGCGGCGTTCATGGCGTGGTGCTCCCGCCCGCGGTACCGCGCTCCAGGCGCTCAATGCGCTCGATCAGTTCCGCGGTTTCCTTCACCCGGGCCAGGGCCGCCAGGACCCCAGCCACAGACCCGGCCTGTTCGGGCGAGAGTCCACCCCCTGCCAGGGCCACCAAGACGGCCGTAGCGGCGCCCCCCAAGTCGGCAGGGGCGTTGCCAAGGGCGAGCGGTGTTGGCGTGTCCACGCTCTTGAGGGACGGCAACACGCGGTCCAGCAGCAGGCGGGCGGCCATGACATCCCCGGCCGCAGCCTTCTCCTGCATGGCCTTCAGGATGCCCGGTACCGCCTCGGCGATCTGCGCCCGCATCTTGCCCTGCTTGGTCAGCGTGCCGGGCTTCCTGCCGGCCGGGTTCCCTGATTGCCCCTTGGCAAAAGTCACTTGCTACCCCCTTGCATCAAGCAGATTTTGCTGTTGTTTTACACAGATAACAGTGTACCCCTGCCGCCGCCGCTCAGTATGTGATCGCCACCCGCCCAACCCGTCCGGTCGCGATCCCGCGCACCACGGTCCGCGCCTCGTCCAACGACAGCCCCAGAGCGCACAGGTCGGCCGCCACGGCGTTGTGGACCTGGGCGGCGTGCTCGCGATCCCGGGCGCGGCGCAGGGCCTCCTGCTCACGGGCCAGTCGATCCGCCTCGATGCGCTCACGCTCACGCTCGCGTTGCAGGGCGCGGGCGGTCTCCTGCAAGGCGTCCTGTTCCTGTTGCAGCCGGCGGGCCTCGGCCTCCAGGGCGCGGCGCTCGGCATCCTGGCGTTGCTGCTCGACCTCGCGCGCACGCTGTTCGGCGGCCTCCTGTTGGGCACGGCCACGGGCCTCGGCTTCCTCGGTGGCCTGGCGGGCGGCCTCCTGGGCGATCCGCGCCTCTCGCTCGGCTTGTTCCTGGGCCTCGTGTTCCCGCTCCATCCGCACCCGCTCGGCCGCGCGGCGCTCAGCCTCCAGGGCGGCGGTGTAGGCCCCGCGCAAGGCGGCAAGAGCCGCATCCTTGGAGCGAGCGGCGGTCAGGGCGAACGCGCCCCAGTCCTCCCCGAGCGTCACCGCTTCGACCTCGGCGAGCCGGGCGGCGAGCAACGCGGAGTCGGCGCCGGGCGCCAGGTCGGCCGCCGCGTTGAGGCTGGCCAGGCGCGCCTCCAGGGCCGCCACGCGGGCGCGCTCGGCCTCCTCGAACTCGCTCAAGGGCCGCCGGACCTCCTCCTTGAGCGCGTCCAGGTAATCCCGGGCGCGCTTGCGCTCGGCGTCCACCTGGGCCGGTAGCAGCTTGAGCTGTGCCACATAGTCCTTGCCGATGCCATCCAGGTAGGTCTTGGCCCTGGCGACTCGGGCGGCGGTGCTGGCGATGGCGTCGCGGCCCTTCTTGGTGCGCAGGTCGGGCACGATGGCGCGGGCATCGCTGGCGATGCGCTCCGGGACCTCGGTCAGCCCGAGCGGGGCGAACAGTGCCGCCGGGTTCGGGTCGGCGAGCGGGATCAGGTCGTTCATGTGGGTGTCCTGCACGGCCAGTCGGCCGGAATCGAGGTGTTGGTGGTCAGGTCATCAGCGGACCGGGCCAGGATCGCCAGTCCGCCCTTGGAGCGGACGAACGCCAGGAACCGCTCTTGCTCCGCAGTCACCCGGCCCCGTGGTCCCTTGACCTCCAAGGCGATGAACTGCGCCAGCGTGGCGCCGACCATCGGCGCAGTGACCACGACCGGCCGGAGACCGATCAGGTCAGCAGAGCCCGTGCACAGTCCCGCGTGGAGCGGCCTGGGATTGCGGATCAGGATTGAACCGTCAGCGAGCCGGGAGACATCCCCCGTCCATGCCTGCCCGGTGTTGTTCCTCCAGGTCGTCCACCCGGCCGCACTGGCGGCGAGCATGATGTCTCGCTGGATGCGTCCTTCGTTGGTCATTGACTGGCCCGGCTCATTGGCTGGCGGCCTTGACGGGCGGCGTGCACCCGCTCGGCCCAGCCTGGATGGTAGCCACGGGCGGCGCCGATGCGGCGCAGGTCCTCCAGGGTCTTGGCGTCCTTCTGTTCCCGCTTCGCGGCATCGCGGGCGGCGCTGCGTTGGATCTCTGCAAGCTCCCCGTCAACCTCGCGGACCACGCGCACCGATGCCGGGTAGACGAACCCGCAGGAGGGGCAAGCGGGCCTCGGCCGGTGGACCGTGTAGCAAGCGGGGCACTGCTTGACCGCCAGGTCGGGCGCCGGGTCGGCCTTGCGGCGCTTCCTGCCCTCCAAGGTCCACACGCGGTCATCGTCCGGCAGGCCGTGGCGGTGGCAGTTCCCCACATGATCCAGGATGGTTGCATGGGTCTTGCCCGGGAACGGACGCAAGGCGCGGCCGACCTGTTGCAGGTAGAGCCCGAGCGATTGTGTCGGGCGCAGCAGCACGGCGGCGCCCACCACGGGAATGTCGGTGCCCTCGCTGATGATCTCGCAGGAGGTGAGGACCTGAAGCGCGCCGGTGCCAAGGTCGGCGATCCGCCCGGCCCGCGTGGTGTCGTCCATGGTCCCGTCGATGCTCGCGGCCTGGTACCCGGCCAGACTGAAGGCGGCGGCAACGTGCTCGGCGTGGGCGACGCTGGCACAGAACACGATGGCCGGCTGCCCCGGGCAATACCGGGCGTAGTGCGTCACCGCATTGCCGGTGATCGTCGGCCGGTCCACGACGGCGGCCAACTCGCCCGCGGCGAAGTCCCCCCCGATGCGGCGCACCCCTGACAGGTCCGGGGCGCCGGGAGGGGCGTAGACCACGGGGCGCGACAGGTACCCCGCGGTCACCAACTCCTGCACGGTGGGGCCCGACACCAGCGACTCGAAGAACCCGCCGGCCACGGTACCGAGTCCCTGACCGTCCAGCCGTTGCGGCGTCGCTGTGACACCCAGCACGCGCGCGGTGTCGAAGTGCGCCAACACCCGCCCGTGCCCAGTGGTGCGGGTCGCGTGGTGCGCCTCGTCCACCACGATCAGCGTCGGTTGCCAGTCCAGGCGTTCCAGGCGGCGCACGACGGTCTGCACGCTGGCGACTTGTACCGCGTCCTCGGTTGCCGGATGCCCTGGGAGGATCAGCCCATGGGCCACGTCGAAGGCGGCCAGCGTACGGCTGGTCTGGCGGATCAGTTCTTGCCGGTGCGCGAGGATCAGGACCCGGCCGCCACGGTCCACGGCGCTGGATGCGATGTAGCTGAACATCACGGTCTTGCCGGACCCGGTGGGAGCGACCAATAAGACCGCGCGGCGGCGGGCCTGGTAGGCGGCGCGAACCTGGTTGATCGCACTGTGCTGATAGGTGCGCAGGTCGATGGTCACTGGACACCCCCGGCAACCTGCTCACGAACCTCCAGGACCCGGCCCCAGAAGCGCCCCTCTGCGTCCTGGCGGGCGTCCTCCAGGCTGCACCCGGGAGCAACCAGTGTCACCCAGCGCGGCGCCAGCGGGGCGCCCATGTCCACCAGGATGCGGTAGCAGCGCATGGTGGAGCGGGCCGCGGCCTCGGCGACCGGGCGCGGCTCGCCGCCGTCGAACTCGCGGATCGCGGCGCGCTTCTCAACTGCCTCGCTGATGGCCTCCAGGTCGGCCGGGTCCAGGGCGGGCGGGGTCAGGAGGCGCAGGAGGGCGGCCTTGTTGCTGCGCAGCACGGGCGTCCACTTCGCCACGGCGGCGGTGGGGCCACGGACCTTCAGAACGCTGCCCTCCACGGCCAGCGACAGCCCGTCGGCGCGGGCGGCAGACACCAGGGCGGCGGGGGTCACAGGTGGACCTCTGCCACGGTGGGCGGCGGGGTTTCGTCAGGGTCGCACGGGTCGGTGGGAACGGCGGGGCCGGCGTGCTCTTGGGTCCAATCCGTTATATCCGTGGCAATCCGTTGACCATCGTTGACGGATTGAGGGAAGGGGGGCCGCACCCCCCCACGGTTTAATCCGTTGGGGGTGCTGTCCCTATAGGGCGACGGATTAAAGGAGGGTGACGGCATGGCCTCCCCGGTGGGGGCTGTTTCGGGGGTCATGCCGTCAGGCTGAACAACAGAATGGCCGGGGGGGCAGAGGTAGGTTTTCCGGCGGCCCCAACAGAGTTCACGCGGTAGGGGTGCGTCAACGATCCGGGTGGACACCAGCAGTTCCGCCAGGGCGCGGCGGATGTTCTTCTGCGTCATGCCCATGGTTTCGGCCATGCCGTCCAAGGTGCTTCCCGTGTGGCGCCGACCCTGCCCAAGCTCGGCGATGATGAACCGCTCCACTTGGTCCGCCTGGACCGCCCGTTGGATATCCGGGGCCAGCCGGGGCGCCTCGGTGAAGTGCTCGAAGGCAAACCCGGCGCGCCTGATCCAAATGCGTGGGAGGTTCGGGGGCGCGTAGCTGAGCTTCGCCCGGACCATGACGGCGATGCTGGCGTCTGGCCCTGGGTGGCACCCCTGGGGCGGATGCAGCCCGCTCCCGTCTTCCGGGCCCCAAGCCTGCAAGACCGTGGTCATCCGCGAGCCGTCCGGCAGTGCTGAGCCGCCACGGCCGCTGTACTGGTCCAGGGTGCCCGCGCGAGCGTTGCCCTTGCCAGTGTGGTGGACCACGCGCACGCAGCAATCCAGGCCCTTTACGATGCGTCTGGCGGCGGTCACGATGCCTTGCTCGTTGTCGTTGACCATGCCCTCACTGGCGCCGAACGACACCAGCGGATCGAACGTCACCACGGCGGGCGGGTCGGGCAGGTAGGCCTCCACGATCGCGTCAGCGAGCCAGGTCAGGACCACGTTACCGTCGGCGGCGGCCACCAGCTTGACCGGCTCGCCGGTCACGTCCCACACGCGCACGCCACGGATCGCGGTCGCGCGTTCGGCGGGCGTCAGGTCCAGGGCGGCCAGGATTTCCCGCAGGCGGGCCATGATCTGCTCGCGCCGGTCCTCCGCGGTGACCAGGAGGGTCCAGCCTGGGGCCTCGACCGGCAGGCCCCAGACGGGCCGCCCAAGCGCGATCATGACCGCCTCGTGGATGAGGACGGTCGTCTTGCCGGTGCCGCCCGGGGCAACAACCTGGGCCACGTCGGCGTAGGTGTGGTCTTTCACGATGCAGCGGGGCGTCAGGCGCGCGGCGGCAAGCTCTATCTCGGTGGCGATCAGTGACGCGGGCGCGGGTGGGCGGGCGGGGTCCGGGGCGGCCTCCGCAGGATCATGGGGAGGGCGGTGTAGCGGTACCGCGGCGAAACCGTCGTACGGCCTCCACAGCGCGTCCAATTCGTCGGCCTGGCGAAGTTGCTCGGGTGTCGGCGTCATGCGGCATCCTCCAGTTGGCGCCATAACTCCACCCGTCGGCGAGCAAGCCCCACGCGCGCATCGTCCTCGATCCCGAGCGGGCGCCCATCTCGGAGTCGAGCGGCAGCGATGACCAGAACCTCGCGCTCGATATCCAGGTCCGGGAGGATGATCGGATCATCCGCCGGCCTAAAGATGGTCCCCTCTGGTGTGAAAATCAGAACCTCACCGCGGGTGGTCGTCCAGTTGCCGGCCGCGTCCCTGGACACCGGCAGCAGTTGGCCATCGGTCAACCTGCACCAGTGCTTTCGGTTCTGATCCAGGTAGACCGCAGACCAGTCGGCGGACTCAAAGAGCGGCGCGTCTACGAAGACTGGGGCGGGTCCGTCCATCGTTACAGCGCCTTTTCCGTGTGGTCCTGGGGCTCCGTTGCGTCCTCGGCAGTGTCCGCCGTCGCGTCTCGCTCCAGGCGCTCAGCCACTTCCGGATCAACACCCCGCTTGCGCCGCCACTCGCCGGTCTCGTTGCAGGTCCTGTTGGCGCTGTGCGCGGCCTCGATCCAGGGGCAGCCGCGGATGTCGCGCAGTTCGCCGGTCTCGGGGTCAGACTGCGGCCAAGCCAGCGGCGAATCGGGAGTGATGAGAGCGTCGCGGCGAGCGGCAAACGCCGTGCGCGCTTCGGCTTTTGCGTCTTCATCGGTCAACTTCGCCGCCAACTCGGCGACCGACTGAAGCCCCTGCGGACTTTCGGCCTCCGCAATCCGGCGCAGGACCTCGGCCAAGTCAGGCCCTGGGTCCTGGGGCGGCGCAATGGGGGCGGCGGTGCGCTGGCGCAGCCGCGCCTTCACGTCGGCCGTGCGGCTATCCGCCGGGCTATCCGCGACCACATGGGCCTGCCCCATGGCGCGCTCGGGCGGCTCGTGCAGTTCGTCAACCGTGTAGACCCCCAGCAGGACATCCGGCGCATGGAGTCGCGCCCAACGTTTGGTGGCGAGGTAGGCCAGTTGCTGCCGCGGGTCGCTCACCCACAACGGGCTGTTGCGCACGTCCCCGACCTGGGCCATGGACACCCGGAGCGGGCGCGGAGTGGACTCACCTATGAGGGTCGCCGATACCGTGCAGGCGCGTTCGTCGGATTTGTCGGTCTTGCCGTTCACCCCTCGCCAATCGCCTTCCCAGGCATAGCCGATGCGGGTGGCCAGCAACGCCGATGAACTGACAACGGCATTTACAAGCTGGGCCTCGTACCCGAGAACGCCATTGACGACATGCGTTTTCTGCGCCACGGCGAACGGGTTCATCCGCCACTGCGCAGCCTGCATGACTATCGCCAGGCAATCCCCGGGGCTTCCGGCCAAGTGCTTCGGGATGGCGATCCGAGCGGACGCCATAGCCTCGGCCATTGATTGCATGGTGCGGATCGTCGTAGGGTCGAAGATCAAGCCTTGCGTCGTGACGCTGGGTTGCGTGATGACGAGTTCGGTTTGCAGGTTCGTATTCACGCGGGCATCTCCTTCGCCAGGCGCAGCACGCGGGCGCCGGGGGCGTTGATGGTGTGGGCCTCGATCAGTTCAGCCGGGGCTTTGAGGGTTTCGGCGATGGCGCGCCAATCGGTCTTAGGGCTGTCCTTGTTGGCACGGTAGGTGAGGACTTGGCGCCCATCGAAGGTCACCGTATCCGCGTCGCCGATGGCGGGGATGAGTCGGTCGCGGATCGACTTCTCTGCGTCCTCAAGCGCCTTGAGTTCGGCCTTGATCCGCAGCAATTCGCGTGCGTCGGCGTAGATGCCCGGATCGACTTCAACGGTCTTTCCTGGCTGGTGCCGCGCCCAGCGCTGGCGGGCCTCAAGCTCGGAGTGCGGATCGGGCGGGGTGTCTGACTGGACGTGTCGCCAGAACTCCGCGATGCCTGCGGCGATCATCTCTTGAAGTTCCAAGTCGGACCTGACCGGGTAGATTTTCAATTCCGGACCGGGCACCAGGGCGGCGACGAAAGCGGATTCGGCGCCCGTCAGCATCAGATAGCCTTGCATCTGAAGGAGTACCCCGTCGTCAACCTCGTCGGTGCCGTCCGCCCCAAAGCGGTGTCGGGCGCCGAACCCAAGGGATGTTTTCATGTCCACGATTGGGCGCTTGGGTTCTCCATCCAACCGCTCGGCGCGATAATCGACGTGCCCAATCAATGGCAAGGTGGGGTGCAGGTATTCGCGGCGATCCCGCCGCAGTTCGCGCCCCAAGCGCGCAGCAACGAACGGGCGCAGGACTGGCTCCAGTGGTTCACCGATTGCAACGCGCAGCTCGTCGCCGATGTCGGGCCACTCGGCGCGGCCGGTGTATTGCTCCCAAAGCTGGTAGGCAGTCCCCCAGGTGCTAAGCCCCAGTGCCTGAGCGATCAGCGAGCATCCGATCCGCTCGCGATGGGCGGCTGCAATGTCGAGACTGGGCGCGCTCATGCCCGGCCGCCCGGCAGTGGGCTGGTGCTGGCCTGGCGGCGGGCGGCGGGTACGGTGGCGGCCTGGGCCGACTCGCCACGGGCAACGGCATCGACCTGATCTGCCGGCCAGAGAAGGCGGCGGTTGGCGAGTTTGACCGGGCGGATTCCAAGGTACTCACCGCGTTCGCATAAAGCGACGCGCAAGGTATTCGGCTTGGCTAGCAGGATGCCGGCGGTCTGTTCAGTGGTATAGCCGCGCGGCGGGGCGGCAGCAGCGGGGGATGGCATACGGTGACCTCCTGGTTTCGGCGGCGGGTGCCGTCTGATGGGGGTCACTGTATGCAGGCGAGTTAAGGCGCGCTATACCGCCACATGGCGCCAAAATGAAAAATGGCGCCATGTGGCGCCATGTGGGGTAAGGCCCAATATATTGTTTATCCTAGTTTATCGGCGCTTCGGATCAGGAGCCACAGAAGCGAACAATGGCGCCATGTGGGGTAGCGCCTGGCGGTAGAAATCGCTCGCCGTAGCGAATTTCTCAACGGCACACACTCCGGCCCTGTACCGTTCAAATTGCCTGTGCGATTTCCTGAACTGCGGGTCAAGCTGGGCGCACAACCAATGTAAAGAGCCCTCTGTGTCGGCGCTATCTCCCAGCAGTCCGGGCATGGCGGTGCGGTTGAATGGCTGGTGGGTTTCCTCGGCGTACCGCTCCAGTTCCTTAACGATCCTCAGCAGCAAGGCTTGCGGATTGTCCGGGTCCTGATCGCTCGGCGCGGGCACTTCGTCGGGACGAGGCGGGGCCGCGGATACCTCGGGGCCTGACAGTAACCGCTCGAAGCCTACAAGGATGTATGCGCGCTGTTCGTCGTTGAGGTCGGGGTTGTAATTGAATTCATATCTTCCGTTAACGATTTTCACGCCTTGCGGGGGCATTCGGTCAAGGATTTCACCAAAGACTTTCTCGAAGTCCTTGCGATAAAAGAACACCCCGCTCGGCCAAGCGTTCAAGCGGCCCCAGCGCAATGAATCAAAATCCTCTACTTCACCGCCACTGTCGATTTCATAGGCGGGAATTGGGTTACCATTTTTCGCGCTTTGGGCAAGTATGCTTACTCCTACTGACCATCGCTTCCACCTCATAATGAACGGAATCGCTCGCACCGGGATTGCCTCCCGTCCGTCGATGTTGAAGACTACATTCATGGTCGCGCACCTTCACGCGCAAGCCTTCAAGAGGGGGCCGCGCCAGCCGGGGAAGGTGCCCGGCATTCCCCCCGTCGGGGTAGGCGCGGCCGTAACTGGATCAGTTCTCTGTCAACTCCAACCGCCGTTCGATGCGCTCAACGCGGTGAATAACGGTTTGCAGGGTTTCCCGGTCGCTGGCCGACAGGGCATACAGGCCGCCCACCGTCTGTTCGATGACAGACAGCCGCAGGTCCATCCGGTCGAGGCGTTGCTTGATGTCTGCAATATCCCCTCGCATCGCGCGCAAGTGTTCGAGTACCAGGCTTTCAATGTCTGCGGTCATGGTGGTGTGCTCCTGTGCTAAATCAGCTTGGCGACCTTCAGCAAAACGCCCACCACGATGGTGGTCTGAAGGAAGCCCGCGCCAATGACCCAACGGGTCAGGTCGGCCTTGGTCTCAGCCAGCTTGGTTTCCAGCTTCAGTTCAATCTCACGAATCCGCGCGTCCAGCTTCAGTTCCGTCTCGCGAATCCGCGCATCCAACCGCAGTTCGACCTCGCGAAGGTCGCGCCGCAGGTTGTTCTCGTGGTCGGCGATTTCGGCCTTGGTCGCCATTTGCCGGTCCAGGATTTCAGCCAGTGCGCGCGACTGCGTTTCGGCTTGCTGGGGACTGAACCCGCCCGCCTTGAGGGTGTCGGTATAGGCCAGGGTGTCAAGAACGAAGGTGGTCATAGGGGCGCTCCGGGGTTGGGTTGTGGGTTACCGTGCGCCGACCACGCGCAGGCCGGGGGCCTGATCGGCGGTGGGCTGCGCGATCCCGGCCTCGGTCAGAACCCACCCCTCGATCTTGGTGTGCCACAGGCGCAGGAGGTCTACCGGCCGGCGGCGGTAATGCTTCTCGGCCGTGGCGCTCGGCTTGTGGCCCATGATCTGCGCGACGATGCCCACGGGGACCTCGACCCACTCGGCGAGGGTGCCAAAGGAGCGGCGCAACCCGTGGAGCGTCAACCCCTCGATCCCGGCGGCGGCGCAGGCTTGACGGTGCGGCTTGCCGTGCTCGATCAGTCGGCCGGACTGCGACGCTGGGCTACTGAACACCCATTCGTTGCGGCGTGGCAGGGCGGCCATGAGGGCGCCGACATAGGGGGTCAACGGGATGGTCCGCTCGCCTTCCACCTTGTCGTGGATGGTCAGCGTAGACCACTGAAACCCCACGTCGTCCCAGCGCAGCGCGGCCAGTTCCTCCCGGCGGGCGCCGGTCAGCAGCAGGGCTTGCAGATAGGCCGAAATGCCCGGGTTGGGGATCTGACGCACCTTCTCGAACCACGCACGAAGTTGCTCGCGCTGCAGGCAGTCGTCCTTGGCCCGGACTTCGGGAACCTCGTCGCGCACTGACCGTGCGGTACAGGCGTCGGCGCGTACCTGGTCGGCATAGTCAGGGTGCGACGCGCACCAGTTGAGGAAGGCGCGCAGCAGTCGGAAGGCAAGCCCAGCGTGCCCCGGGCGGCGGGCGACCTCGGTCTTGAGCCAAGCGGCCACCCGCGCGTTGTCGATCTTGGCGAGCGGCAGTAGCAGCAGGGGGCGCAGGGCGCCGGGCTGGGTCGTGCCGTCTGTCGTAGAGCATTTCCCGCGGGTGATCGGCTGGCCACCTTCACAACTCACCCGTTCGTGATCGAACCGGATGTGCTCGCCCCACCTCGGCCGGCGGGCTTGCACGTAGGCGGTCCAGGCGTCCAGCGCAGGGGCTTCCCGGCGGCTGGTTTCCCGGTCGGCGGCTTGCGCGGCGGCCAGCTTGGCGGCCGTCGCGGCGGCGTGCTCCTGTTCCTGTTCCTTCAGGACCTCCCGCGGGTCGCGGCCGTCCTCGATCATGCCTTGCCACAACTGCGCCTTGGTCCGCGCATCCGGCAGGGCCACGGCGCCGACTTCGCCGATGGTCATCTTGATGTCCCGATAGGCCAGGGTAGACCTGAAAAAGTAGGTCTTGGCGCCGGACGGACGGGCGCGCACGCTCAGGTGGGTCTCGGTGTCACGCAACCAGCCCTCGCTGGTCGGGTTGAACGCGGCGATGCGGGTATCAGTCAGACGGGCCTTGGCCATGGTCTCCTCCGGTGCCAGGGACGGAATAGGGACGGAACGAACCGTATACTAGCACATTCAGCGGCGTTCACCGGGAGGGCGGCGAACGGAGAAACAGCGGGTTATGATCGAAAATGAACGCGGATGAACATGGAAAATGGGGTGACCCTGGTACCAGTGATACCAGGGACTCTTGAGTCGGGTGAGCGCCGCGAAGTAGTTGCGATAGTCGAGCATCATTACGTGTCGGGCCGGCGCGCGGCCCGCCCAGCGGCTCCAGCGCTAGTTGGGGAGATAGCCGGCGGCGGCCAGGCCCTGGGTGACGGCGGCGATAACGTCCTTAATGGTGGTCGTCTCCGAGCCGGGGTCCATGGTCTCGGAGCGGGTGGACCAGACCAGTTTTTGGCGGGCGGCGTCGTAGAGATTGGTCTCCAACTGGAGCACCGGGTAGGTGGCGTAGTAGCCGGGCTCGGTGACATAGCCGAAGACGCGTTGATAATAGGGGTAGAGGCTGCCGTAGAGGTTCGGGTCGACATAGCTGCGGGGTGGGACAACGACGGTCTGGGCGGTTGCGCCCACCAGGTGGGTGACGATGATCCCGTCCGCCCCGGACTGGCCGACCGCCCGCGTGACCGCGTTGACCTCGCCCAGACCGCCCGCGGGCAGCAGGTCATGGCCGGCCCGCGCCTTGACCCCGCGCGCCCGCAGCGCAACGACGAAGGTGTTCTCATAGGCGCGCCGGACGTTGCCGTTGGCGGCGATACCGAAGACCACCAGGTTACGATAGGGCCTGGGGGCGGCCCCCGGGTCACGCCAAGTGGAGGTAAGTTGGGGCGTCGATGAGCAGCCGGCACCCAGGAGGGCACTGAGTAGGGCGAGCACGACGAGGGCGATGCCGGTTGGGGCTGGACGCATCGGGTCGATCCTCATGGTCTTGGTCGGGGCAAACCCCGGCCGGGCCCGGGAGTTTGACCGCTGAAGGGTGTCGCAGGCAAGGGCCGCGGCAGCGGTGGGTGTCTGGTGTGCCCAGGCCAGGGCGGGCGCCGGGGCCTCAGTCGAGCGGTTTGGCGGACGCATCGGAGCCATACTCGAAGGCGTCGGAAAACAGGTGCTCGGGCGGCAGGCCGGCGGCGGCGAAGGCGCGGCGGCCGGCCTCGACCATCGGCGGCGGGCCGCTCAAATAGACGTCGAACCCGCTCAGATCCGGGTAGTCGGCCGCGACCGCCGCGTGGACCAGGCCGGTGCGCCCGCTCCAGTCCGGGTCCGGTTGCGAGAGGACCGGGGTGTAGCGCAGGTTGGCGTGCGCCCGCGCCCAGTCGCGGGGCAGTTCGGGCAGGTACAGATCAGGCCGCGAGCGCACCCCCCGGTAGAGGTGCATGGGGCGCTCGATGCCGACATGAAAGGCGTGCTCGATCATTCCCTTGAGCGGCGCGAAGCCGGTGCCGCCGCCGATCAGGAGCAGCGGCCGCTCGGACTCCTCGCGCAGGGTGAAGGTGCCGAGCGGCGCCTGGATGCGCAGGATGGACTTCTCCTGCAGCTCCTCGAAGATCCAGCCGGTGAACCGGCCCTGGGGAACGCGGCGCACATGCAGTTCGATGAAGGCGTCGTCATGGGGGGCGTTGGCGATGGAGAAGGCGCGGCGGCGCCCGTCGCGCAGGATGAATTCCAGGTATTGCCCGGCGAGGAACTGGAGCCGCTGCCCCTCCGGGAGCTTAAGGAGCAGGCGCACCACGTCGTGGCAGAGCGGCTCTTTGCGCGCGACCCGACAGGGCAGGATGCGGACTTCGAGCCGGGCGATCCCCTTGATCTGCGCGACCTGGAGTACGATGTCGGTCAGTGGGACCGCCTGGCAGGTGAGGCAGGAGTCCGTCGGCTTGCCCGCCAGGCCCTCGGTCTTGCCGCTCGGGTAGGTCACCTGGCCGGCGAGCAGGCGCGCGGCGCAGGAGCCGCAGGTGCCGTTGCGGCAACCGTAGGGCAGGCCGACCGCCTGGCGCAGGGCGGCGGCCAGCAGGGTCTCCCCGGGCGCCACGTCGAAAGAGCGCCCAGCGGGTTCGGTGCGGGCCGTAAAGCGCGTTGCTTGGGGTCCCGGTATCGTCATCGCGGCAGGTTGCCCCGGAGCTTTAGGTTGAACGAAATCGTCATCATCGGTTGTGGATATGTGGGCACGCGACTGGCACGCCAATACCTGGACCGCGGCGAGCAGGTCCTGGGGCTGGTGCAGACCCAGGCGGGGGTGGAGCGGCTCGCCGCGGCGGGGATCGCCGCCCGGCGCCTGGACCTGGCGGCGGACGACCTGAGCGGCCTGCCCCTGGCCGGGGCCCGGGTCTTCCACCTGGCCCCACCGCCGGGCCAGGGCCGCGAGGACCCCCACACCCGGCGGCTGGTGGACGCCTTCACCCGCGCCGGCCAGCCGCGCCGGGTGGTCTATATCAGCACCACCGGGGTCTACGGGGACTGCCGGGGGGCCTGGGTGGACGAGTCCTGGCCGGCCCGCCCCGGCGCGGACCGCTCGCACCGCCGCTGGGATGCGGAGCAGACCGTGCGGCGCTGGGCCGAGGCGAGCGGGGGCGAACTGGTGATCCTGCGGGTCGCCGGAATCTATGGCCCGGGACGCCTGCCCCTGGAGCGTCTGCGTCAGGGGGTGCCCATGGTGCGAGCGCAGGAGTCGCCCTACAGCAACCGCATCCATGTGGACGACCTGGTGAGCGCCTGCGCACTCGCCATGGAGCGCGGCCGACCCGGGGCCATCTACAACGCCTGTGACGACAGTCCGAGCACCATGACCGACTATTTCCTCGCCATCGCGGACGCCGCCGGCCTCCCGCGCCCACCCCTGATCCCGCTGGCCGACGCGGGGGGCCAGGTCTCGGCGGCGATGCTGTCCTATCTCACCGAGTCGCGGCGGCTGCGTAACCGCAAACTGCGCGGGGAACTGGGGCTGGAACTGCGCTACCCGAGCCTCGCCCAGGGGCTGCCGTCGTGCCTCTGCGGCCAAGACCGCGGCGGCGTCGCTTCTTAAGATTATTTTGTCCGCAAATAGTCTTCTCCATCCTCACCCCAGCGCCTTCAGCAGCACCTGCTTGGCCTCGTTGATCTTGGCCGCCAGGTAGCCGGAGCCGCCCCGGTCCGGGTGCAGCCGCTGCATGAGCCGCCGATGGGCGTCGCGCACCGCCAAGGCGTCGGCGCCCGGCTCCAGGCCCAGGATCGCCAGGGCCTCCGACTCGTTCATGGGGCCGCTGCCGGCGGGCGCGGCGCCCGGCCCCGGGTCGCGCGCGCGCCAGTCCGTCCCCCGCTCCCGGTCCAGATAGGCCTCCAGGACCGCGGCCGACTGGGCATCGGCCTCCCGATACAGTTCCAGCATCCGCAGCAGTTCATCCAGGCGCAGGTCCCGCACTGCGCGCTGCGCGAAGGGTCCCTCCAACACGCGCCCGTCCATGGCCCCGGTGGCGTGGTCCAGGCGCATCTCCAGGAAGCGGGTGCGGATGGACGAGCCCCCCGGTGCCCCGCCGCCGCCCCCGCCGGCCGCGCCCGCCGCCGGTCCACCGCCGAACAGACCGCCGGGCACCGGGATGCCGAGCGAGCGCAGCAGGCGTTGCAGGACGGGGACCGCCTGCAGCAAGGTTAGCACGCGGATAGCGGCCGGGATCAGGGCGGCGATGAAGGCAAAGACCGGGCTCAGCCGACCGGTGGCCGCGGCCAGCACCAGGACGCCGATCACCGTCCACATCGCGACCTTGCGCAGGGTGTCGGCGACCCGGGCCGGCGGCGTGCGCCGGAACCAGCGCAGCAACCACAAGACCCCGAGGATGAACAGCGGGACCAGCAACAGACGCAGCATCGTGCCCTCAGCCCCCCCGACCCGGATGCGTGACCTGATGGGTCAGCGCGAGCACCGCCCCGCCCCGCGCCTGCCCGTAGCGGGTCAGGGCCGCGTGGCCCCCGGCCGCATAGACCGCCACCGCCGCCAGCAGGTCACGCAGCAGGTCCGGGCTGTTGGCGTCGAAGGGGCACCAGGCACCGCCGCTCAGGCGGGCGAGCTCCCGGAAGCTGCGCTCCGCCGTCGGGTCGTGCCCCTCCTGGAAGACGAAGGCCGGCAGGTGCAGCAGCCCGAGCCGCCCGGCCAGGTCCGCCAGACGCTCCCGATTCTCCTCCATGCAGTCGCCGACGAAGACCAGGGCATTGACCCGCCCGCGGCCGGCCTCGGCAAGGGCGTGCTCCAGCACCCGCCCGACCTGGGTCAGACCCGCCGCGCAGAAGACCCGGTTCATGCGCTGCAGGAGCGTCGGCGAATCCCCCATCCAGTCCGACGCCTCGAACTCCTGGAAGCCCCGATAGAAGCACAGTTGCACCTCCAGGCCGCCCAGGGCGCGGGTATCGGCGAACATGGCCGACTGGATGCGCGCCGCCTGGTCCCAGGTCGGCTCCCGGCTGGCGGTGGCGTCCATGGCGAAGATCAGCCGGCCGCCGGTGCCCGGCGGCCCCACGCGGGGGGTCGCCGCCACCTGGGTCAGGAAGGCGTTCACAGCGCCGGCGGCGTCGATGGCCTTGCGATCGGACGGCATGGGTCTCTCGGCGGGATCGCTCGTCAGGATGAAGGATGCAAGTCGACAGTCAGGGAGCCCCTGGTGAACTCCGTCGCGGACACCCGGTGCCCGCCTTCCTGTCAGGGTGCAGGATGCCCAGAACCAGAGCCGGGCGCAACCGCGACGGATTCAACACGGGTTGGACTTCTTAGGGTCCACGGACGTGAGACACTTGCACACTTCACCCTCTGACGGCCATGCCGGTGCCCGCGACCAAGACCAGACTGCGACTCATCTGCCCCGGGCTCTTCGGTCCCGCCGACTGTGTGGCGGGGCTGGACGCGCCGACTCCGGGCCTGGACCGGCTGTTGTCCCGCGCCGACTGCCGGGAGACGGCGCCCCGCGACCCCCTGGAAACCCTGGCGGGCGCCTTTGGCGTGCCGCCGTCGCCGGACCTGGACCTGCCATCCGCGCCGCTGTGTCTGCGCACGCACGCGCCCGCTCTCGCCGGGGACGGCTGCTGGTTCCACGCCGATCCGGTCCAACTGCACCCGGACCGGAACCGGCTGCTGCTCTTCGCCGGCCCGTCGCTCGCGGTTCTGCCCGCGGAGGCGGCGGCCCTGGCGGCGGCGTTCAATGCCCATTTCATCGCCGACGGCCTGCGCCTGGCGGTGCCGCGGCCGGGGGCCTGGTATCTGCGGGTAGACCAAACCCCGCAACTGCGCACCCGGCCCCTGCACGCCATGGCCGGGCGCGCCCTGGATGGTCTCCTGCCCGCCGGGCCGGACGCCCGCGCCTGGAACCGTTGGCAGAACGAGACGCAGATGCTCTTCTACCAGCACCCGGTCAACCAGGAACGCGAGCGCCTGGGCCGCCCGCCGGTGAGTGGGGTCTGGACCTGGGGCGGCGGGGTCCTGCCCCGGGTGTCCGGCGGGCCGGGGCTGACGATCGCTGACCACCCCTTGGCGCTGGGTCTGGCGCAGGCGGCGGGCGGGCGCTCCCTGGGGTTGGGTGAGGGGTCCCGGACGCCGCTCGCCTGGGCCGCGCCTGAAGCGCGGCCGCCGCCTGGGGAGGTGCTGATCTTCTGGGACGCCCTCTGGTGGCCGGCACTCACGGGGGACTGCGGCGCCTGGCGCGCGGCCCTCTCGGACCTGGAGGCCCTGGCGGGGCGGCTCGACGCCGAATTGACCGCCGGGCGCGTGCGCTCACTGGTGCTCGATGACGGGCAGCGCTGGACCTTCACCCTGACCGCGTGGGGGCAGCGCCGGTTCTGGCGCCGCGGCGGGTTCCGAGAGCCCAGGTATTTTCGATGACACCGACGCGTGAACGCATAAACCCTAACGGGATCAGACAGAAGCGCCCAGGGCCACGCCGGGGGGGCAGGCCCGTCGCGCGTCCGCCCCGAAAGGGCATGACAGAGGCGCCTGTTTGCGGCAAATTACTCTTTTTTGTTTCACCGGAAGGAGAGCAAAGTGTCCACGACTGACTCGCCGCAGAAGCTCGGCGGCCTGGTGATCGGCGCCATCGGTGTCGTCTTCGGCGATATCGGCACCAGCCCGCTCTATGCGCTGAAGGAGACCTTTGCCGGCCATCATCCCATCCCGGTCACCGCCGCCGCCGTGCTCGGCGTGTTGTCGCTGATCTTCTGGACCATCATGATCCTGGTGTCGCTGAAATACGTCATCATCATCATGCGGGCCGACAATCGGGGGGAGGGCGGGAGCCTGGCGCTGCTCGCCCTGGTCACGGGGATGACGAAGGACTCGCGGCTGTCCCACTTGGTGGCCTTGCTCGGCGTCTTCGCCGCCGCCCTGTTCTATGGCGACAGCATGATCACGCCGGCCATTTCGGTGCTGAGCGCGGTGGAGGGTCTGGAGGTGGTCACGCCGCGCTTCGCGGGCTTTGTCCTGCCCATCACGATCGCGGTACTGACCGCGCTCTTCGCCATCCAGAAACGCGGCACCGGGGTGGTGGGGATGTTGTTCGGGCCGGTCATGTGCACCTGGTTCGGGGTGCTGGCGGTCCTGGGGGTCTTGAGTATCGCGCAGCACCCGGAGGTGATGGCGGCACTCAATCCGCTCTATGCGGTGCAGTTCCTCGCCGCCCATCCGTGGCTGAGCTTCCTGGCGCTGGGGGCCGTCGTGTTGGCGGTCACCGGCGGTGAGGCGCTCTATACCGACATGGGGCACTTCGGCAAGTTCCCGATTCGGCTTGCCTGGTTCGGGCTGATCCTGCCCGCGCTGGTCATCAATTATTTCGGCCAGGGGGCACTCCTGCTCGCCGACCCCGCGGCGGTGCAGAATCCGTTTTTTCTGCTGGCGCCCACCTGGGCCCTGATCCCGCTGGTGGTGCTCGCCACCATGGCCACCGTGATTGCCTCGCAGGCGGTGATCTCGGGGGCCTTCTCGGTGGCCCGGCAGGCGGTGCAACTGGGCTATCTGCCGCGCATGCTCATCGTCCAGACCTCGGGCTCGGCGATGGGTCAGATCTATGTCCCCTTCACCAATTGGACCCTCTATCTGGCGGTCATGGCCCTGGTCCTGGGCTTCCAGTCGTCCAGCAGCCTGGCCGCCGCCTACGGCATCGCCGTGACCGGCACCATGATGATCGACACCATCCTGATCGCCTTCGTGATGGTGCTGCTGTGGCGCTGGCACTGGCTGGTCGTGGCGCTGGTCGCAGGCGGCTTTCTGATGGTCGATCTGGCCTTCTTCAGCGCCAATGCGATCAAGATCCCGCAGGGCGGCTGGTTTCCGCTCGCCATCGGGCTGGTGTCCTTTACCGTGCTGACGACCTGGAAGCGGGGGCGCCAATTGCTGTTCCGCAAGATGGCCGAGCTCTCGGTGCCGCTCAAGGCCTTTCTCGGTTCGATCGGCAGCGATATCCCCCGCCCGCCGACCACCGCCGTGTTCTTGACGAGTAACCGCGAAGGTGTACCGGCCGCCCTGCTGCACAACCTGGCACACAATCGGGTGCTGCATGCACGCGTGGTGCTGGTGACGGTGGTCACGGCGGAAATCCCGGTGGTGGACGCCGCCGACCGACTGGCGTTGACCGACCTCGGCAAGGGCTTCCACCGACTGATCATCCAATACGGATTCATGGAGCAACCGAACATCCCGGCGGCCATGCAACAGTGCGCGGCCCTGGGGCTGGAGTTGGACCTGATGACCACCTCGTTCTTCGTCAGTCGCGAGATCATCATCCCCAGCCTGCAACCGGGCATGGCCCTGTGGCGCGAACGGCTGTTCAAGCAGATGTCCAAGAATGCCCACAGCGCGACCGAGTTCTTCCAGATCCCGAGCAATCGCGTGGTCGAACTCGGAACCCAGGTAGAGATTTGAGTTGGGTAATGCGGCTCGTTACGAGGGGCAGCAACAGCCAGGCGGACTGGCGGAACACGATCAGGTGTGCGAGGGTCTGGAACGTCTCCCGGCCCCGCGTAGCACCGGACCGGCACGCGGACGGTGCGCGCGATGGCGAGGCGCACCGGCATATCACGTACCTCGACGACGGGCCGCAGAAGACTGTGTTTCCTTCGGCCCCGTTTCCCGCTACACTTGTTTTGCGACCTATAAAATCATGGTCGGCTTGGCCGAATCGGGATAAGGTGCGGCCATACAGCGGACGTGCGGTCGCAGTGCCGCGGGTTTTGAGGTCTACCACGCCGGCTGCTGTATTGCTGGCACCGGATTCCGTATTATCTAATACTCCCCCGATTACCGGTGTGGCTGGTCGGGGCGGGGTTGAGTGAACGCACAAGATGCTCCCTACCATGGCCGATCCAGATACTTCCTCCGCAACCGCAAGCCGTTACTTTCTGCCTTGCGCGTCGCTGTTCATCGCCGCTATGGCAGCGATGCTCGCCCTCTCGTTGCCATATGGTTTCCAATATCGTCTCACTGAGCAGTCGCGTCCTGTCGTGATGACTGCGGCCGCGGTCCTTCTGTTGGGAGCGCTCTGGGTTGTCGGGCAGCAAATCGTGAAAATATCTATGCGTCCTGCGGTCGGGCAGTGCCTTCCGTCGGAAGGCTCGTCCCTCGCCTACCTGCTGCCGCTGCCGTTACTCGCTCTCTCCGTCTATTTCGACACCGCAATGTTGAGTGCCATGGCGATCGCGGCAGCGGGGCTTCTGATAGTGTTGGTCCTGGCGATCGGCATGCTGGCGCCCCGGCGACCGCAGGCATTTTCTCTGGTATTGGTGACGATTCTGGTCGTACAGTCGTGGATCGGCATCGTGACTCCCAATGACATTGAAGCGGCGAACATGCTACCCATGGTGCAAGCGGTCTGCAATGATGTTGCCAACGGAGCGAATCCCTATCGATTGGGTTACGAGAAGATCTCGTCATTTGATCTCCATTACTTCCCGGCACTGATCGCCCCATACTGTCCTCTGGAGTGGCTGGGTACGGATGTACGGTGGCTCAACGTCGTGGT
Source organism: uncultured Thiodictyon sp. (assembly GCF_903828115.1). Lineage (GTDB taxonomy): Bacteria > Pseudomonadota > Gammaproteobacteria > Chromatiales > Chromatiaceae > Thiodictyon. The sequence goes on along the minus strand of NZ_CAIKKU010000333.1, from coordinate 3,379 downwards.
GCTTGGCAGCTTTGTATTGGTGCTGATGCGGCTCAGGCGCGGCCCCGAGGGTAATCGCATAGCAGCCGTTTTGGTCGCAATGATTCTGGCGTCGCCCTTTTTTGCGCAGATGATGGCGCATGGGCATACCCTTATCTATTTTCTCATGGCCTTCGGTCTACCCCTCTCGGTGATCGCCAGGCGCTACCTCTTGGCGGCCGTACTTGCGGGAGCGATGCTCGCCACTTATCAATTGGCGGTCTTTCTGTCGATCCCCGTAGCCCTATGGGTGCTTCTGAACTCAACCATCGAACGCCGCTACCTCTATCTGGTGATCGCCGCTGGCGTGGCATTTGCACTCCTGTTGCCGGCCTATCTCGCGGCACCCGACTTCTTTACCCGTTTTTTCATCGATCTTTCGAGTGGCGTTGCCCAACGGGTACGATCCGTTAGCGAACCATTCGATCAAGTCGCGTTAACCGGACTATTACAGCAGATCTTGTCGAATCAAACGCTGACGCTATTGCAATTTGCAGCTCTTGCAGGAGGCTGCGCGACCTTGGTCCGACGCTCCCGCAGCACGCCGGCGCAACTATTCGTCCTAACCGGCTGGATCTACTGTCTTATCATCGCGATGACTCCTTTTGTGAGCCGGTACTTTTATATACCGGGACTTCTATTCGTGTTCGCCGCGATAGCAGCAACGGATGACGCTAGTCCTCGGGGTGCCTGAATTCAGATCACCCCGTGGAGAAGTTCACGGGAAGGGGGGCAGGTAATAGCCGCGCTCCAACCGGCATTGCAGGAACATCGCAGGCCGAGATATCTTTGCGTCGGGGTCGATCGCGATCACGTCAGGGCCGCCCGATCATGACATAGATCGTGCTCTCGCCGGTGCTGGTCATGCCCAGCGCCAGATAGGCCAGGCCGATCCAGGTGTCCGAGCCGAAGAAGAGGCTCCCGCCGTAGCGGGTCGCCTCCCGGCTGATGGTCACACGGCCCATTGTCCGATCGCCGAAGTCCCCGTCCGAGAGCCACCCGGCCTCCAGTGAGGCGCCCAGGTAGAGACCGCGCCCCAGCGGCGGCGACAGCGAGGCGATCTGGCGGTAATAGACCAGTGCCCCGAAGCCCATGTCATTGCCGCGGAACTGCTCGTAGGCGTAGCCGGAGAGGTTGAGGAAGCCGCCCAGGGCGAACTGGTCGTAGTAGGGCATATTGGCGCCGAAACTGCTCCCGCCCTTCATCCTGAGGGCGAAGGTGTTCTTTCCGACGCTGTAGGCGGCCTCGCTGTTGAAGAGCGTGCGCGAGTATTGCACGTCCGCCCCCAGTGCCTGGAGCGGGTTCAGCAGGTCCAGCGACAGCAGGGCGCCCGAGCGCGGCAGACCGGCGCTGTCGCGGGTGTCGTAGTAGAGGCTGGCGCGCAGGCCGGTGTCGACCACCCGGCCGACCGGGAGTTGGGGCATGCCGGTATCGAGCGCGACCTGCGTCTGGCCGTAATAGAGACCGACCCGCACCTCGGTCCCGTCCAGGGTCGTGCCCAGGTCCGCGCCGATGCGCCCGCGCGTCACGTTGTAGCGCGCGACCCGTTGCTGACCCAGGAAGACGCTGTCCGGGCTCATGCGCAGTCCCAGGAAGGGGGCGACGAAGGCCGACCGGTCGAGATCCAAGGGCTGGAAGAACTCGCTGTAGAGGCTCGGGGCGTTACCGAGTTTGACCTCGGTGGCCCAGGCGGCACCCAGCCGATCGGCCCAGGTGCGATTGTAGGTGGCGCGCAGGCCGAAGCGGCTGTCGCCCTTGTTGTCGGTCAGCAGGCCCAGCCCGAAACTCAGATAGCCCGGGCCCCAGGCCTTCTCCACCGCATCGATCATGAGCCGATCGCGGCCGTCCGGGCCGGGCTTGAAGTGGTAGCTGATCCGCTCGAAGTCGGCGTGGCCGTAGAGCTTCTGAATGTCGGCCACCAGGCGGGTGCGGTCCAGCGGACGGTCCCGCTGGTCCGCGACCAGGCGATCGAAGACCTTCGGGTTCACCGTCTCCAGGCCCGCGATCCGTACCTCTGAGACCTGTCCGACCGGGTGGCCGGCGCCGAAACGCGTGCGCTTCCAGGCGTCATAGTCCGCCTCGCTGACGCTGTAGCGGGCAAGTTGCGACTTCTCCTTCCCGGCCGCCTTCACGCCGGTCTCGATGGCCTCCTCGGCGCGGTTGAAGTCGCTGGCGGTGATGTTGCCCAAGTCCGGTTCGATCAGCACGTCGCGCGCCCGATCGATCTGCGCGAGCGAGACCTTGACATTCTGCTCGGTCAGGATCGCGATCATCTGGCCGGTGACGCCAAGAATATTGCCGAGTTGGTCACGCGGCAGATACCCGGACCCCAGATTGACCGCGATGATCACGTCCACCCCCAGACCGCGGGCCACATCGATAGGCAGGTTACGGACCAGACCCCCGTCCACATAGAGGTGGCCGTCCCACTGCATGGGCGCAAACAGCGTCGGCACCGACATGCTGGCGCGCATGGCGACCGGCAGCGGCCCCCGCTCGAAGACCTTCATCTGCCCGTCCTCCAGGTCGGTGGCCACGGCCCGGAAGGGGATCGGCAGGTCGTCAAAGTCTTGTATCCGCTCCGCGCCCTTGACCAGGTCGTTGAAAAACAACTGTACCCCTTGACCCGCGATGGCCCCACCGGGCAACTTGATCTGGCCCTTGCGGACCCCGATGCTGAAGTCGAAGGTCGGATTGGACGACAACTGCTTGCGCCGCGCGGGCCACTCCCGGCGCGGCGGGTCATCGTTGAAGAGGACGTTCCAATCCACCCCGGTAACCCGCTGCTCCAGTTCCCGCGGCGACAGCCCGGCCGCGTAGGCCCCGCCCACCAGCGAGCCCATGCTGGTCCCCACCACCACATCGATCGGGATCCGCATCTCTTCCAGGACCTTGAGCACCCCGATATGGGCCGAGCCCCGCGCCCCGCCGCCGCTCAGCACCAGACCGATGCGTGGCCGGTGCGGCCGGGCGCCCGCATCGGCCGCCAGGGTCGGCGGGGGCACGGCCAGGCACAGGGCGGTGAGCGTGAGGGCGAGCAGGGTCAACAGATACCGTGTCATCGGGGTCTCGTCTGGAAGGGGCGGATATGGGCAGCCGAGGCGTCGGCCGATTGGGTGCGCAAAGGTAACATATACCCATGACAGGGAAAAAACGTCCCAGCCACCGGGTGCGATCAGAACTGATGTGGTGACCGAGATCCCGGGTACACTGTCGCTGTCGCTGTCGTTGTCGTTGTCGTTGTCGTTGTCGTTGTCGTTGTCGTTGTCTTTGATCTCGTCGCTGTTGTTGTTCTCTTTTTGTTCTAGAGGCGTCGTCGTCGTCGTCGTTGTCGTCGTCGTCGTCGTCGTCGTCGTCGTCG
>NZ_CAIKKU010000332.1 GCF_903828115.1 uncultured Thiodictyon sp. | reverse complement strand
GCCGCGAGTTCCGCGGTGTCTGCCTGTGGAGGGGAGGGCGCTGGCGCGGGCCGCAAGGTCCGCGTGAAACCGGCCCCCGTGAAGCAGGAAGTCAACTTTATTCATGTTTACGCATGAATTTGTAAGTTTGATAGAACGGTGACGAGATGGCCGATCAACTGATGTTGTTGCCGAGTGCCGACCCGCGGCGCTGTCGGCTGCTGCGCCTACCCGCGGACCTGGTCTTGGGGCCGGGCCTGCACTGAGCCCGGCACGGGTCGGCGCCGGTGCGTATCCATCTGCTCTGTGTCGGGCGCCGGATGCCGGCCTGGGTCGAGGCCGGGTATCAGGACTATGCCCGGCGGCTGCCGCCGGAGTGTGCGCTGCACTTGATCGAGGTGGAGCCGTTGCGCCGGGGCAAGACGGGCGGTCCGGACCTGGCGCGGGAGGACGAGGCGCTGCGTCTCTGTAAGCTGATCCCCAAGGGGGCGGGGGTGGTGGCCCTGGACGGACGCGGGCAGGGGTGGAGCACGCAGGACCTGGCCCTGCAGCTTCAGGCCTGGCTGGGTGCCGGGCGGGACCTGGCCCTGCTGGTGGGGGGGCCGGACGGGTTGGCGCCGGCCGCGCTGGCGCGTGCCGATCAGTGTTGGTCACTGTCGCGGCTGACCTTTCCGCACCCGCTGGTGCGGGTGATCCTGGCGGAGCAGATTTATCGGGCCTGGACGCTGCTGAAGGGACATCCGTATCACCGGGGTTAACAAGTCAAGAACAAGTTAAACACAGTCGTTGTCGTTGTCGTTGTCGTTGTCGTTGTCGTAATCGTAATCGTAATCGTAATCGGAGAAACGATGCAATTTGGCGTGCGAGAGAATCCTGGGCGCTACGATAAACCTCGATTACGACAACGACAACGACAACGACAACGACGCGACAACGACGCGACAAGTATTCCCTAAACGAGTTAAAGATGACCGACGCCGAGCCCCAGATCTATCTCGCCTCGCGCTCACCGCGGCGCCGCGAGCTGCTGTCCCAGATCGGGGTGCGCTTCGCGGTCGCGGCGGCGGACTGCGACGAGACCCGCCACCCGGGGGAGCACCCCGAGGACTATGTATTGCGCCTCGCCCTGGAGAAGACCCGGCGGGCGCGCGCGCGGCTCCCGGGTGACGACCCCCGGCCGGTCCTGGGGGCGGATACCGCGGTCGTGGTGGATGAGCGCATCCTCGGCAAGCCGACGGACATCGATGACTCGCTCGCGATGCTGGGGCTCCTGTCCGGGCGCTGCCATCGGGTGCTGACCGCGGTGGCCCTGATCGCGGCGGACGGGGAGCGCACCGATCTCAGCGAGAGCCGCGTGACCTTCCGCACCCTCACCCAGGACGAATGTCTGCGCTATTGGGCCACCGGCGAGCCCCGCGACAAGGCCGGGGGTTACGGCATCCAGGGCCTGGGCGCACTCTTCATCGCCGGTCTCACCGGCAGTTATTCCGGGGTCATGGGGCTGCCGCTGTTCGAGACCGCGCGGCTCTTGGGGCAGGCCGGCATCGAGCTGATCCCGCCCGCGCGCGAGGTGTCCCGGTGAGTGAAGAGATCCTGATCAATGTCACCCCGCCGGAGACCCGGGTCGCCGTGGTGGAGGGCGGGGTGGTCCACGAGCTCATCATCGAGCGCGCCGAGCGCTGCGGCCTGGTGGGCAATATCTACAAGGGCCGGGTGGTGCGGGTCCTGCCGGGGATGCAGGCCGCCTTCGTGGATATCGGGCTGGAGCGGGCCGCCTTCCTGCACGCCTCCGACATCATGAGCGCCGACGGCGAGCCGCGCGGGGACCACATCCACGAGCTGGTCCGCGAGGGTGACGAGCTGGTGGTGCAGGTGGTGAAGGACCCCCTGGGGACCAAGGGCGCGCGCCTGACCACCAACGTCTCGGTCGCCTCGCGTTATCTCGTGTGTATGCCGGCGCTCGCGAGCACCGGGGTGTCCCAGAAGATCGAGGAGGAAGACGAGCGCCGCCGCCTGCGCGACATCCTGGAGCGCTATGTGGCGACCCACCCGGGTCACGGCGGCTTCATCGCCCGCACCGCCGCCGAGGGGGTGGGGGAGGAGTCGCTGTTCAAGGACATGGACTTCCTCGCCAAGCTGTGGCGCGGGGTCCGGGAGCGCTGCCTGCTGGCCACCGCGATCGGCCTGATCCACGACGACCTGCCGCTGGCCCTGCGCGCCCTGCGTGACCTGGTGACCCCGGAGGTGGAGCGGGTGCGTATCGACTCCCGCGCCATGGTCGACAAGGCCGTCCCCTTCGCCGCCAAGTACATCCCCGACATCAAGGACCGCATCGAGTTCTACCAGGGGGAGCGCCCGCTGTTCGACCTCTACGGGGTGGAGGAGGAGATCAGGAAGGCCCTGCAGCGCAAGGTGAGCCTCAAGTCCGGCGGGCACCTGGTGATCGACCAGACCGAGGCCATGACCACCATCGATGTCAACACCGGGGCCTTCGTCGGACACCGCAACCTGGAAGAGACCATCTTCAAGACCAACCTGGAGGCGGCCCAGGCGATCTGCCGACAACTGCGCCTGCGCAACTTGGGCGGCATCATCATCATCGACTTCATCGATATGACCGAGGAGGAGCACAAGCGGCAGGTCATGCGGGCGCTGGAGAAGGCCCTGGCGCGCGACCACGCCAAGACCCACATCACGGAGGTCTCCTCGCTCGGGCTGGTGGAGATGACCCGCAAGCGCACGCGCGAGTCCCTGGAGCACGTCCTGTGCGAGCCCTGCCCCTGCTGCGGCGGGCGCGGCTCGGTGAAGACCGCGCAGACGACCTGTTCGGAGATCTTCCGGGAGATCATGCGCGAGTCGCGCCAGTTCGACGTCGAAACCCTGCTGGTGCTGGCCTCCCAGGCGGTGGTGGACCGGCTGCTGGACGAGGAGTCCGCCCACCTGGCCGAGTTGGAGGAGTCCATCGGGCGGCCGATCCGGCTGCAGGCGGAGTCGCTCTATACCCAGGAGCAGTACGACATCGTGCTCATCTAATTAACGAACCAAGATCAAGTCAACACAATCGTTGTCGTTGTCGTTGTCGTTGTCGTAATCGGAGAAGCGATGCCCTGTTGGGTGCGAGAGAATCCTG
>NZ_CAIKKU010000331.1 GCF_903828115.1 uncultured Thiodictyon sp. | reverse complement strand
CGGAATAATGATCAAGGCCCTGCCCGGTCTATTCAGTACCGAATCCGATCGGGGTCGGCCACATAATCCTGCGCGACCGCGAACGCCTCATCTCTGAGCAATTGCGTTTCCGGGACTCGTCGATCCTGGATCGGTTTGGAAATCTGTTGGTAAAACACGCGGTCATCGAAGCCGACGGTGGCTGCGTCGGCAATGCTGAACCCATAGAAAGCGCGATCGATGCCGGCCCAGTAGATGGCGCACAGGCACCTGGGGCAGGGTTCGCCGGTGGTGTAGATTTCACAGCCCTTAAGGTCGAAGGTCCGCAATCGCCGACCGGCGTCGCGAATGGCCGTGATTTCACCATGTGCGGTCGGGTCGCAGCCGGAAAGGACCTGGTTCCACCCCTCCCCGACGATGCCCCCGTCCTTGACGACCACGGCGCCGAAGGGCCCACCATCGCCGGCCTCAACGCCTTGTCGGCTGAGTTCGATCGCACGGCGCATGAAGGTTTCCGGCGACGCATGATGATCGGTGTTCGTCATTGCAGTCTTCCTCTGGTTGCGTGATCGATCGACACTCGGCACCCTGGTTAATACCGGCCTTGATCGTAATCCCGGCCAGCGGAGTGCGTAGTCAGGGCTTCCAGCCCTGACGGTGTCAGGCCAAGATGGCCTGACTACGCACCCGCCGAGCCCAAGTGGCCGGAATCTTGATCGAGGCCTTAATACCGCTAGGCGGCTCTGCTCGGACCATTGGCCTTGGGGTGCGCTGCGTGTACCTTGAGCGGCGGTGGTTGAACGAAGCGGCGTGAGCCTTGGCCGCCGCCGCGGTGCGCGCGGCGCACCCTACGCGCACCGGGTCGGCCAATGAGACAGGGGCCGAAATGTCGGGTTACGCTGCGCTAACCCGACCTACGCGGCTAACCGAGGCCGTCCGGTGCGGCCAGCGCATAGACCACATCGGGCCAGCACCCCGCGGTGACCCCTTGCAGGGCGGCCAGGATGCGTTCGGCCAGGGCGCTATCGACTTGGTGTCCGTTTCCGGGGGTGGGGGCGGCCGCAACCGGCGTCCGCAGGTCCCGGGCGATGGCCGCGAGGCCGTCTGAGACCCCGCGGGATTGGGCCAGGGCCTCATAAAGCGCGTCCTGGGAGAGGCAGTGGAGGAAGGCGGCCACCACCGCGTCCTGCGCGTCGGACCCGCGATGACCGAGCGCGATGACCAGTTCGAGCCACTCCAGCACCGCGGTGCCCAGACCGATGGCGCGCAGGTCGGCGAAGGTCCGCGGCCAGCGCGCCCGGGGGGTGCGGCGCAGCCAGGTGCAGAGGGCGAGCGGTGTCAGCCCCGGGGCTTCGTCGGCCGCCGCGTCAGGGCTTCGGGGTCGGCGGCCTATCGGATCGAACGGCAGGGGCGGCGTGTCGGGGATCTCCAGATAGTCCAGATCGTTTTCTTCGACATACGACCGTGCCGCCCCGGGGGCTGGCGACGACCCGGCGACGCTGAAACACGTGGCCTCATCGGGAGGCGGGGGCGCGCTCAAGTCGGCCGGTCGGCGCAGGCAGGCGGACAGTTCCAGATAGTCCAGGTCGCAGGGCGGCTCGCAAAGGACCGTTGCACCCTCATCGTCGCGGTCTCCCGCGCCTGGGTGCGCCCAGCCGCCGCCCATCACCGATCCCGTTCCCCCCCAGCCGGCCGGGAGCATCTGTGCGACCTGGTGAAGCTCCGGCATCTGCGTCGGTGCCTCGCCCGCGGCCCGCGCCTGGACCAGCAGGAAATTGGTGCGGTCCGTGACCAATTGGTAGGCGACGGCCAATGCGACGGCCGGCGCGGCGGTCGCATCCGCCGCCGCCAGGGCCTGGATGCGCGCCGCGGCGGCGACCCGCGCCAGGTCGGCGCCCGCGGCCGGTTGAGGTTCCGCGGGGGCCGGTCCCGCCGCAAAATCGGCGCGCGCGATCTCGGTCAGCGCGGCACCGGGTGCCGGTGCGCCGAGCAGGCGGACCGCACCGACCGGTACCTGTCCCAGCCAGGCGAAGGCGTTGACGGTGTCCCCATCGAAAACGGCCGTCCCCAGGGGCGAGACCCACCCGGGCGTCACGCCCTCCGGCCAGACCAGGGTCAGGTCGGTCAGGCGCGGCGAGCGCAAGCGGGCGAACATCCGCAGCACGGCGGGCTCCACCGCCTCACCCGGGGCCACGAAGTCGCAGGCGCCGGCGGTCGCCGCGGCCAGGCGGCGCAGGTGGCCGGCCGCCGGGCTGGCGCCGATCCCGACGGCAAAGACCCGGTGGCCGGTCCCGCGGACCGCGGCGATGGTGCGCTCGATCGCCTCGATCTCCCCATCAGTGACCAGCAGCAGGTCGCTCGCCCCGCCGTGGGCCAGGGCGCAGGTGGACTCCAGGGCGCGTGCCATCTCGGTGCCGCCCAGGTCCGCCTCCAGGGCGCCGATCCAGCGTTGGGCGGCCAGGCGGGTCGCCTCGGTCAGGGTCCACAGGCCCCGGGAACGGTGCTCGACCTGGCTGCCGAAGCGCGACAGGCAGAAGCGGTCGGCCGCCCCCAACTGACCCAGGACCGCCTGCAGGGCACGCCGGGCGGCGGCGATGCTGTCGCCCGCCATGGACCCGGAGCAGTCCACCAGCACCTTGACGGCCAAGGCGGCGCGGGCCGGCAGGCGCGGACAGAAGCTCGCCAGCACGACGACGGGGTCGGCCGCCGCCGGGTCCGGCGCCATCACCACGACGCTGGCCTGCGCGAGGCGGTCGACCACCAGCACGAAGTCCCGGTCCAGGGCGCCCTGCCGGGCCAGCGTGACGGTCAGGACCGCGTCCCCGGCGGTCCCGTCCAGGCCCACGGCGATGGGGTGGGTGGGGGAGGCGACCCGGACGCGCGCCAGTTCGCCATGCAGGCACAGACGCAGGTCGAAGGGGTAGGCGGCCAGCGGGTCGAACGCCAAGGCCTGATGGGGCTGCAGGCCGCCGTCGCGTGCCGGGTCCCCATAGCGCGGGGCGATCAGGGTCGGGATCAGCAGGCGCAGACCGCCCTGCTCGAATTGAAGTACCTGCGCATACCGCAGCGTCACCACGCAGGTCTCTCCGGCCAGCAGGTTGCCCAGGTTCAGGCTGTAGCTCCCGTCCGGGTTGCGTTCCAGCATGATCGCGGCCTGGCCGGCGCACAGGGCCTCCTCGTAGCGCGCCTCGGCCTGCCGCTTCTCGACCACGGCGCCGGTCAGGCGCCGCCCGCCCAGGACGACCTCGACCCCCAGCAGGACGGCGCCGCAGGGCAGCGGGAAGCGGTAGACGACCTCGCTGTTGGTCGCGGCCGTATTGCGGAAGCGTTGCTCGACCGTCAGCGTCAGCAGCAGGCCCCGCAGGTCGCCGGCGGCGCGCACGTCCTCCAGCATCGCCGGCTCCCCGCCCCTGGTCTCCAAACGCGCGCACTGGTGCTGTTGCATCTGCTGCCCCTGCCTTACGGTTGTCGTTCTGTTTGCGGTGCCGCCCCCGGCGGCGGCGCGCCGACGGCGGCGAAGGCCGCCATTACGCCCTTGACGAAGGCGCGGACCTGTTCGGGTGTCAGACCCGCCCGGGCCGGGTCTATCACCACCTCGATCCCATCGGCGACGGCCAGGTGGCTGCATACCGTCACCGACCCCAGGGTCCGGGGCCGGGGCGGCACGGGCGGCGGCTCGCCGCGCAACAGGGCGCCGATCCGTTCCAGCGACACCCCCGCCGCCGTCCACTTTTTGATCAGCAGCAACTGCTCCAGGTGCCGCGCGCCGTAGCGCGCCGCCCGCGTCTCGCCCCGGGGCCGGTCCACCAGACCGAGCTGGACGTAGTAGCGCACAGTGCGCGGCGGCAGATCGGCGAGGACGCACAGGTCGGCCAGGGGGTAATCGGGTTCGGATGGGTCGGAGGGCCTTGTCATGGGCTATATTAGAACGCTTAGACTGTCGTAAATCAAGTGTCTTAATATTGGGTGCGGCCAGGGGGCGCAAAGGCCCCGCTTTTTGGACGTGACGCAACACCTTGGGGCCACGGGAGGCTCGGGCGTAGACCCGGCTGTCGTGTGGGCGGCAAGGGCGTCGGTCCGCACAGCGGACCCTACGGG
>NZ_CAIKKU010000330.1 GCF_903828115.1 uncultured Thiodictyon sp. | reverse complement strand
GTTGTCGTGGTCGTGGTCGTGGTCGTGGTCGTGGTCGTGGTCGTGGTCGGATTATTCGATTACGACAACGACAACGACAACGACAACGCCGCCGAGCGGCCGCGGCCAATCCCGACCTTGACCTCGGTTATACTCAAGGACCTCTTCGCCAACGCTGCAGGGCACGACATGGCGTACCGCATCACCATCGCGCGCCGGCGCGGCGCCGCACCGGCCGCCCCGACCACCCTGGCCATCGCCGTGGGGGGCTGCAGCATCGGCCGCAACCCGGACAACGACTTGTCACTGAACGACTCGGAGCGGGTCATCTCCGGCCGCCACGCACACCTGGCGCTGCGCGACGACGCCCTGTGGGTCACTGACCTGAGCACCAACGGGACCTTCCTCAATCAGAGTACGGACCGGCTGCCGGCCCATCAACCGGTGCGCCTGGCGGACGGGGACACCCTGTCCGTGGGTCCCTATGACCTGGTGATCGAGGCCGACGACGGGCGGGCGGGCGCCGCGGCCGCTGTCCACGCCGATCCATTCGAGCCCCCGGCCCCCCAGGGTCCGCCCGGAGGCCCGGGCCGCGGGGCCTCACCGGACATCCTGGACCTGCTCGAGGCGGGTAACCCCACCGATCCCACCGACCCGACCGCCCCCAGCCTGGCACCGGTGGCCCCCCGGTGCGAGCGGGCGGCGGCACCGGACCCCTTCGCCGACGCCCTGGCCCTGGACCCCTTCCTCGCCGGTGCCGCCGCCCCCGCCGCGGCGGCCCTCGCAACACCCCCGCCCACCCCGCTGGAGCGCGTCCACTTGCGCCCACCGGAGATCGGGCCGGCAGCGGCGCCTGGACCGGCGCCGGGCGGCCCGGCGGTGCCGGACGACTATGACCTGCTCGCCGACGCCCTGGGCGGTCCGGTCGCCGAGCCCGGCGCCGCGACGCCCCCCGTGGCGGCGGTACAACCTTGCCCGGCTTGGCCGAGCGCGCCGCTGACCCCGGCGGCAGAGCCCCCCGGCAGCCCCCTCACCGACCCCTTCGCGGCCTTCGCGGAGCCAGACTTTGGCGCACCAGGCCCGTTCAGCTCCCTGCCACCCGTGGCCGACCCCTTCGCGGCCGGCGCGGCAGCACCGGCGGGGCCTGAGTTGGCGCCGCCGCCGGCCCCCTCGCTGCCGCCGCCGACCGCGCCCACCGACCACTCACCGGCGCCAGTCCCGGCGCCGGACGCAAGCACCGCGCCGGACCTGGTCCCACTGCCGACCCCGCAGGCCCCGCCCGACGTCAGGCCCAGCGCGCCGGCGAGCGCCGCGGCGAACACCGGACTCGCCGCCTTCCTCGCCGGGCTGGGGACCGGCGACGCCCTGACGATCACGGACCCCGACCGGTTCCTGCACGACGCCGGCCGCCTGCTGCGGGCGCTGGCCCAGGGCCTCACCATCACTATGCAGTCGCGGGCCCAGTTCAAGAACGAGCTGCGCCTGGGGGTCACCACCATCCGCGCCGCGGACAACAACCCGTTCAAGTTCTCGGTCGACGTGGACGAGGCCCTGGAGCGGCTGCTGGTGCGCCCCGGCGGCGGCTTTCTCGGCGCGCCGGAGGCAGCCCGGGGGGCCTTCGAGGACGTCCAGGCCCACGAGATGGCCATGATCGCGGGGCTGCGGGCCGCCCTGCGGGCGCTGTTGGCGCGCTTCGAGCCGGCCGCGTTGGAGCGCTGCCTGGGCGCCGCGTCGGGGCTCGACAAGCTCTTGCCCATGGCCCGCCGGTCGCGCTACTGGGAGCTGTTCACCGAGGTCTATGACCAAGTCGCCGCCGACGCCGCGGAGGACTTCATGGAGCTGTTCGGCGACGCCTTCACCCGTGCCTACGAGGATCAGATCCAGCGCCTGATTCAGGCGCGGCGGCAGACCCCGGCGGCACCCGGCCGCGGGCGCGATCAACACTGATGTGGGTCGGCTTGATCGTCGATCGTAGGATGGGCAAAGCGCGGCGTGCCCGCCCTACGGCGTTCGCGCGACCACATCAGTCTGGATCGCACCCGCCGGCCGCCGGCGCACGAGGCGGAACAAAAATTGCCGAGCCCGCGGCCCGATCCTTGATAATCTCTGAAAACCAAGACGCGCGAGGGTGACGGCATGAACGGATCTGGACCTGGACCGCGGGCGCACCGCGCCCCGATGGCCGCGGCCATGCTGGCCGCACTGGTCGGCTGCGCGGGCAAACCGCCGCCCGCGCCGCCCAGCCCGGCGGCGGACCAGCCGCCGCAACTGCGCATCACCGTGAGCGCCGCCGCCGACGCCAATCGGGACCAGACGGGGCGGGGCCTGCCGATCGTGGTGCGGCTCTATGAACTGAAGGCCGCCGGCGACTTCGCCGGCGCCGACTTCTTCCGCCTCTATGAGCAGGAGGCCGCCGCCTTGGGCGCCACGCTGATCGCCCGCGAGGAGGTCACGCTGGCCCCGGGCCAGCGCCGACTCACGGTGCTGCCCTTGAGCCCCGCGGCCACCCACCTGGGCGTGCTCGGTGCCTTCAACGACATCGACCGGGCCGGTTGGCGCGCCCTGCAAGCCCTCGAACCCGGCCGGGACAACAGCGTTGAGGTCGAGGTCGGGGCGGCCGCGATCAATGTCCGCCGACAGTAAGTGACGAAAGTGAAACAAGGGATACCCTTGCTGTCCATATCGTTGTCGTTGTCGTTGTCGTTGTCGTAATCGAGGTTATCGTGGCGCCCCGGATTCTCTCGCACCCCAAATTGCTTCGCTTCTCGGATTGCGGCAACGATTACGATCACGACAACGATTACGAAAACGACACCGACAACGACAACGATTGTGTTTGACTTGTTCTTGACTCGTTACTAAAGGAGACCCCCCCCCCTCATGGCCCTCGACAATCGCGTCCTCTGGTCGGAGGGGCTGTTCCTGCAGCCCCACCACTTCCAGCAACACGACCGCTATCTGGAGCACCTGGTGGAGTCCCAGGCGGGGCTCGGCTGTCCCTATCCCTGGGGTCTGTCCCGGCTCACCATCGACCGTGACCTGCTGGCCCAGGGCCGTCTGGCCCTCACCCAGTGCGCCGGCCGGCTGCCCGACGGCACCCCCTTCGAGGCCCCGGCCAGCGACCCCCTGCCAACCCCCCTGCTGCTCGACCCCGAGTCCGCCGGCCAGACCATCTACCTGGCCCTGCCGCTGCGCCGCCCGGGGGCCCCGCAGAGCGGCGGCCCCGCGGCCCCGGACACCATGCTGCGCTACCGGGCCGGGGACCTGACGGTGCGTGACAACGCCCTGGGCGCCGACACCGAGACCCTGCTGGAGGTGGGCCGGCTCGATCTGCGGCTGCTGCGTGAACGCGACGCCCGCGACGGCTTCGCCTGTTGCGGGGTCGCCCGGGTCCTGGAGCGGCGCGCCGACCTGCTGGTGCAGCTCGCCGACACCTACATCCCCCCCTGCCTGGACGTGCAGGCCGCGGCGCGCCTGGCCGGCTTCCTGGAGGAGGTCACCGGGCTCCTGCACCGGCAGGCCGAGGCGCGGGCCGGGCGGGTGCGGGGGGCGGGCCGCGGCGGGGTCTCGGACTGGGCCGATTTTCTGATGCTGCAACTGATCAACCGCAGTGAGCCGGTGTCCATCCACCTGGCCCGCATCCAGGGACTGCACCCGGAGCCACTCTACCGCTTCCTGCTCGCGTTGGCCGGGGAACTGGCCACCTATGCCGGGGACACCAAACGCCCGCCGGACTTCCCCCCCTATCGCCACGACGACCTGGACGCGACCTTCACCCCGGTCATGGAGCGCCTGCGCGACTATCTGAGCCGGGAATTGGTCGAGCGGGCCATCCAGATCCCCATCCAGGAGCGCCAGTACGGCTTCCGGGTCGCGCTGGTGGCGGACCGCTCACTGCTCACCGGGGCGCGCTTCGTGCTCGCGGTCCACGCGGACATGGACTCCCAGGCCCTGCGCAACCGCTTCCCGGCCCAGTCCAAGATCGGCCCCATCGAGCGCATCACCGAGTTCGTCAAGCTGGCCCTGCCGGGGATCGGCCTGCGGCCCCTGCCCACGGCCCCGCTGGAGATCCCCTATCACGCCGGTTGCGACTATTTCGAGCTCGACCGCAGCAGCGAGTTCTGGGCGCCGGCGGCGGCCGGGGGCGGTCTCGGCCTGCACGTCGGGGGCGAGTTCCCGGGCCTGGAACTGGCCCTGTGGGCGATCCGGGAGTAAGCCTTGACCAACGACGACCCCTTTTTCGACCCCGCGGACGCCGGCGCGACCGTCATCCGCCCGAACCCCGGCGGGCGCCGGCCGGCCGGGGCGCCGCCCGGTCCCGGCCAGGGCTTCAACTCGCCCCCCAACCCACCGGCCGCGCCCTGGCCGCCGGCCCCCGCCGCGGCCAGCCGGGCGCCGCTGCCCACCCCGGCGGACAACTCCGACAACCCGCTGGTGGCCTGTGCGAGCGACCTGCTCACCGTCGCCGGGGAGCTGCGCGGGAGCGCCGCCCACCGGGACGCCGAGGGCCTGCGCGAGCGCCTGGTGGGACAGATACGCGCATTCGAGGCCTGTGCCCGGGGGCGGGGTCTGGCCGACACCCTGGTCCTGCCCGCGCGCTATGTCCTGTGCGCCCTCCTGGACGAGTCGGTCCTGGACACGCCCTGGGGCAGCCAGAGTATCTGGAGCAAGCAGGGCCTGCTGGTCAGCTTCCATAACGAGACCTGGGGCGGGGAGAAGTTCTTCGACGCGCTCGAGCGCCTGCTCGCCTACCCGGCGGGCAACCTGCACCTGCTGGAGCTGATGTACCTGTGCCTGGCCCAGGGGTTCGAGGGCCGCTACCGGGTGCGCGAGGGCGGTCGCGACCAGCTCGAGCGGGTGCGCGCCAACCTCTACCAGAGCATCCGCACCCAGCGCGGCGAGCCGGAACCCGAGCTCTCGCCGCACTGGCGGGGGGTGGCCCCCCAGCATGACCCATTGCTCGCGCAGGTGCCCCTGTGGGTCCTGTCCGCGGTCGCCGCGCTCCTGCTGCTGGGGCTCTTCGCCGCCTACACCTTTGCCCTCAGCCGCGACTCGGACCCGGTCTATCTGTCCCTGGCCGGCCTGGACCGCGGCCTGCCGGCCCCCGCGGACCGGCCGCGCCCGGCCCCGCCGCCGCCACCGCCCGAACCGGACGCGGCCACCCTGGGCACCCTGCTGCGCGACGACCTCGCGGCCGGTCGCGTCGCGGTCGTCAATGGGCCCCAGGGACAAACGCTCATCATCCGCGGCGAAGGGCTCTTCGCGTCGGCCCAGGCGCAGTTGCTCCCGGGGGTCGCGCCCCTGATCGAGCGCATCGGGGCGGCCCTGACCCAGGTGCCGGGACCGGTGCTCGTGACCGGTCACAGCGACAGCGCCCCCATCAAGTCACTGCGCTTCCCCTCCAACTGGCACCTGTCCCAGGCGCGGGCCCAGGAGGTGGCCGGACGGCTCGGGGCCATCACGCGCGACCCCGCACGCTTCAGCGCCGAGGGCCGCGCCGACAGCGAGCCGGCGGTCCCGGAGAACCCGCGCGACGCCCGCAACCGACGCGTGGAGATCAGCCTGCAGCGGCCCGGACCCCAGCCGAGGGAGCCTCAACCATGACCTTGAGCCGATGTTTGAGAAAGTACGTCAGTACGGTCGGAAAGTACGTGAGTACGTTAGTACGGGAGTACGGGGGCGTCGCGACCGGCGGAAACGTCCTCGCAGCGTACTCCCGTACTAACGTACTAACGTACTCCCGTACCAACGTACTTCCTACCCGCCGGGGCGGCCGATGAACGCCCTGTTGAGGTTTCTTACTGCCCGCTGGTTCCTCAGCCTCCTGGGGACCCTCGCCCTCGCCGCCCTGGTGTGGTTCGTGGGCCCGCTGATCGGCTTCGCCGGCACCGAGCCCTTGGGGCCGCAGTCGCGGCGCTGGTGGGTGATCGGCGCCCTCTTCGTCCTCTGGGCCCTGTGGCAGATCGGCGCGGCGCTCGTCGCGCGGCGGCGCAACCGGCGCCTGGTGGAGCAACTGGCGGGGGGTCCGGGCGCGGCGCCGGACCCGGCGGACCGGGCCGCGGCCGACGAACTCAAGACCCTGCAGGGACGCTTCGACGCGGCCCTGGCCCTGCTCAAGGGCTCCGAGGGCCGCAAGGGACTCGGGGGGCACTGGGTCTATCAGCTCCCCTGGTACCTGATCATCGGCCCGCCGGGCTGCGGCAAGACCACGGCGCTCCTCAACTCGGGGCTCAGGTTCCCGCTCGCCGAGCGCCTGGGCCAGGGCCCGGTCGGCGGCGTCGGCGGCACCCGCAACTGCGACTGGTGGTTCACGGACCAGGCGGTGTTGCTCGACACCGCCGGGCGCTATACCACCCAGGACAGCGATGCCCAGGTCGACAGCGCCGCCTGGCTGGGCTTCCTGGCGCTGCTGAAGAAGCACCGCCCGCGCCGGCCCATCAACGCCGTGCTGCTGGGGATCAGCCTGGCGGACCTGCTGCAGTGGTCGCCGGCCGAACGCGCGGCCCACGCCCAGGCGATCCGGGCGCGCGTGCAGGAGCTGTACGGCACCCTGCGCCTGCGCCTGCCGATCTATGTGCTGTTCATGAAGGCGGACCTGGTGGCCGGCTTCAGCGAGTTCTTCGCCGACCTGGGCCGCGAGGGGCGCGAGCAGGTCTGGGGTATGACCTTCCCCTTCGACCCCGCCCCGGACGCCGCACCCGGCCTGGCGGCCTATGGCGCCGAGCAGCGCGCCCTGGAGCAGCGGCTCGACCAACACCTGCTGGGGCGGCTGCAGGCGGAGCGCGACCGGCGCCGCCGCGGCCTGGTCTTGCGCTTCCCGCGCCAGTTCGGGGCCTTGGGCGAGACCGTCGACCACTTCCTCAACGACTGCCTGGACGCCACCCGCTTCGAGTCGCGCCCCCTGGTGCGCGGGGTCTATTTCACCAGCGGCACCCAGACCGGCACCCCGATCGACCGGGTGCTCGCGGCCATCGCCGCCAACTTCGGGCTGGGCCGCCAGGGCCTGGACGCCTTCCAGGGCACCGCCAAGAGCTTCTTCGTCACCCGCCTGCTGCGCGAGGTTGTGTTCCCGGAGGCCCCGCTGGCCGGGCTCGACCCGCGCCTGGAGCGCCGCCGCCGCCTGCTGAAATGGGGCGCCTATGCCGGTGCGGCCCTGCTCACGGTCAGCGCCGCCGCCGCCTGGACCCTGAGCTATCTCGGCAACCGTGCCTACATCACGGCGGTCGCCGGCCAGGTCAGCACGATCCAGACCCAGATCGACTCGCTGCGGGGCACGGGGGGGGCGACCGGGCGCGACCTGCTCGCGGTGCTGCCGGTGCTCAACGCCGCCCGGCAGATCCCCGGGGGCTACGCGGACCGCGACGCCGGCACCCCGCTCACCATGGAACTGGGGCTCGACCAGGTGGAGAAGCTCGGCCCCCAGGCGCAGCGCAGCTACCAGCGCATTCTGCACAAGACCCTGCTGCCGGCCATCACCCTCCAACTGGAGGAGCAGGTCCGCCGCGCGCTGGCCGACCCGGCCCGCCTGTACGAGGCGCTGCGCCTCTACCTGATGCTGGACGATGCGCAACACGCTGACCCGGCGGTGTTGCAGGCAGCGATCGAACGCGACTGGGCGCAACGCCTGCCGCGCGAGACCACGACCGAGCAGCGCGCCGAGCTTGCCGGTCACCTGAGCGCCTTGCTGGCCGCCAACCTCAGCCCGCTGCCGCTGGCCCTGGACGCGGAGCTGATCCGCCAGGCGCGGGAGGTCCTGACCGGGACCCGGCTCGCGCCGCGGATCTATGGCCAGTTGGAGGGCTCCGAGGCCGCTGCCGGATTGCCGGACTTCACCCTCGCCCGGGCCGGCGGGCCCCTGACCCTGAAGGTGCTGGCAAGGCGCAGCGGCAAGCCCATCAATCAGGGCATTCCGGCCCTCTATACCTATGACGGCTATCACCAGCGGTTCGACGCGGCGGTCACCGCGCTGATCGCCGCCGCCGCGCTGGAGAGCTGGGTCCTGGGTCCGCAGGGGCGCATCATCCCCGGCACCCCGCAGGCCGCGGCCCTGGCCGAGGAGGTCCGGGACCTGTATCTGCGCGACTATGTCGCACGCTGGGACGCGCTGCTGACCGACCTGTCCCTGATCCCGCCGCGGGACCTGCAGGGCGCCGCGCAGATCGCCGAGGTCCTGGCCAACCCGGCCGATTCACCCCTGCGCCGGTTGCTCGTCGCCGCCGCGCGCGAGACCGCACTCGACCGTCCGCCCGGTCCGTCCGGGGGCGGCGCGGGCGGCCTCGCGGCGGGCGTGGCCGGGACCGCGGCCGGGGCCCTGGCCGACCGGGCGGTGAACAGCGTCG
>NZ_CAIKKU010000329.1 GCF_903828115.1 uncultured Thiodictyon sp. | reverse complement strand
TCAGGAGATCCCCATGTCGCCCCCCGAAACCGCGAACGCCCCCAAGCCCATGCGCCTGCTGGATCAGGTCCGGGACAAGCTCCGTAAGCTGCACTACAGCCCGCGGACCGAGGAGGCCTATGTGGGCTGGATCAAGCGCTATATCTGGTTTCACGGCAAGCGGCATCCGCGCGAGATGGGGGAGGCGGAGGTGGAGGCCTTTCTGTCGAGTCTGGCGACCCAGCGCGGGGTTTCGGCCTCGACGCAGAATCAGGCGCTGTGCGGTTTGTTGTTCCTCTACAAGCAGGTACTGGGCGTGCAGTTGGGCTGGCTGGACGGGGTGACGCGGGCGAAGCGCCCGGAGCGGGTGCCGGTGGTGATGACCCGACAGGAGGTCGCGCTGGTGTTGCAGCAGATGCAGGGGCGGGACTGGTTGATGGCGAGCCTGATGTATGGGACCGGGCTGCGGCTCATGGAGTGTGTGCAGTTGCGCATCCAGGACATCGACTTCGGGTATCGGCAGATCACGGTTCATCAGGGCAAGGGGGGCAAGGACCGCTTTCTGCCGCTGCCGTCGGCCCTGATCCCGGGGTTGCAGGAGCAGATCCGGGCGTCGGAGCGGTTGCTGGCGGGCGACCTGGCGGCGGGGTTTGGGGAGGTCTCGATGCCGGAGTCGCTGGTGCGCAAGTATCCGCGGGCGCCGTTCGAGATCAAGTGGTGGTATGTCTTTGCTTCGTTTGATCGCTCGCGCGATCCGATCACCGGTCGGATCAAGCGCCATCATATCGACCCGACGGGGCTCCAGAAGGCGATGCGTACCGCGGTGCAGCGCGCGGGGATTATGAAGCGGGCGACGCCGCATACGCTGCGTCATTGCTTTGCGACCCATCTGCTGGAGGCGGGGTATGACATTCGCACGGTACAGGAGTTGATGGGGCACCGGGACGTGACGACGACTCAGATCTACACCCATGTCCTACAGCGCGGCGGGTCGGCGGTGCAGAGCCCGGTGGATGCGTTGCTCGGGGGCGGGGTGGGGGTGCGGGCGGCGGCTTAGGCTTGCAGTGGCGATGCGACGTTGCGGCCACCTGCGACGCCGCGCGGTCTGAGTGGCCCGTTGCGGCTGAAGCCGCTCCCACGGCGTCGCTGCGCGACGTTCACGACAGGTATCGGGAATTGCGCATCACGGACCCGGGGGGAAATAGGGGACGGGGAAATAGGGGGACAGACAACGGTTTCCCGCAGATTAGGGGAAATAGTGTTGAAGGAGGCGTTGCGGCTGTGAGACTGGATTGGGAACGGTTGCTCGACATTCTCGATGCCATGCCATCGAACGCCACCATGGTCACGAAGCCGCGTTGGGGCTCGCATGACTCACCCCAACGGACGCGGGCTCGGCGCGATCGAGCCGATGACAACAGCCCAGAGGAGCTATCAAGTGTCCGATACATCGATGGTTGACGCGAAGGCGCGACTGCCGAGCCTGGTGCAGCGGGCCGAGGCCGGTGAGCCGGTGCATATCACTCGTCGTGGTAAGCGTGTGGCCGTGATCCTGTCAGAGCGGGATTTCAGTCGCCTCACCGCGGGAGAGCCAAAGCAAACCGGGTATCTGGAATTTCTTGCCGGCTGGCGCAAACGCCTGCAGGCGCAGGGGTGCGAGCCGCTGACCGATCAAGAGATCGCGAGCTTACGTTCCAAGGAGACCGGCCGGGATTTCGCTTGGGACCAATGAGATACCTCCTCGACACCAACGTCTGGTCCGAGATGGCGCGCGCGGAACCCATGGCATCCGTAAGCCGAGCCTTCCATCGCTATGACCCGCAATTTGCCATCGTAAGGTGCGCACGGCGCACCCTACGCCAAATGGTCCGAGCAATTGCGCCTGCAGGCACTCGTACCGCGTTCCATCGTCCGCTGCATTTCGACCCCAACGGGGTCGGAAATGCCAGCCCAGAGCAACGCCCTGGGACAGGACCGCATTGATCAGCCGAGCCCTGAAAGGGCGTGACATAACGGCGCTGCTCCTTATGTCACGCCCTTTCAGGGCTAGGCTGCATTACAAAGCATACCCAGGGCGTTGCCCTGGGCTGGTATGTCATGCCCCTTCGGGGCTCAGAACAACCGCAAGATTAAGCGGAACTGGGTACTAGCCCTCCAGCCGCAGGCAATGCACCACCCGCCCCTCCCCCACCCTGGTCTCCCCCGGATAGCCCGCGTAGGGCGGAACTCCGCAGGAGGTTCCGCCAACCGGCTGACCGGCCGGACGCCGGATCGCCATTCGGACGTCATTCGCCCCCCCGACCTGCCGCAGCGCGAGGACCTGATGACTGCGACGGGGCGCTATCTGTACTGATCGGGATGGTCGGCAGGGCCCGCGCCGGGTCGCCAATACCGGCCAAGCGCGCCCAGGAGCAGCAGGGCCAGGGTCGACGGGGCGGGGACCGCGGCCTCGGTGACGGCCAGAATCCCCAGGCGCAGGGACGCCTGGTCGAAGTCGAAACCCGGGGCGCCGGAGATCAGGACCTCGTCGAAGTCACCGAAAAGCCCGCCGCCCAGGTCGAGAAAGTCGAACCGGTCGCCGACCTTGGGCAGGAATCCGTCGATGAAGGCCAGGAGCAGGGTGCCGCCTAAGTGGACGTCGCCGGTGACGCTGAGCAGGTCGAAACCAACCCCCGGGTTGGCACCGCCGATCTCGATCTCAAGCAGGCCCCCGGCGTCCAGGAACAGGTCGCCCTCGATGGTCAAGTGCCCGGGACTGAGGCCCGGCCGCAGTGCGCCCCCGGCCATGACCTGGAAGCGTGGGCCGACCACCGAGCCGCCGCTGCCGAAGAACTGGCCGCCGGCCCCGATGAAGACGCCCTGGGTGGTGGTCAGGCGCCCGGTGGCGCTGACCTCCAGCACCCCGGCCAAGGGTGTGACAATCGCGTCCGGGTCGAGCAGGCCGATGACGTTGCCGACATAGACCCCCTTGGCGGTGACGGCGGCACCCTCCCCGGAGACGCGCAGCTTGCCGCGCCCCTGAATGCCGACGGCGATGTTGTTGGCGATGTCCATGCGGGAGCCGGCCCCGGTGACCTCCACCAGCGGCTGGCCGTCGGCCAGCGCGGCGCCGATGCTCAGCCCCGGGGCACTCAGATGACCGCCCTCGAGCACCCGCACCTGACCGCGGGCGCCGACCTCCACCGCCTGCGCGACCATGGCGCCGAGGGCGTCCGCGTCTGCCGATGTCCCCTGAAAGGAAAAGTCGGCGCTGCCCCTGATATCCACCGTCGCCTGGGTCCCGCTCCCGCCATAGGCACCCACACGCAGCAGACCCAGGTTCAGGGCGGCCCCCGAATCCACCTGAAGGTGGCCGGTCGCCGTGGCGGTGGCGTTGCCCCCGAAGATGATGGCGCTGTTCTCACCGCCCTCGATGCGCCCGCCGCTGCGCACCCGGACGGTCCCCTGGCCGCCCAGCCCGGGGAGGGTATCGATGCCGCCGACGCCCAGGATCCCGGCATCGCTGGAGAGGCGGACCAGGCCCCCCGCGGCGACCTCCAGCAGTCCCTGACCGCGATGCCCGACCATGAAGGCGCCATCGCCGCCCATCTCGAACCGGGCACCGGTCCCGCCGATGCTCAGGGTACCCTGGCCGTCGTCGTCCCAGCCGATCCCGCCGCCCTGGGCCTTGAGGGTGCCGCCGGCCGCGATCTGGACGGTGCCGGTCCCGGCCACGCCGATGCCCACCAGGCCGGCGTCCAGGGTCGCGCCGGTACCGACCGCCACGGACCCGGTGCCGCCGTCCTCCTGTCCGACGATCAGCCGGAAGGTATCGAGTACGGCCCCGTTGCTCAATTGCGCCTGACCGATGCCGGCCCGGCCCACCACCAGGCGGTTGCTCAGGGTGGTCACGTCGTCGAGCTGCTCCGGGTTCGCGCCGCCGGCCAGGAGCCCGCCGATGTCCGCCCTGGTCCCGGCCCCGTCCAGGGTGAGGGTGCCGGTCCCGAAGCGGGTTTGGACCCCGGCGCTGCCGGACGTGGTCTCCGAGAAGGCGCCAAGGACCAGGTCCGGGGCGACGAAGGTCGCGCCCTCGGTGACGGTGACGAACCCCTGCCCGAGGGCCCCGGCGACGATCTCCCCCCGGCCGTTGAAGCCTGACCCGGCACCGCTGACCGCGATCTCCCCGCGGGCCGCCGCCAGGGCCTCCCCGTCCGTGCTGGCCCCGGCCCGACCGGCGTCGGCGCCCAGGACCAGGCCGACGCGCTCGGCGACCGCAAAGGTCCCGCCCATGTCCACCTTGACCAGGCCGTTGCTGCCGGCCCGCCCGCCGATGATGTTGAAGGGCGACTCGGTCAACAGTTCCAGGCTGGCGCCGCGGCGCACGGCGATCTCGCCGCGGGCGGTCTCGCCGACGCGCAGGACGTCCGTTTTCAGGGGGGTGTCGAACAGGCTCAGCTTGCCGTTTTGCGCCCCCGAGGCGGGTGGCAGTTCCGTCTGGCGCTGCACCAGCAGGTCCCCGGTCTCGATGGCGTCGCCGCGGGCCACGATCACCTGGGCATCCAGGACCTCGAAACCGGCGACCTTGGGCACGGCGATGCCGCCGCTCTCCACGGTCAGTGCTTGATCTATGACCGCGCGAGGGATCAATCCGTCACCGAACACCAGGGTCATCTGCGGCCGGATGAGCGTGGTGCGGTCCCATTCAACCTGGCTTCCGCTCAACAAGGGCGCACTGTTGGGCGAGGCCGTGGGACCCAGCAACTGAGGTGTGGTATGGAAATAATGGAACTGGTCGTCCGGCCGCTCCACCGGCCCCGTGCGTTGCTCCTCAATGCGATTGAGCCGCAGTGGCCCGTCGAGGTCCAGGTTCCGACAGCCCTCTTCGATGATGGGCTCGCACGGGCCGTAGGGTGGTTCGTTGGGGCAGTTGCCGGGGGTCTGGTGGTAGAAGTATTCCTGTCCGAACCCACACGTGACCGCCTGCACCGGCCCGGTCAGGGCCAAGGCCAGCGCGGCGATGCTGACGCTGGTCCTCGGGCACCGGGCCAGAGCGCCTCGGATCGCGCGACCTTCCCGAGTACCATCGCAGCGGTGGTCGATTGGCTGAATCATCCGGTGTTCCCCCGAGGTTGTCTTGTGGCCCATGTCTTGTTGGCGAACGAATACGGCGATGGTCTGGGCCATATCAACCATCTGCGCGCCCTGATCGGGCCCCTGCGCCGGGCGGGCCATGCAGTGACCCTGGCGCTGGGCGCCCCGCGGCGCCTGCCCCCGCTCGCGGCGGGCCTCGGGGTGCGGGTCGTGACGGCCCCGACCGCCTCGGTAGAAACCATCGCCCGGCTGCGCGGTCCCCCTGGTGCGCAACTGCGCGGACTTGCCGACATCCTGGCCTGGCACGGCCTGGGGGATGCCGCGGTGACGGCGGATCTCCTGACCCGCTGGAGCCTCCTCCTGGACGAACTGGCGCCGGACCTGGCGGTGTGCGAGTTCGCGCCACTCCTGCGCATCGCCTGCCGGCAGCGCGTGCCGACCCTGCGCCTGGGCACCGGCTGGTCGGTCCCGCCCATCGTCGGGGGCGCACTGCCGGTGCTGTTCCCGCAGCGCCCGGAGCGCTACCCGGAGGCCCGTCTGTACGCCCATGCCGCGACCTGGCTGAGGGGGGCGGGGCGCGCCCCGCCCCCCAGCCTCGCCGGGCTGGTGACCGGCGAGGCCGACATCGTGGTCGCCCTGCCGGACCTGGACCCCTTCCATGTCTATCGGGCGTATCCGGCGCATGGGCCTCTGACGCGGCCCCCTGCTCCACAAGCCCCGCCGCGCACGCCGCGCTGGTACGCCTACCTGCGCACCGCCGCCCCGCGCCTGCCGGAACTCCTGGGGGCACTGGTCGCCACCGGGATACCAGGCAGCGCCTACGTCCACGGACTGCCCCCGGACGCCGTCGCCGCCTGGCGGGCGCGCGGCCTGCCGCTGCGCACCACCCCGGCCCCGTTCCCGCGGACCCTGGCCGCCGCGAGCGTCCTCATCCACCACGGCGGACTCAATACGGCCAACGAGGCCCTGGCCCTGGGGCGACCGGTCATCGCCATGCCCGCCGGGCTGGAGAGCCAATTGACCGCCCGCCGGCTGGTCGGGCTCAAGATCGGAATCAGTCTGGCCGAGCCGGTAGAACCCGCGGACCTGGCCGCCGCGGTGCGCGACGCGCTGACCCTCGGTGCCCCGGCCTACGCCCTGGCACGGCAGATTCAGCGTCCGTTCGGCCTGCCGGCGACACTGGCCGCGATCGAGTGTCTGTTGGGATCGACGGCGTGACGCCGCCGCGTGCGTCGGGTTGTCCGACGCGGAACCGGCCCTAAACCAGAGTAAATTAGTCAGGATAGTAGCGCACCCTCCATCCGTACCGCAATGCCTGCCGTTCCTCAATCAGGTCCCGACTGGCCGACCCCCAATGGCTGGATGCCGGCTGGGCGGACGGCGTCAGGCTTGTCAGTTGCTCGGGGACCTTGCTGGGGGGGCTGGATCGCGGAAGGGAACACGGGCAACACCTCTTGCTGGAACTGTTGCCCCGTGCGCCCTGGCGTCTATCCGCCTCGGCAGGCCCACACACGGGACCTGAACAGAAAGTTGTGACAGTTGGAAGGGCTCAACTATACTCTGGCTAAAATACCCGAGAGAAAAAGTCAGACAAACCCTAAATGAAAACCTAACCAAATGATATAGTTGATGTAAATTTGATGGCCCAGACGGATGAAGACACCCTGATCCAGCCGGGAAACTGGGTCGGCGGTCATTGCGCACTCCCCAGTCGTACCCTGCTGCTGCACACCTACGAAGTTGAGCGGCTGCTGGCGGCGGGCGGCATGGGGGCGGTTTATCTGGTCCGTCATCTCGAATTGGGGACCCGGCACGCGATCAAGATCATCAAGCCGGAATTGACCGGCACACAGGCGGCCGCCGACGTGCTGGAACTTTTCCGGCGTGAAGCGGCGACGCTGAGCGGTATCCGCCACGACGCGGTGGTCGGGTATGAGGGCTTTTTCCGGGACGAGAACAGGACCTGCTACCTGGTCATGGAGTTCGTCGACGGCCCATCCCTGGCGCAGGTACTGACTGAACGCTCACTCTCGGTCGACGAAGTGTATCGGCTGCGCGACCGGCTTGCCGGCGGCCTGGCGGTCGCGCACGCCCGCGGGGTCACCCATCGCGACCTGGCGCCGGATAACGTGATCCTGCCACAGGGCCAGGTCGAGCAGGCCAAACTGATCGATTTCGGCATCGCCAAACTGGCCGACACGATGGCGACCACCATTATCGGCACCGCGTTCGCCGGTAAGTTGCGTTACGCCGCGCCCGAACAGCTTGGCCTGTTCGGCGGCAAGGTCAGCCCGGTCTCGGATATCTACAGTCTGGGGCTGGTGCTGGCGGCGGCGGCGGGCACCCCGCTGTCGATGGGAGATTCCTTGGGCACCGCGGTCCTGGCCCGCCGGGAGGTACCTGACTTGGCGCAGGTCCCGGCCGCGTTGCAGCCCCAACTGCGGGCCATGCTGCAGCCTGACCCGGCCAAGCGTCCGGCGGATGCCGCTGAGTTGCTGCGCCGCTGGCCGCATCAGCGGCAGGTCCAGCCAAACCTGCCGACGCCCGGTCGCAAGACCGCCAGGGTCCGGCGCAGGCCCTATCCAACGGTGCTGTTGTTGGCGGCAGTTGGACTCGCCGCGACCGCCGGTTGGCTGGTCTACCAGGCAGTGGATCGGCCAGTGGGGCGAACCACCGAGCCAGGATCGCCAAGTGAGGCCCTGACGGGCGAGCAGCAGACCGGTCAGGCAGCGCAACCGTCACTCCCGCCGCCGATGGTGCCGCCTCAACAGCGGCCGAACGCAGCGGTTGCACCTGCTGCCGGGCCCGCGCCGCCGCCTGCTGACGCCAAGCCGCGCAGCGACGACCGGCCGGCGCCGCCACCGCTGGGCTCACCGCAGTTCGCTCAGCCGCCGGTGATTGAGCCGCAACCAGCCGTGCCGACGCCAGGTCCCGAGCACGAGAGCGTCCGCAGCGAGCAACCGGCAGCCCCCGTTTCCGCTCAACCCGCACCGGCCGCGCAGCCGACGACGCAGGACCCGCCGCCCGCCCAGGTTCCAGTAAGGCCCGCCGCTGTGGCGCCGCTCGGGCCCGTGGCCAAACAGCCGGCGCCGACCGCCCCGCCTGTCATCAAACCCGCCCCGGTGCAGCGCTCGACGGTCGGCAAACCGCCGCTTGCGGCCAAACCCAGGTCGGTGGTGAAGCAGGCACCAAAGGCCGTCGCGGCGACCCCAAGAACTGCCGGTCAGCCCCGCCGCGGCGGCGGATCGAGACCTGCCCGGTGCGGCGATGTGCTGTCCAAGTTGCAGCTTGGGGAGCCCGTGTCGGCCGCGGACCGG
This sequence comes from uncultured Thiodictyon sp., assembly GCF_903828115.1. Lineage (GTDB taxonomy): Bacteria > Pseudomonadota > Gammaproteobacteria > Chromatiales > Chromatiaceae > Thiodictyon. Next base: position 17,112 of record NZ_CAIKKU010000329.1, on the reverse strand, counting down.
GCACTGCTTAAGGAGTGCCGATGATCTAAACCAATGTGAGGTTGCAGCAGCGCCTGTTCTCATCCACCACCAGTCGGAGCATACGCCCATGTTCGTGCCAAGAACGACTCAAGCCCGGCGGTTACACCCGCTGATCCTGTTAGGGCTGATCGCCTCCATCGCGGGGTGTGCGGCACCTCCCGGCGGCTCGCCGGCGGCCGCCCCGGCGACCCCGGTGTCGGCAATTCCTTATGACGACGCCGTGCTCAAGGCCGCCAACGGCCTGTTCTCTACGGCCCCGCCGGCAGCGGCCAAACAAGTGTTGGTGATCGACCCCCTGATCGATGGCAGCACGGGGGTCCAGTCGGCTGCCACGCAATCGATGGAAGAACGCATCGTCACACTGGTCAAGGCCAAGTATCCGCAATTTGATGTGCAGCCCTTTACGGCCGCCAATCTTGCGAAGTCGCCGTTGGTCTTCATCGGGACCTTCACCCCCGTCAACCCGCAGGGACAGACCGCCGGGGTCCGCGAGAACTTCCGCATCTGCCTGGCGCTGCTCGATATCAAGTCCGGAAAGATCCTTGCCAAGGCAAAGGAGTTCGCGCAACCGGGCGGGGTGGATATCAGCCCCACCCGCTTTTTCAATGACAGCCCGACCTGGACCCCGGACCCGGCCACCCTGGGGTATATCAAGACCTGTCAAGGCACCAAGCCCGGCGACCCCATCAATCCGCTCTACTGGGACCGTATCATGGCCGCAAGCCTGATCAACGAAGCGATCACGGCCTATGACGCGGGCCGCTATCAGCAATCGCTGGAGTTATACAAGAACGCCCGCAAGAGCGCGGGGGGCGACCAGTTGCGGGTCTTCAACGGTCTTTATCTCACCAACTGGAAGCTGGGCCGGCGCGACGCGGCGGCCCAAGCCTTTGGGCAGATCGTCGACTTCGGTCTCGCCAATAAGCGTCTGGGGGTCAAATTCCTGTTCAGGCCCGGTTCGACCGACCTCATGGGCGATCGGCAGGTCGCGGGTCAGTACCCGCTCTGGCTGGGCCAGATCGCACGGCAGACCGCCCAACACCAGGGTTGCCTGGAGGTGGTGGGACACACGAGCCGCACCGGACCCGAACCGATCAACGAACGGCTGTCGCTGCTGCGGGCGCAACAGATCAAGCAACGCCTGGAGGGCGATGCGCCGACCCTGAGCAACCGCACGATCGCCAGCGGCATGGGTTCGCGCGAGACGCTGGTCGGAATCGGCACCGATGATGCGCGTGACGCACTGGATCGCCGGGTCGAGTTCAAGGTGATCGACTGTAAGGCGGCCAAGTAGCGGCTGCATCGGCCGCGGCGGGGTTGGGAACAACCCCGCTGCCCACGGCAGACGCAGCGGCGGCGCGGGTCATGCGTGGTAGCCGCTGTCGGGCAAGCACCCGTGCGCCTGCTCCTCCAACCGCAGACAATGCACGGTCCGCCCATCCCCCAACCTGGTCTCCCCCGGATAGTCCCGAGCGCACGCCTCCATGGCCTCCGGGCAGCGCGGGTGGAAGTAGCAGCCGGCGGGCGGGTTGGACGGGGAGGGCATGTCACCCTCCAGCCGGATGATCTGGCGGCGGCTGGCCGGGTCGACCACCGGCACGGCGGACAGGAGCGCCTTGGTGTAGGGGTGTCGGGGGTCATCCAGGACGGCGGCGACCGGTCCCTGCTCGACCACCCTGCCCAGGTACATGACCGCGACCTCGTGGGCCAGGTAGGCGACCACCGAGATGTTGTGGGTGATGAAGAGATAGGCGAGGCCGAGACGGTCCTGGAGGTCTTTCAGCAGATTGAGGATCTGGGCCTGGACCGAGACATCGAGCGCGCTGGTGGGTTCGTCGCAGACGATGAGCTTGGGCTCGACCGCGAGCGCGCGGGCGATGCACAGGCGCTGGCGCTGGCCGCCGGAGAACTCGTGGGGGTAACGCTCCGCGGCCTCCGGGCTCATGCCGACCAGGTCCAGCAGGTCCGCCACGCGCTTGCCGCGCCCGGCGCGGGTGCGCTCGATCCGCAGGGCCTGCAGGCCCTCGCCGATGAGGTCGCCGACCAGCATCCGCGGGTTCATGGAGGCGAAGGGGTCCTGGAAGATGATCTGCAGGTCCTTGCGGTAGGGCCGCATCCGCCGGTGGCCCAGGCCGCGCAGTTCCCGCCCCCGGTAGCGCACGGACCCGCCGGTGGGGGCGATGAGCTGGAGGATGCCCTTGCCGGCCGTGGTCTTGCCGCAGCCGGACTCGCCCACCAGGGCCAGGGTGCGGCCGGCCTGGAGGTTGAGCGAGACGCCGTCCACCGCCCGTACCTGGCCGACCACGCGGCGGAAAAGGCCGCGCTGGATGGGGAAGTGGACGGCCAGGTCCTGGACCTTCAGGAGGTCGCCGGTGGTCGCCGCCGGTGCTGATGCCTGCGAGTGTGCTGGGACCGGCGCGGTCGCGGCAGGCGCGGGCGGGACGCCCGCGCTCCTGTGGCAGCGCACGCCGCGCCCCGCGGCGAGGGCCGTCCAACCCGGTGCCTCGGTAAGGCACTCGGGCAGCACCTCGGCGCAGCGCGGGGCGAAGCGACACCCGACGAAGGGCTGATCCAGCGGCGGCACCCGCCCGGGGATGACGGCGAGTCGGCCTTGGCGCTTGTCGGCCCCCGGCAGGCTCGCCATCAGCCGTCGGCTGTAGGGGTGGGCGGGGGCGGCGAAGAACTCGGCGACGGTGGCGGTCTCGACGATCTGGCCGGCGTACATCACGGCCAGCCGGTCGGCGGTCTCGGCCACTACCCCCAGGTCATGGGTGATGAGCAGCACGGCCATGTCGGTGGTGCGCTGCAGCTCTTTGAGCAAACGCAGGACCTGGGCCTGGATGGTGACGTCGAGCGCCGTGGTGGGTTCGTCGGCGATCAGTAGATCGGGGTCCCCGGCCAGGGCCATGGCGATCATGACCCGCTGCTTCATCCCGCCGGAGAGTTGGTGCGGGTACTCGCCCAGGCGCCGCGCCGGGTCCGGGATGCCGACGGCGTCCAGGAGTTCCAGCACCCGGTCCTCCACCAGCCGCCGCGGCCGGCCCTCGTGGACGCGCACCGCCTCGCCGATCTGCTCGCCGATGCGCAGCACCGGGTTCAGGGAGGTCTGGGGCTCCTGGAAGATCATGGCCATGCGCCCGCCGCGCCAGCCGCGCATCTGCGCCTCGGTCAGACGCAGCAGGTCGGTGCCGGCGAGGTCGACCCGGCCCGCGGCGATGCGCCCGCCGGGCGGCAGCAGGCGCATCAGCGACAGGGCGGTCATGGACTTGCCGCAACCGGACTCACCGAGCAGGGCGAAGGTCTCGCCCCGGTGCAGGCGCAGGGCCAGGCCCTCGACCACGCGCGCCGGGTGGGGGCCGGTGCCGATCTCGGTCGTGAGGTCGGCGACTTCGAGGAGGATGTCAGTCATGTCGTGCCGGTCTCGGGGCTTGGTTGGAGCGGGAAGATGATTGTCCGCAGTCGTGGTCGTGGTCGTGGTCGTTGTCGTTGTCGTAATCGTAGAAGCGATGCAATTTGGGGTGGGAGAGAATCCAGGGCACTACGATAACCTCGACAACGACAACGACAACGACAACGACAACGACAACGACAACGACAACGACAACGATTGTGTTTGCGTTTAACTTGTTCTTGACTCGTTACTTATCTGTTTTTCTCAGATAAGGCGTCGGGTCGCGGCACGGGCAGCCCAAGGACGGCGTGCGCGTTGAGGGTGGTCTTGGCGGCCAGCCAGTCCGGCGGCTCGCCGCGCACCTGTGCCAGCGCGGCGAGGACGTCAGGCAGGTATTCGGGGCTGTTGCGCTCACCGCGATGCGCGGCCACGGTCAGGTCCGGGGCGTCGGTTTCAAGGACAATGGCGTCCAGCGGCAGGGCGGCGGCCAGGGCGCGCAGCTTGGTGGAGCGCTCGAAGGTCAGCATACCGCCGAAGCCGAGCGCAAAGCCCAGGTCCAGATAGCGGCGTGCCTCTGCCATCCCGCCGCTGAAGGCGTGGGCGATGCCGCCGCGAACCGGGCAGCGCTTGAGCGCCGCCAACACCTGCTCGTGGGCCTTGCGTACGTGCAGCAGCACCGGCAGGTCGGCGGACCGGGCGATCGCGAGTTGGGCCTCGAACAGGGCCTGTTGGCGGTCCCGGTCCAGGTCCCGGACAAAGTAGTCGAGTCCGATCTCACCGATCGCCGGCGGGCGCTTGTCCGCGATGGCCCGCTCCAGGGCCGGGAGGTCGCCGTCGCGGTGCTGGTCCAGATAGACCGGGTGCAGGCCCAGGGCCGGGTGCAGGTCCGCGTCCGTCTCACACAGCGCCAGCAGCCCCGGCCAACCCGTGCGGTGGATGGCCGGGATCACCAACTGCACCACCCCGGCCGCACGGGTGCGCGCGAGTACCGCGGCCCGGTCGGGGTCGAACTCGGGGCGGTCCAGGTGACAGTGGGTGTCGATCACCACATCAGGTCGTCCGGGACCTGGAAGGCGGCGTAAGGGTCGTCCGCGGCGGGCTTGGCGGTCGACTGGTTGTGCACCAGCACCAGGCCCGCGTCGCGCTCGCGCAGGCGCAGCGCGATCGCCGTCGGCACCAGCTCATAGAAGGTGTCCTGCCGCACCAGGGCCAGGCGCCCGTCCACCAGGCGGGCGTGCTGGTCCCGGTTGACATAGAGCCGCTTGAGCGTGGTGCCGTCGGTGAAGTTGTAGGCCAGGTCGCCGCCCTCGCGGACCACGCGGTGGGCATGGATCAACTGGCGGATGTCGTTTTCCCGGGCACGCTGCTGCGCCTCTTCCTGCTGTCGCAGGTTGAGTTCCCGGTCCTTGCGCGCCTTTTCCGCCTGCGCCTCGGCGGCGGCCCGGCGCGCCGGGTCATCGGCCGCGGCGGCCCGGCCGCCGGGCTGCTTGACGGTCTTGCGCTTGTCCGTGCGGGTCTCCTTGAGCCGGTGCTCGCTGACCAGACCGGCCTTCAACAATTGCTCTTGAAGCGAGTTACCCACGATGCCACCACCTTTCATGATGGGCCGGCGCGGCCCCGAGGGCGTAGAGCATCCGATAGCGGGGGCGCCGACGCAAGCGCGGCACGCTCCCGCCGGGCCCGCGGACGGCGCGCCCGGCGGCAATGCGCAATTGGGCTGGATCGCGCGTCCTGGTAGAATCCCCGCTAATCAGCCGTCGGTCAGCGTCGGCAGCGGCCCCCTGGTGGCCCCGGGGAAACCGGTACCGGCTGCCCCCGGGGTTCAACCCTGATCGGTCCCCAAGGAACCGGGCCGAACCTTAGCGAGGCTTCGCCTCAGACCGACGAGTCGCACGCCACCCGCGGCCTCGGATCGCGGCTGCAAGCCGTTCCCACAAAAGGACTTTAATCGTCCGGGGTGGCTGATGTCCCTGCCATGGCCGTTAGCCGGACCAGGGTTGCTGATACGCGATGTCGACCGGCTAACGGTCATGGCACGCGCGCCACCCCGGAACATGAAAGTCCTCTCGACCGCTAGCTCGATGGCCAGCGTGCGGGGCGGCGTAGTCAGGGCTTCCAGCCCTGACTGTTCCAGCCCCGACACCGTCAGGCCAGGATGGCCTGACTACGCACTTTCACGGTAATGCCTCGACCTCCGGTGGCCGGACCGACGATCGAGGCCCCGCAGTCACGCCCAGCCCGCCCCCCGGAGGCCACATGAATCCAGACCTGCTGCGCGTCCTGCTCCTGCTGGGCGCCGCGATCCTGATGTTCGCGCTCAACCGGCCGCGGGTGGACGCGGTGGCACTCATCATGATCGTGGCGCTGCCGTTCACCGGCGTGATCACCATGAACGAGGCGATCGCGGGGTTCAGTAACCCCAACATCGTGCTGATCGGCGCCATGTTTGTGGTCGGCGAGGCCCTGGCGCGGACCGGGGTGGCCCGGCGTGTGGGCGATCGGCTCATTGTCTGGGGCGGCACCCGCGCCTGGCTGCTGCTGACGCTGCTGATGGTGGCGGTCGGCATACTGGGCTCGGTCATGAGTTCCACCGGGGTGGTCGCCATCTTCATCCCGGTGGTGTTGCGGATCAGCAGTCGGACCGGCATCGCCCCGAGTCAGCTCATGATGCCGATGGCCTATGCCGCCCTGATCAGCGGCACCATGACCCTGGTCGCCACTTCGTCCAATCTGGTCATCAACTATGAACTGACGCGCGGCGGGGGCGCGGGCTTCAATTTCTTCTCCTTTACCCCCTTCGGGCTGCCTATCCTCCTGCTTGGTGTCCTGTATATGCTCGGCGCCCGGCGCTGGCTGACGGCGAGCGCCGACGCCGGGGTTCAGGTGACGCGCCGCCCCAGCCTGCGGCACTGGGTGGAGCGCTATCAACTCGCCGAGCGGGAATACCGGGTGCGGGTCAAGCCCTATTCACCGCTCCTGGATAAGGCACTCGGCGTGCAGGACCTGCGGAGCAAGATCGGTGCGCGGATCATCCTGATCGAGCGGGGCCGCGGGCGGGCAAGGCGGCTGCTGTCCCGCACCCCCGAAACCCGCCTCCAGGCGGGCGATGTACTGCTGCTCGATGTCGATACCGAGGTCACCGACGTGCCGGACCTCTGTGAACGCTATGCCGTCGAACTGCTGCCGCGGACCGGGTTCTATTTCGCGGACCAATCTCAAGAGGTCGGCCTGGTCGAGGTCATGCTCCCTGACGGGGCGGCCTTCATCGGCAAGACGGTCGCAGAGGCCGAGTTGCTGGCGCAATCGGAACTGTCATTGGTGGGGCTGCGCCGGGGCCGGCAGGCCATCGCCCCCCATGGTGTGCGCGAAACCCAGCTCAAGGTCGGCGATACGCTGTTGCTCGCCGGCCCCTGGAAGGTGATCCGGGGCCTGCGCGGCAATGGTCAGGACCTGGTGGTCCTGAATCTCCCCAAGGAGTTCGACGAGGTGCTGCCGGCGGCGCGCAAGGCCCCCTACGCGCTCTTCACGCTCGGGGTGGTGATCATCCTGATGGCAACCGGCCTGGTCCCGAATGTCCAGGCGGCCCTGATCGGCGGGCTGCTCATGGGGCTCTTTCGCTGTATCGACCTCGACCAGGCCTATCGGGCGATTCAATGGAAGGGCCTGATCATGATCGTGGGCATGTTGCCCTTCGCCCTGGCACTGGACCGCACCGGGGGCGTGGACCTGGCGGCCCAGGCCCTGGTCGGCCTGGCCGGGGACGCCGGTCCCTATGCCATCCTGGCCCTGCTCTTTGCGCTCACGGTGGTGCTCGGGCTCTTCATCGTCAATACCGCCAATGCTGTGCTGTTGATTCCCATCGGGTTGGCGATGGCGGACGCGCTGAACGCCTCGCCCTATCCCTTCGCCATGATCATCGCCCTGGCCGCCTCCTGCGCCTTCATGACCCCCATCTCACCGGTCAATACCCTGGTGGCCACCGCCGGCAATTACAGCTTTGCCGATTTCATCCGCATCGGGTTGCCTTTGACCCTGATCGTCATGGTCGTGAGCGTCCTGTTGGTGCCCTGGTTATTGCCGCTCTATTGAGTGGCGCCGCAACGGCGACTGGGAGCGCCGCACCCCAGTGCGGCGCGGCCTCTGGTCAACGCGCACCGCCGGGGCTATCTGCGAGACCGTGCCGCACTGGGGTGCCGCGCTCCCAGGCCGGGCCGGACTGGTGCACTGCGCCGCGCCCCCGACCTGGGGCTGCGCGGCCACGGGCAGTACCGCCGTCGCGGCTAACGGTCATGAGGGGTTGGCCGTCCGGAACATGGAAGGTCCTGGCGGGAGCGGCCTAGGGCCGGGATGCGGCGCCGCGGCGAACTCCGATGCCGCGTTTCCCACGCGGCCCGTCGCGGCTGAAGCCGCTCCCACAGCGTCGCTGCGCGACCTCACGGTAAAGCTGATGCCGCGGCCGAGGTGTCGGTCCCGATCCGAACCGGGCGCTCCGCTTGATGACCGATGAAGCCTATGAGCCCGCTGACTGCCGCTGCGATCCGTCGCTTTGTCGCCCCGAGGCTCCGGGAGCCGGCCCCCGGTCCTTCCCGCTCGACCTGGAGAAGGAATTCGCCTGGGTGACGATCCCAGCCGGGGACTTCACCCCCGGCAGAACGCCGTGCTGCGCGAGATCCTGGCGCGCAAGCTGGCCTGCCCGGACACCCTGGGGCTCTGTGACGCCATCCTGGACGGCGGTGTCGGGGTGCTCGACGGCGAATACACCCCGGTGGCGGCCGGGATCCCCTTTCTCGGCTTTCGGCTCGTGCCCGGGGCGCGGCGGCTCAAGCGGCGCAATGGGGTCCTGTTCGCGCGCCGCCTGGCGCGCGCGACGCGCGCCTGGGTCCGCGGGGAGGTCGTCGCCGGCGCGATCTGGGACTGTTATTTGGGTTGGGAGGCCCATGCCGCCCATGGCGAAACCACGGGACTGCGGGCAGCCTTGCTCCGCGGGGCGGCGCCGCCCGGTAGCGGCGCAACCCCGTGGGAGCGGCTTTACCATGAAAGTGCGTAGTCAGGCCATCCTGGCCTGACGGTGGCGGGGCTGGAACAGTCAGGGCTGGAAGCCCTGACTACACCGCCCCGCACGCTGGCCATCGAGCTAGCGGTCGAGAGGACTTTCATGTTCCGGGGTGGCGCGGGTGCCATGACCGTTAGCCGCGACTAGGGCAGGGCGGTTTGCGCGCTCGTCGCGGCTGAAGCCGCTCCCACAGCGTCGCTGCGCGACCCTTACGGCAACGCGGAGCGAACACCGGGCGGGGCCCAGTTCGCAATCGCTGATAAAATGCCCCCTTTCGGCTCAGCATCGGCGCGCAGATAAAGCGTCGGAGGTGTTCTCTTGGAACCATCAGTCCTCTCCAGACGCGCCGCCCTGGTGCGCGCGACATCGCGGGTCCGGGTGTCCGTGCCCGGCGTCCTGGCCCTTGCGGTCCTGCTCTGTGCCTGTCGGCCGCAGGAGGAGTCGCAGGCGGTCCCCGAGCCGATCCGCCCGGTGCGCGTGGTCACGGTGGAGGAACTCCCCGGGGGCGAGACCGTCACCCTCACCGGCAACATCCAGGCCCAGAACGAGGCCAATCTGGCCTTCCGGGTCAGCGGGCAACTGATCGAGCGCTCGGTGAATGTCGGCGATCGGGTGCGCGCCGGCCAAGTGGTCGCGCGGCTCGATGCGGCCGATGCGCGCAACGCGCTCGATGCCGCCCGCGCCAACCTGGCGAGCGCCATGGCGCGCCTGACGGAGGCGCGCAACACGGTGGCGCGCTACGAGCCGCTGATGCCCCGGGGCTTCGTCCCGCGGGTCCAGTTCGACCGGGCGGTGGAGGCGCGCACGGCGGCCCAGGCGCAGGTCGACGCGGTCAGGGCCCAGGTCGCGACGGCCGAGAACAACCTGTCCTACACCAGCCTGGTGGCGGACGGCCCGGGGACCGTCACCGCTCGCGGGGCCGAGCCCGGGGAGGTGGTCGCGGCCGGGCGCATGGTCGTGCAGCTCGCGCGCCAGGGCGGACGTGACGCGGTGTTCGACGTGCCGGCGCGGGTCAAGGACACGGCCGCCGCGGACGACCCGGTGGCGGTGGTCTTGAGTTCCGACCCCAGGGTCCAGGCGACCGGCCGGGTGCGCGAGGTCTCGCCCCAGGCGGACCCGGTGACCCGCACCTTCCGCGTCCGGGTGGGCCTGGCGAGCCCGCCGGACGCCATGCGGCTCGGCTCCACCGTGACCGGCTCGGTCCATCTGCGCGGCAGCAGCGGCATCGCCATCCCGGCCGCGGCACTCACCGCCTCCCAGGGCCAGCCGGCCGTGTGGGTCTTGAATCCCGCGGACAACCGGGTGGCGCTGCGCAACATCGACGTGGCGCGCTACGAGCTGGACCGGGTGCTGGTCGCCCAGGGACTGGATGTCGGCGAACTGGTCGTCACCGCCGGGGTCCAGACGCTGCGGCCCGGGCAGGAGGTGCGGCTGCTGGGGCAGGGGGGTCTGATAGCGCCGGCGGCCCAGGACAAGCCCTTGCCCGAGGTTCCCGTCGAGATCAAGGCCGAGGTCCAACCGGCGCCCGAGCCTGCGCCGGCGCCGCCGGCCGCGACCAGGCCGGCGGCACGGGCCGGGGCCAGACCATGAGCGGCTTCAATCTGTCCGGCTGGGCCATCAGCAACCGCTCCCTGATGGTCTTTGTGATGATCGTGGCGGTCGCCGCGGGGGTAGGGGCCTTCTTCAGCCTGGGTCGTGCGGAGGACCCGGCCTTCACCTTCAGGACCATGGTGGTGCGCGCCTCCTGGCCGGGGGCGACGCTGGAGGACACGCTCGACCAGGTCACCGAGCGCCTGGAGCGAACCCTGCAGGAGGTCCCGAACCTCGACCACCTGCGCAGCTTCACCAATGCCGGGACCACGACCATCTTCGTGGATCTCAAGGGCAGCACCTCGCCCTCTGAGGTCCCGGACACCTGGTATCAGGTGCGCAAGAAGGTGGCCGATATGCGCCACACCCTGCCGCCCGGGATCATCGGCCCCGGCTTCAACGACGAGTTCGGCGACACCTTCGGCATCATCTACGGCTTCACCGCGGACGGCTTCAGCCATCGGGAACTGCGCGACTATGTGGAGGACGTGCGCTCGCAACTGCTGCGGGTGCAGGACGTCGCCAAGGTCGATGTGCTCGGCGCCCAGGACGAGCGGATCTTCGTCGAATTCGACATGGCCAAGCTCGCCGGCATGGGCTTCGACCCCGCCGCGTTGACGGCCGCGCTCCAGGCCCAGAATGTGGTCCGCCCCACCGGGGTCATCCAGACCGGGGACGAGGCCATGTCGCTGCGGGTCTCCGGGGCCTTCCGCTCCGAGGCGGACCTGCTGGCCGTCAATTTCGCCATCGGGGACCGGATGCTGCGCCTGGGCGACATCGCCTCGGTGCGCCGCGGCTATGCCGACCCGCCCCAGCCCATGTTCCGGGTCGATGGCCAGCCCGCGCTGGGGCTCGCCGTCGTGATGCGCGAGGGCGGGGACATCCTGGCGCTCGGGACGAACATCGCCAAGGCGATGCGGGGCATTGTCGGCAACCTGCCGATCGGCATCGAGGTGACGCGGGTGGCCGACCAGCCGGTCACGGTCGACGAGGCGATCAACGACTTCACCACCTCGCTGTGGCAGGCGATCGGCATCATCCTGGCGGTGAGCTTCCTGAGCCTGGGGGTGCGCGCCGGGACCGTGGTGGCCCTGTCCATCCCGCTGACCCTGGCGCTCGTGTTCGCCATCATGGGCCTGGTGCATATCGATCTGCACCGGATCTCATTAGGCGCCCTGATCATCGCGCTGGCGCTGCTGGTGGACGACGCCCTGACCACGGTGGACGCCATGACCCGGCGCCTCGCACTGGGCGAGGACAAGTTCACCGCCGCGACCTTCGCCTATCGGACCCTTGCCTTCGCCATGCTGGCCGGTACCCTGGTCACCATCGCCGGCTTCGTCCCCATCGGCTTCGCCCAGAGCACGGCGGGCGAATACACCTTCTCCATCTTCGCGGTGGTCGCCATCGCGCTCCTGGTTTCCTGGGTGGTCGCGGTCGTCTTCGCACCCCTCATGGGCATGGCCCTGCTGGTCCCGCCCAAGGGCGGCGCCGAGCCGGCCGCGCCCGGTCCAGTCATGCGCGGCTATCGCGCCTTCCTGAATGGGGCCATGCGGGTGCGCTGGCTGACCATCCTCGTGACCATTGCGCTCTTCGCCGTTTCTATTTACGGGATGCGACTGGTGCCCCGGCAGTTCTTCCCGAGTTCGGACCGGCCCGATCTGCTGGTGAATCTGACCCTGCCGCAGAACGCCTCCATCCACGCCTCCCAGCGCGCGGCCGAGCGGCTGGACGCCATCCTGGGCAAGGATGCGGACGTCGACCACTGGAGCACCTATGTGGGCCAGGGGGCGGTGCGCTTCTATCTGCCGCTCGATGTGCAACTGGCGCAGCCCTTCTTTGCCCAGGTGGTCATCGTCGCCAAGGACGTGGCCGCGCGTGAGCGGCTGCAGACCAAGCTTGAGACGGTGCTGAAAGAGGAGTTCCCGGCCGCGGTCGGGCGGGTCGCGCCGCTGGAATTGGGACCGCCGGTGGGCTGGCCCGTCCAATACCGGGTGATCGGTCCGGACCCGGTGCAACTGCGCGAGATTGCGCTCAAACTGGCCGGGATCGTCGCCGCCGAGCCCGCCACCCGCGATGTCAACTTCGACTGGATGGAGCCGGCCCGGCAGCTCTATATCCGCATCGACCAGGACCAGGCGCGGCGGGTGGGCCTGAGTTCACAGGCCATCGCCGCGGTGCTCAATACCAACATCTCCGGCACCACCGTCACCCAGGTGCGCGACGACATCTTCCTGATCGATGTGGTGATGCGCGAGCAGGAGGGCCAGCGCCTCTCGTTCGCCAGCCTCCAGACGCTGCCGGTCGCGCTGCCCGATGGGCGCAGCATCCCGCTCAATCAGATCGCCACCTTTGAGTTCGGCCAGGACTTCCCGCTCATCTGGCGGCGCGACCGGGTCCCGACCCTCACCGTGCAGGCCGACGTGGGCCAGGGCGTGCTGCCCGATACGGTGGTCGAGGCACTGGCCCCCAAGATCGCGGAACTGACCGCCGGGCTGCCGGTGGGCTATACGATCGAATTGGGCGGCACGGTGGAGGAGAGTGCCCAGTCCCAGGCGTCGGTGATGGCGGTGGTCCCGCTGATGCTGCTTATCATGCTCACCGTCCTGATGTTCCAACTGCGCAGCTTCCCGCTCCTGATCATGGTCATCAGCGTGGTGCCCCTGGGCTTGATCGGCGTGGTCGGGGCACTGCTCCTGGCGAATAAGCCATTGGGCTTTGTCGCCATCCTGGGCGTCCTGGCCCTGGTCGGCATGATCGCCAAGAACTCGGTGATCCTGATCACCCAGATCGAGCAGGATCGGGCCGCCGGCATGCCCATCTGGGACGCCGTGGTCGAGGCCAGCAGTTCGCGTTTCCGGCCGATCATGCTGACGGCCATGTCCACCGTGCTCGGACTCATCCCCATTGCCCCGACGGTGTTCTGGGGGCCCATGGCCTTCGCCATCATGGGCGGGTTGCTGGTCGGTTCACTGCTCACGCTGATCTTTGTGCCGACGCTCTATGTGACCTGGGAGTCGCTGCGGGGGGCCGATCTGCGGGCGCGACCTGGTGCCGACCCGCACGCCCATCCCAGCCTCGCCACGGACGGTCCGCGCTAGCCCCCGCGGGGGGCCGCAGCCCCGGTGCGGCCCCCCCGCGTCCCCCGCGCTGAACCTTATCCGGTATTCGCGCAGCCCAGCAAGCCAAGGTCCAAGGCGATCAGCCTTGGTTCGCAAGGCGGGACTCAAGCCTGGTCGGTCCGGCGCTCGGATGGCGCACCGGCCTTCTCGCTCCCGCTCCCAGGATCGCCTGCGAAGCCGGGCGCCCGCGGCTGAGTTTGCTGATCCGCATCAAGGATTGCGCCCCATCTTTGTGTCACAATCCGGCACGGGCCAGGGTCACGGCCGCCTGGAGCGACATGCGCCGTGGTGCGCGTTCCGCGCGGCTGCGTCAGTCCCATCGCGGTTGTCGGCGCGTTAGTAGCGTCTCGTCACAACAGGCCGCGCGCTGCCCTGCTTAGATTGACTCTAAATTCACCAAGCCGAGACCTACGCCAGGTTCGGAGGCCACGAGACATGCCTAGATCAGTTTCCACCGGGCTCGCCGCCCTCCTGCTCGGCGTCGCCCTGCTCCCGGGGCCAGTCCACGCCTTCGCCCAGTTCGGCGGCACCGCATTGACGAATCTGACCCTCACCGGCGTTGGCGGCGGGCAGACGCTGCCGAGCGGGGTCAGCGTCTTGTACTCGACGGCCGTCGGCGATGTGCGCGCCTTCAGCTTTGGCCGCGGCGCTACCGTCAGTGCGGAATCGGTGCTCAACCCCGATCCCGCCGCGGAGCCCATCGAGATGCCCTTTGGCGAACCTCTGCGCCAGGGGCACTCGGTCGACGGCTGGGCCGGCGACGGCTATGCCGATGCGCGGATGCTGACCAACGGGTTGATCTTCCTGAGCAACGATACCAACAATTCGGTAACCTTCAGTTTCTACTACGCAATCGACGCCGTACTCACGGCGGCTGCCGATCCGCTCGGCATCCAGGCGCGGGTCGATGTGAGTTGGGTCATCGATGACCTGCTGGGGCTCGTCGATCCGGGCACGGGTGGCTCGCAATCCATCAGCCTCGGCGCCTACGCGGACCCGGACATCGGCACGCGGGAGTTGACAGCGTCCGGCGTCTTCAGCATCACCCTGGCAGCACACGGGGAGGATACCCTCAACAGCGGCCTGGACACCTGGGGTATCGCCGAGGCGCCCGAGCCCCCGGTCTGGGCGCTCATCGCGGCCGGCCTGGTGTCCGGATTGGCGCGGGTACCGGCGCGGGCGCGGCTGCGCCGTCGCGGCCTCTGATCCCCCTAAGACGATCGACCCGGGACCGGTCCCGCGGGCAGCCGGTCCGGCCCGCCGCGGGCCGCGTGCGGCGAGTGACCCTCGGCCGCGCGGCCCGCGCAAGCGGCGACGGTATCTGTCCGCCAACGAACGGAGACACACGCACATGCAACGCCTTGTATCACTCCTCGCGGCGCCGCTGTTTGGCGCCGGCCTCGCGGTGGCCGCCCTGCCGGTCAACGCCTGTTCCGATGTCATCCTGGACTCTGCCAAGACCTTGAACAACCAGGTCGTCTCGGCCCGGACCATGGATTTTCCGGGCATGGACTACTGGCAGAGCCAACTGTCCCGGGTCACCCGGGGCGTCACCTGGCGCTCCTTCGACTTCTCCGGAGTTCCGGGCCGTCAGTGGACCAACCAGTACGGTTTCATCGGCATGGATTTCCGGGTGCAGGAAGGAACCTTTATCAATCACCAGCGCATCTACAATGACGGGATGAACGAGGAGGGTCTCTCGGCCGCCTTGCTCTGGCTGGAGGTCGGGCAGTTCGTCGATCGCACGGGGGACAATCGGGCCGCTCAGGCGGACGATCTGCACTATCTGGACCTGGTGGCCTGGGTCCTGGGGCAATTCGCGAAGGTGGAGGATGTCGCGGTTGCGCTCGATGCGAACAAGGGTTCGATCTTTGGAACCGCCGGCACCAGCGGTTGGGAGCCCCTCTTCAAGCTGCCCATGCACCTGGTGGTGCACGATCGCTTCGGTCACTCGCTGATCGCCGAATGGTATCCCACGGCCGGCAGCGGCAAGCCCACCATGCATCTCCATATTGGGTCGCAGGTGGACTCTGTCGGCGTCCTCGCCAACGACCCCGTCTATCCCGACCAGCTCACGAATCTCGCCCGCTATTCGGGTATCCGCAACAAGGATTCCGCCGAGGGTGCCGGCGACGGGGCCCTGGCCGGTACCCCCGGGGGCTTCGACTCACCCAGCCGTTTCGTCCGCCTGGCGAAGATCCGCCAGTTCCTGGATGAGGTCGTCAATGGTGGCGAAGTCGACCCGTACAACCAGGTCGGGGCCGTCCCCCAGGCCCTGCACGCGATCAACAACGTGGACTTGGGCCACGGCGTCGACAACGATCCCCTGGTGCCGGGGGAGCCCGTGTTCGGCGTGTACCAGGAGACCGGCGTCACCCTGGTGCGCGACCACACCAACCGGGTGATCTATTTCAAGGGGCTCCATTATCAGACCCTGCAGCGGATCGAATTCGCCAAGGTCGACTTCACCGGGATCGCCGGCGGCGTGGTCGGCCCCTCGATCCCGGTCGATGTCCTGCCCTCCAAGTCCTCCCGCTATACCCAGGGGGTCGATGTCTCGGCCAAGCTCACGGCACCGCGGGTCATCTACCCGCAGCGTCCCCTTCCCTGGCCTGCCAACATCTCGGTCGCGGTCTCGGTCGCCGCCGCCGATCTGGGAAAGAGCGGCAACTATTACATCTATGCCGTGGACTTGGAGAAGCGCTATTGGAACTGGACCGGCGCCAAGTACGGTTGGAAGCAGGTCCCGCGCGGCTCGCTGCTCCCGGCCGCCAGCGGGGCCCTGGCAAACCGGACCTTCGATGGCGTCTTCGCCAACTTCGACTACCGTGACCGTAAGCGCACGGGCTGGCGGGTCTACGCCGGCTACGGCACCTCCCCCGCGGACATGCTGCTCGGAGGCAATGTCCAGGAAGTCTATGTGATCGAGGAGGAACTGGGGTACCTGGACCCCTCCGCGGTCGGAGTCTTCTGGTGAAGCGCCGGGGACGCGTCAGTCGTTGCTGTCTGGTGTCGCTCTGCCGCCCGGCCGGGCGCGTTCGATAGGATCGGTCCGCCGGGCGTGGGGCCGGCCCTCGGGCAGGGCCTTTGCCGGCGCGCCCGGGGCGTCCATCGCCCTGCCGCGGTGGGTTACCATCCGCTCACAGTGACGATGAGGGGGCGCCATGCAGAGCCTGATCTTGAGTTTGCGCAAGCGTTGGAGGTTGCAATGAAGCCGGCCCTGATCAACCGTGATCCTGAGATCATGAGCGGAGCCCTGTGTTTCACCGGTACGCGAGTTCCGGTGCAGAACCTCTTCGACTACCTTGAAGGTCAGTCTTCTCTGGCGGATTTTCTTGATGACTTTCCATCGGTCAGTCGCGAGACGGCCGTAGCGGTACTGGAGTGCGCACGCGCCAGGTTGTTCGCCGTTCTGGAGTCCAAGGCTTCAGCCTTGGAGGAGCGCCAAGGCTGAAGCCTTGGACTCCAGCCGGAGGGAACGTTATGAATGTTGTCACCGCTGCGGTTTTTGAGTTCTTATCGGGCTGATGTGCTCAGTCCGTTGGGGTGCGCCTCGCGAATGCTAAACGTGTCCTATTCATGGGAGGTCGATAAGAGGATGAAAGCCTTAAGACAAATCTATGACAGTATGCCGCCGACCATCGAGTGTCCGGAGGACCTGCGCTCACGGCGCGTCGAGGTCGTTTTTCTTGCGCTTGATGAGGGCGATGCGCAGGACGCTACAATCACCGCGGGCTGGTCGGATGGATTGTTTGAGCGCACGGCGGGCGCGTGGCAGGGTGAGCCCCTGCGGCGTTGGCCTCAGGGCGAATTGGCCTAGGGATGGGACAATCAAAAAGCGTTCCCCCGCCGAGAGGCTACGCAAGTATTGCGCCGTGCCCCGAAAAATCCGCGATCCCGTAGGTTGCCGCGGTCCGCACAGCGGACCCTACGGG
>NZ_CAIKKU010000328.1 GCF_903828115.1 uncultured Thiodictyon sp. | reverse complement strand
TCGTGATCGGATTGTTCGATTACGACAACGACAACGACAACGATGCCCGGTGCGTGAGAAGGTCCGGTCGCTGTAGGTACTCTCTGTGGCGGCGGATTCCGTCCGACGGGTAGACGGGAAGCGGGCTATGCTCTTGCGATGAAAAGACCGCCAATCGTGCCCGCGTCCTTGCCGCCCGACCTGCTGGCCAGGGCCGACGCCGCCCTCTATCAGGCCAAGGAGGCCGGGCGCAACCGGGTCGTCGTGTCCCCGCCCTAATCGGGAGCGGGGGCGTCCCGGCCCTGCCGGCGAAAAACCCGGGGCGGGACGCCCCGGCTCCCTTGGGAATCGGAGATCGGGTAGGCTACGCGAAGACGACCAACGGCCCGCAGACGCCGCCCTTATAATCGCCGGAGACTCGCATGGCACCCACGCTCGCGCTCACCCCGCCGCCCGACATCTCCCAGTGCGAGGCCGAACCGATCCATATCCCCGGCGCCATCCAGCCGCACGGCGTCCTGCTGGCGCTGTACGGGGCGTCCCTCGACATCACCCAGGCGAGCGCCAACGCGTCCACCCTGCTGGGTCTCGAGGCGGCCGATCTGGCGGGGTGCGAACTGGCGACCCTGGGTCCGGGCCTGGCCGAGGCACTGCGCGAGGCGCTGGCCCGTTACCGGGAACTGCCCGCGGTCCCGACCTCCTTCACCTGGCGGGCGCCCACGGGCGGCACCTTCACGGGTTACCTCCACCAGTGCGATGACCTGGTGGTGCTGGAGTTGGAACCCGCACCGGCCGCCCCGGCCGCATTCGGCACCGTGCTGGCCGAGGCGGTACGGGGTTTCAGTGCGGTCCATGCCCAGAGCGCCTTGCCGGCCAAGCTCCAGTGCGCCGCCGAACTGTTCAGACGCCTCACGGGTTATGACCGGGTGATGATCTATCGCTTCGACGCGGACTGGCACGGCGAGGTCGTCGCCGAGGCCCGCCGGGCCGAGCTGGAACCCTATCTGGGCCTGCACTGGCCGGCCTCGGACATCCCGGCCCAGGCGCGGCGCCTGTATCTGATCAACCACACGCGCGTCATAGTCGATGTCGACTACCAGGCGTCGCCGCTCCTGCCGGTGGTGAATCCGGTGACCGGGGAACCGCTCGATCTGTCGCGCAGCACGCTGCGCGCGGCCTCTCCGGTGCACCTGGAGTATCTGCGCAACATGGGGGTCAGGTCCACGCTGACGACCTCACTGCTGCGCGAGGGCCAGCTCTGGGGTCTGATCGCCTGCCATCACGCCACGCCGCTCCCGGTGTCGGGCGAGATCCGTCAGATCGCCGACTGGATGGGGCAGGACCTGGCGACCCAGATCGCGCTGGCGGAAGCGCTTGACGTCGGACGCTACGCGGCGCACCTCAAGCAGTGCCGCGACCGGATCATCGCCGCGATGCGCCGGGGCGCGCGGCTGTCGGCCCTGCTCCGCGGCCCGGAACTGGCCGATATCCTGGGCGCGAGCGGGGCCGAGGGCGTGGCCCTGGTTCACGGCGACGAGGTCACCACCGGCGGCCAGACCCCGGACCGGCAAGAGGTCCTCGCCATCGTCACGGGATTGACCAGCCTGCACCAGGACGGCAGCGCCGATCTCGATCTCTTCGCCACCGACTGCCTGAGCGCGCACCTGAGCGCGACGACGGACCTGGCGGAAACCGCCGCCGGGGTGGCGCTCTTCCCCCTGAATGCCGCGCCGTCCGCCAAGTTCCTGTGGTTTCGCGGCGAACAGTTGCGCCAGGTGACCTGGGGCGGCAATCCAGACAAGGCGGTGGACCTGACCCCGGACGGCCGCCTGAGCCCGCGCCGCTCCTTCGCCGCCTGGTCACAGATCGTGCGCCTGCACAGCAGGCAGTGGCGCCCCGAGGAACTGGATTCGGTCCGCAAGCTCGGCGCACTGATCGATATCGAGTGGCGCCGGTTGGCCGAGGACGCCCTGTGCGCGAGCGAGGCCCTGCTCAGCGACGTACTGGACTCGCTCTCCGCCAATATCGCCGTGCTGGATGGGCAAGGGATCATCACCCTGGTCAATGCCGCCTGGCTGCGGTTTGCCGAGGCCAATGGCGGCAGTCTGGACTGCCTGACCGGCACCGATTATCTGGAGGTGTGCCGCGTCGCCCTGTCCGGCCAGGACGGCGTGGAGGCGGCCGCCGCCCTGCACGGCATCCAGCAGGTGTTGGACGGCACCCGCGGCAGCTTCCGCCTGGTCTACCCCTGTGATTCGCCGACCGAGGCACGCTGGTTCGAGATGGTCGCCTTTCCCATCCGCGGTGCCCGCCCGGGCGTGGTGGTCGCGCACGAGGAGATCACTGCCTACAAGCTGGCCGAGGCGGCGCTGCAGGCGAGCGAAGAGCGCCTGCGCCTGGTGCTGGAGGGGGCGAACGACGGCTTCTGGGACTGGAACCTGGTCACCGGCGACCTGTCGGTGAGTCAACGCTGGGCGCAGATACTGGGCTATGACCTGGCCGAGATCGAGCCCAACTCCCGCGGTTGGGAACGGCTGGTCCATCCCGATGACCTGCCGCGGGTCCAGGCCGAGGTGCAGGCCCATCTCGACGGCACCACGGCGCGTTTCGAGAGCGAACACCGGATGCTGACCAAGGACGGCGACTGGCGCTGGGTCCTGGCGCGCGCCAAGGTCACGGCGCGCGACGCCGCCGGCCGGCCGCTGCGGATGGCCGGCACCAGCACCGACATCACCGAACGACGCCGGGCGGAAGAGGCCCTGCGGGTCAGTCTGGCCGAGGTGCGGCGCCACGACGCCCGGATGGTCGCGCTCAACCGCATGAACGACCTGCTGCTCTCCTGTGAGACCCCGCAAGAGGCCTACGCCGTCATCGCCGAGGGCGCCGAGGTCCTGTTCGCGCCCTGCAGCGGCGCCCTGGCGGTCAGCGACGGCGCGCCGTCCGAGCTGCACCGGGTCGCCGCCTGGGGTGCGGCCGACAGCCTGCCCCCGGCCTTCGCACTGCACGATTGCTGGGCCTTGCGGCGCGGTCAACCACATGGGATCGGCCCCGCCGGCGATGAGATCGCTTGCCGGCACGTCCCGGCCCAGCCGCCGCCCGCCTCTGTGTGCGTACCGCTGAACGTGCGCGGCGCCAGCCTCGGCCTGCTGCATGTGGCGGCCGCCGAACCGCTCACCGGGCCCCAGTTCCAGGAACTGCGGACCCTGGCGGTCACGGTCGGCGAGTCCATCAAGTTCGCCCTGTCCAATCTGCGGCTGCGGCAGGCCTTGCGGGAGGCCGACCGACTCCTGGTCTGACGGCCATGGGCGACCCGCGTATACTGCGCGGTCCTGTCGCCAGGGCTTAAGTTCCATGAGGCTGATCCGCGGTCTACACAACCTGCGCCCCGGGGACCGGGGCTGCGTCGCCACCATCGGCAACTTCGACGGGGTCCACCTGGGGCATCGCGCCGTCTTCCGGCGCCTGCTCGCGCGCGGACGCGCCCTGGGGCTGCCGGCCGCGGTCATCACCTTCGAGCCCCAGCCGATGGAGTTCTTCGCCCCGGACCGCACGCCGGCGCGGCTCACGCGCCTGCGCGAAAAGCTCAAGGCGCTCGCCGACTGCGGGATCGCGCGGGTCATGGTCCTGGAGTTCGGGCCGCGCCTGGCCGCCGTGGCGCCGCCGGACTTCGTGCGCCGCCTGCTGCTGGAGGGCCTGGGGGTGCGCTACCTGCTGGTCGGGGACGACTTCCGCTTCGGGCAGGGCCGCGGCGGTGACTATGCCCTGCTGCGCAGCATGGGCGCGGCGGCCGGCGCGGCCGGCTTCGAGGTCGAGGACCAGCACACCATCACCCAGGGCGACGAGCGCATCAGCAGCACCCGGGTGCGCGAGGCCCTGGCCCGCGGCGACCTGGACCAGGCGCGGCGCCTCCTGGGCCGCCCCTACCGGATGCAGGGCCGCGTCGGTCACGGCGACCGGCGCGGGCGCACCATCGGCTTCCCCACCGCCAACCTCGACCTGCACCGCCGGGTCAGCCCGCTCTTGGGCGTTTTCGCCGTCCGGGTCCATGGCCTGGGCGGCGCCCCCCACCCCGGGGTCGCCAACATCGGCACCCGCCCGACCGTCGGCGGCCAGGGGTGCCGGCTGGAGGTCCACCTGTTCGACTTCGACCAGGACCTCTACGGCCGCCACCTGGAGGTGGAATTCAGCCTCAAGCTGCGCGACGAGCAGCGCTTCGACTCCTTCGAGACGCTGCGCCGCCAGATCGCCCTGGACGCCACCGCGGCACGCGCGTTTCTCGCCCGCACCGACGCCGACGCCACCGACAACTGGAGGTCGACGCTTTAACGGGCGGCCCTCCCGCTAACGGTCATGGCGCCCGCGCCACCCCGGCAGATGAAAGTCATGCCGATCGCTGGCGAGCGAGCCTGCGTAGTCAGGGCTTCCAGCCCTGACTGCTCCAGCCTGGCCAGGCCAGGATGGCCTGGCTACGCAGGGGACTTT
>NZ_CAIKKU010000327.1 GCF_903828115.1 uncultured Thiodictyon sp. | reverse complement strand
GTCGTAATCGTAATCGGAGAAGCGGTGCAATTTCGAGTGCGAGAGAATCCGAGGCGCTACGATAACGTCGACAACGACAACGACAACGACAACGACAACGACAACGACAACGACAACGACAACGACAACGACCACGAGTGGAGAGTATGAAATGCACTGTCCCGTTGGCGACCACCGTTCGGACCCCAGGAACGGCGATCGATGCGCGTCCTGATCGTCGAGGATGATTCACTGCTGGGGGCCGGGCTTAAGACCGGCCTCGCTCAGGACGGCTTTGCCGCCGACTGGGTGCAGGCCGCCGAACCCGCCCTGCACGCACTGAGCCTGGAGCACTTCGACGTGCTGGTCCTGGACCTGGGGCTGCCGCGACGCGACGGGCTCTCGCTCTTGCGTGAACTGCGGCGTGCGGGCTCGGTCCTGCCGATCCTGATCCTCACCGCGCGCGATGCGCTGGCGGACAAGGTCGGCGGGCTGGACGCGGGGGCGGACGATTATATGGTCAAGCCCTTCGATCTGGACGAATTGAGCGCGCGGCTGCGGGCCCTGGTGCGCCGCAGCGGCGGTCACCCGGCACCGCTGCTGTCCGCCGGGGACCTCACACTGGATCTCGCGCAGCGTGCGGCGACCCTGGGCGGGCAACCGCTGACCCTCTCGCCGCGGGAGGTCGCCCTGCTGGAGGTCTTGATGACGACCCCCGACCGGGTCGTGGCGCGCACCCGGCTCGAGGCCTCCACCTGCGGCTGGCACGGTGACAGCGAGGGCAATTCACTGGAGGTCCATATCCACAACCTGCGCCGCAAGCTCGGGCATGGGCGCATCCTGACGGTGCGCGGCGTCGGTTATCGATTGGTCTGCGACCCGGTGCCGTGACCTCGATCCGGCGGCGCCTGCTGCTGTCACTGTTCGGCCTCTGGATCATCGTCTGGGCCGCGGTGGCCCTGACCACGCTGGATCGCTCCGGCCATGAGGTCGGCGAGCTCATGGATGCCCAGATGGCCCAACTCGCCCATGTCTTACGCGAGATCAGCCTGACCGACCCCCAACCCGCGGCGAACGCGACCCCGCAGGCCCTGTCGGCGGTGAATCATCCTTACGAGACCAAGCTCAGTTACCAGCGTTGGCAGGGAGACCGGCTGGTGGCCAGCTTCGGTGGAGCCCCGGCCACCCCCCTGGCGGCGACCATCGGATTCTCGGACCAGGCGTTCGGGGGGGCGCGCTGGCGGGTCTTCGGACTGCCCGGCAACGCCCCCGACGAGGTCCTTTTTGTGGCGCAGAGCTATACGATCAGGGAGGAACTGATCCACTTCCTGACCATCCAGGCCCTGAAACCCATCCTGTGGTCGCTCCCGGTCAGCGTGCTCCTGATGTGGCTCGCGGTGGGCGAGGGCCTGCGTCCGCTGCACCGGCTCGCCCGCAGCATCGGGCGCCGCTCGGCGGAGCGGCTGGAGCCGATCGACGGGGACGGCGTCCCGACCGAGATCCGCCCCCTGACCACGGCGCTCAATGCCCTGATGGAGCGGCTGGATCAGGCCCTGGCGGCGGAGCGGCGCTTTGCCGCCGATGCCTCCCACGAACTGCGCACCCCCTTTGCGATCATTCACACCTATGCCCAGATCGCCCGGCGCAGCGGCGATCCCGCCGAGCGCCAGGCGGCCCTCGACAACCTGATTCGGGGTGTCGATCGCGCCAGCCGGTTGATCTCCCAACTCCTGATGCTGGCCCGCCTCCAGGGCGAACTGCGGGCAACCGGGCGGGGCGTCGCCTCGCTGGTGCGGGCGGCGGCGCGGGTGGTGGCGGACCGGCAGGCCGACGCCCAGGCCGCGGCGCTGACCTTGACCGCGGCGGCGGCGGATGGCGTGCCCGGCGTGGTCGCGGTCCCCGCGGCGGCACTGAGTATCCTGATCGGCAACCTGGTCGAGAACGGGCTCAAGTACACGCCGCCTGGGGGCTGGGTCCAGGTGGCGATCGGGTCGGGTCGGGGGACCGTGGCGCTGCGGGTGACTGACTCCGGCCCCGGGATCCCGGCGGCCGACCGCGAACGGGTCTTCGACCGCTTCTACCGCCCCCCTGGCCAGACCCAGCCCGGCTCGGGTCTCGGGCTCGCCATCGTGCGGCGCATCTGCGATCTGTACGGACTGCGGATCGAGATCCGCGACGGCGCCGACGGGGTGGGCCTCAGTGTCCTCGTAATCTTCCCTGAACCCAGCAGCAGTCCCAAGGCCCATCCGCCCTAGCCATGGGGCCGTAACCTGGAGTCCAAGACCTGCGCCGTGGATGGTTCGCCAAGGCGCAAATGCCCACTGCCGTCGCGCCAACCGCCATGGCGCCCGCGCCACCCCAAAAGATCGAAGTTGCGGAAGTGTGACGCACGTCACGTTTCCGGAGCCCATCCCTTAAGGCTTTCTTAAGCCGCCGAAGCGCACGATATATCCGACCAGTGGACCGAGCACCACCGCTTCGCGTGGTCACGGCACCGATGGTCTTTGCCCGAGAATCAGCGATACCAATCCCATGACCAATTTAAGCGACATTCCGGTACTCGCCGAGCGCGCCGAACCGCTGCCCGGTGAATCCCCAGTCGTCAGCGCCGTATTGAATCAGGTGATGGAGTTGCTCGCGCAATTCCTCGCCTCAGGAACGGCTGCCGCCCTTGACTTGAAGCGGGTGCCGCGGATGGATGCGGCGACCTACCGGCAACTCAAGGACGCCCTGTCCGTCGGCGAGGTGACCGCCACGGTCAAGGCCGAGGTCACGGTCGAGATCACCGAGACCCAATATCCCGGCGTCTGGTGGCTGACGCACCGTAAAGAACAGGGTGCCATCGTGACGGAAGTGATCGAAATCACGGATCTCCCGGTGATTCTGAAGTCTCATGCGGTGGACATGCGCGCCGGTCTGCGGCGTCTCGAGCAGGCGCTGGCACCGCCGCCGCCGCGGGACGACACCCCGGATCGCGTGAGGCGGTAACCGGCAGCGCCCGTGGTGGGCCCGCGGTGGAGCGTCTTCGACAAGCGCAGAGCGCCGGCGTACCGCCGTCAGCGCAGCGCCAACGACCAAATGAGGAGAAACCCAATGAATACCGATTTATCGAACCGAGTGGACCAGGGGTCGGCCCAGACGGAGGCGGGCGGCGCCGCCACCTTCGACGAGGCGACGGCCACCCGGCTGCTCGCCCTCGGTATCAGCCGGCGGCGCTTCATGTCCTATTGCGCCGGTCTGGCCTCGCTGCTGGCTCTGCCGCAAGCGATGGTGCCGCGGCTGGCGCAGGCGGCTACCTCCGCGACCTTACCGTCGGTGGTCTATATGTCATTTCAGGAGTGTACGGGTTGTCTGGAGTCCATGGTCAACTCCTTTGCCTTCGGCGGCGGTACGACGATCGACAACCTGATTCTGAACATGATTTCGCTGGACTATCAGGAAACCCTGATGGCGGCGGCAGGCGATCAGGCGGAGGACCTGCTGCTTTCACTCACCGCCAAGACCGGCTATGTCCTGGTCGTGGATGGTTCCATCCCGGCCGACTGGGATAGTGGTTATTTCATCAGTGGGGAGCGCAGTGGTGTCGCCCGCTTCAAAGCCGCGGCGCAGAAGGCCGGCTTGATCGTCGCGGTCGGGACCTGTGCGAGTTTCGGCGGTCTGCCCAAGGCTAACCCAAACCCCACCGGGGCGATGTCGATCGGCGATTTGATGAAGGGCCTGGGAATCACCAAGCCATTGGTCAACGTCTCCGGCTGCCCCCCGATCCCGGAGGTGATCACCGGCGTCATTCTCTATTACCTGAGCAAGGGGATGCCGCAGCTCGATAGCCTGCAACGGCCGACGGTCTTTTACGGCGAAACAGTTCATGACGGCTGCTATCGCATGTCATCCTTCATGGAAGGTCCGCTCGCGCAGGCCTTCGACGACAGCAACTCACGCAAGGGTAAATGCCTGTATCAGCTTGGCTGCAAAGGCATTGTCACGCACAACGCCTGCGCGAGCGTCCGCTGGAATCAGGGCACCAGTTTCCCGATGATGAGCGGGCATGGCTGCATCGGCTGTTCCGAGCCGGATTTTTGGGATCGTCTCAACGCGAAGAACCAGAAGGGCTTCTACGTCCCGATCGCCACCGGGTCTGGTCATAGTCGCGGCCTGCCATGCGAGGTCTGTCACACGGACGGCGACGATTACGACGATTAGTGCCGCCACCGGGGCAATCCGTCGCCTATCCCTGGAGGTTAGGCGAATAGATACAAGAGTCTGGGAGAACGCGAATGGCTACTACACCGAACGTCATCATCGACCCCGTAACCCGCATCGAGGGTCATTTACGAATTCAAGCGCACGCCGTGCCGGACGGCAACGGCGGCGGGACTATCATCGACCCAGGACTGAGTGCCAGCACGATGGTGCGCGGCGTGGAGAAGATCCTCCAAGGCCGCGATCCGCGGGACGCCTGGGCCTTCACCCAGCGCATCTGCGGCGTCTGTACCGTGGTACATGGCTTGACCTCGGTGCGCGCCGTGGAAAACGCGATCGGCATCAAGGTGTCCAAGAATGCGGACTACATCCGCAACATGATGATCGGGGCCCAGTATGTGCACGATCACGTCATGCATTTCTACCATCTCCATGCGCTGGATTGGGTGGATATCGTCAGCGCCCTGGGTGCCGATCCGACCCAGACCGCCACGCTGGCCAGGCTCAATAATCCCAGCTACAAGCCCAATGCCGGTCAACTCCCCACCGCCGCGTATTTCCAGGGCGTACTGACCAAACTGAACGGTCTCGTGACCCGCGGCCAGCTCGGCATCTTCGCCAATGGTTACTGGGGTCACTCCGCGTACAAACTGACCCCGAACGAGAACCTGTTGCTCGTCTCTCACTATCTCGAAGCGCTGGCCTGGGCGCGGGAGGTGGTGAAACTGCATACGGTCTTCGGCGGCAAGGACCCCCACCCCAATCTGGTGGTGGGCGGTATGCCCTGCACCCTGAGCAGC
This sequence comes from uncultured Thiodictyon sp., assembly GCF_903828115.1. Classification (GTDB taxonomy): domain Bacteria; phylum Pseudomonadota; class Gammaproteobacteria; order Chromatiales; family Chromatiaceae; genus Thiodictyon. The sequence goes on along the minus strand of NZ_CAIKKU010000327.1, from coordinate 1,448 downwards.
AACACCGGTACGGTCAATGAGGACAAGGGCGGTACCTCGCTCAACACCGCGGGTTTGACGAAGATCAAGACGGCGACGGCGGTCATGAAAGCATTCGTCGATCAGGTCTATCTACCGGACGTGGTCCTGGTGGCAAAGCGATACAAAGAATGGGCCAATTACGGCGCTACCGCCGGGAATTTCCTGTGCTTCGGCGAGTTCCCGGACCCGGCATTGGTAAGAACGGAATTCACGAACGGCGCGATCGACTATCCCGACGGGTATGTGTTTCCAGCGGGCGTCATCTGGGCAAGCGCGCCGACGGTGCTGGCCCCCTTCGATGAGAAGAAGGTCACCGAGAATGTCGCCCATGCCTGGTATCTGGGGTCGGAGGCCGGTGAGCATCCGTACGTTGGCAAGACCGATCTGTACTATGATGGGCCCCTGCCGGATCAGGGGAAGAGGCCTGACGGCACTTCCTATTACATGCTTGACGAAGACGCCAGGTATTCCTGGATCAAGTCCCCCCGCTACGCCGGTCAGCCGATGGAAGTCGGTCCGCTCGCGCACATCCTGACGATGCATGCACGGGGCGCCACCACCAAGGCCCAGCCCACGGACAAGCTGGTTCGTGCCTATGTAACGAAATTCTGGACCAATCCGGAGGCACAGGGCGGTTTGGGGCTGACCTTCGGTCAACTCAACTCGACCCTGGGGCGAATCTTCTCGCGGATGCTGGAGACCAAGATCATCGCCGATCAGATCGCCGGCCGGGCCGCCGATAAGGCGTCGGGAACCGCGGCCTATGCGGGTTGGTATCAGCTCTATTACAACAATAGGACTGGTCCCTACTGGAATCCCAACACCTTCACGCGCCTCAAGGCGCCGAAGTCGTGGCCCGTGAAGGCCGGTTTAGGCTCCGGCTTTGGTTTCGGTTTCACCGAGGCGCCGCGCGGGGCCCTGGGTCACTGGGTAAAACTCAACGGTGTGTCGGGCATGATCGACAACTACCAGTGCGTCGTTGCCAGTCAGTGGAATGCCGGACCGCGTGATTCCGGCGGTGAGCCCGGACCTTACGAGACGTCCTTGGCCGGCCATGTCCTCGCCGACCTCAAGAAGCCGTTGGAGGTGTTGCGGACCATCCACAGCTTTGATCCCTGCATCGGCTGCGCCGTCCATATCGTCGACCCGGACGGCGAGCCCCTGGTGCAGATCGATGTCAACCACTCCGTGCGCTCGGCAGTCTGCGCGCCAAGCGACGCTTGCGGTTGAGGGAGCGCAGCGGCGGGGTATTCACCCCGTCGCGAACAGTTGGAGACCGACGCCGACTAACGGTCATGGCGCCCGCGCCACCCCGGCAGATGAAAGTCATGCCGATCGCTGGCGAGCGAGCCTGCGTAGTCAGGGCTTCCAGCCCTGACTGCTCCAGCCTGGCCAGGCCAGGATGGCCTGGCTACGCAGGGGACTTT
>NZ_CAIKKU010000326.1 GCF_903828115.1 uncultured Thiodictyon sp. | reverse complement strand
TGATCGAGCGACTGGTCGAGGCCGTGGTCCTGGGTCTCGCGGTTGGAGATGGCGACCTCCAGGCCGACCTTGGGTTTCATCAGGAGGCGGGTGAAGTCCAGGCCCTGGGCCTTCCAGTGGTCGAGTGCGCGGCGCATCTCCAGGCGGTCCGACTGGCCGATCATCTCGCTCACGGTGCGATAGCCCAGGCGGGCCATGATCCGGCGCATCTCCTCGGCGACGAAGAACAGGTAGTTGATGATGTGCTCAGGCTGGCCGGTGAAGCGCTTGCGCAGTTCCGGGTCCTGGGTCGCGACACCGACCGGGCAGGTGTTGAGGTGACACTTGCGCATCATGATGCAGCCTGAGACGATCAGCGGCGCGGTGGCGAAGCCGAATTCGTCGGCCCCCAGCAGGGCGCCGATGACCACATCGCGCCCGGTGCGCAGACCGCCATCGACCTGCACCGCGATGCGCCCGCGCAGGTTGTTGAGCACCAGCGTCTGGTGGGTCTCGGCCAGGCCGATCTCCCAGGGGGAGCCGGCGTGCTTGATCGAGGTCAGCGGGCTCGCGCCGGTGCCGCCGTCATAGCCGGCGATGGTCACATGGTCGGCATGGGCCTTGGAGACGCCCGCGGCAACCGTACCCACGCCGATCTCGGACACGAGCTTCACCGAGATCCGCGCCTTGGGGTTGACGTTCTTCAGGTCATGGATGAGCTGCGCCAGGTCCTCGATCGAATAGATGTCGTGGTGCGGCGGCGGGGAGATCAGGCCGACGCCCGCGGTCGAGTGGCGCACCCGGGCGATCCAGGGGCTGACCTTGTGGCCGGGCAATTGACCGCCCTCGCCGGGCTTCGCACCCTGGGCGATCTTGATCTGGAGGTCGTCGGCGTTGACCAGGTACTCGGTGGTGACACCGAAGCGGCCGGAGGCGACCTGCTTGATGGCGGAGCGCTCGGGGTTGCGGGTGCCGTCCGGGAGCGGGTTGAAGCGCTCGGACTCCTCGCCGCCCTCGCCGGTGTTGGACTTGCCGCCGATGGCGTTCATCGCCTTCGCAAGCGTCGAGTGGGCCTCGTAGCTGATGGAGCCGAAGGACATGGCCCCGGTGGCGAAGCGCTTGACGATCTCTTTGGCCGGTTCGACCTCGTCGAGCGGGATTCCTACCTCGGCCCACTTGAAGTCCATGAGCCCGCGGAAGGTCAGCAGGTGCTCGTTCTGCTCGTTGATGAGGCGCGCGAACTGCTCGTAGGTCTCCCAACTGTTGGCGCGCGCGGCGTGCTGGAGCTTGGCGATGCTGTCGGGGGTCCAGGCGTGGTCCTCGCCGCGCAGCCGGAAGGCGTAGTCCCCGACCACGTCCAACTGGGTGCGGTAGATCTGCTCGTTGCCGTAGCCCTGGGCGTGCCAGCGCGCCGCCTCCTGGGCCACCTGCTCAAGCCCGATGCCCTCGACCGTGGTCTGGGTGCCGGTGAAATAGCGTTTCACGAAGGGGGTGTTGAGGCCCACGGCATCGAAGATCTGGGCGCCGCAATAGGACTGGAAGGTGGAGATGCCCATCTTGGACATGACCTTCAATAGCCCCTTGCCGACCGCCTTGATATAGCGCTTCTGCGCCTCCTCAAACGTAGGGGCGGGTTTCAAACCCGCCCCGGCCTTCTCGGCGAAGCTCGGCAACAACGAGGCGATGGTGTCGAAGGCGAGATAGGGATTGATCGCCTCGGCGCCGTAACCGGACAAGACCGCGTAGTGATGGACCTCCAGCGCCGCCCCGGTTTCCACCACCAGGCCCGCGCTGGTGCGCATCCCCTGACGGATCAGGTGATGGTGTACCGCGGAGGTGGCGAGTAGGGCCGGGATCGGGATGTGGTCCAGATTGGTGTTGCGGTCGGACAGGATCAGGATGTTGTAGCCGTCGTGCACCGACTGCTCGGCCTCCCGGCACAGGCGCTCCAGGGCCGCGCCCATGCCGGAGGCGCCCTCGCTGGAGGGGTAGACCATGTGCAGGGTGCGGGTGCGGAAGGCGCCGCCCGAGTTGTCGTCGATGTGGCGCACGCGCTCCAGGTCCTGGTTGGTCAGGACCGGCTGGTTGACCTCCAGGCGCCAGTGCTTGCCGGCCTCGTTGATGCCCAGGAGGTTGGGCCGCGGGCCGATCAGCGACACCAGCGACATGACCAGTTCCTCGCGGATCGGGTCGATCGGCGGGTTGGTCACCTGGGCGAAGTTCTGCTGGAAATAGCTCGACAGGTGCTTGGCGCGGCGCGACAGCACCGAGGGCGGGTTGTCCGCGCCCATGGAGCCGACCGCCTCCTGGCCCGTCACCACCATCGGGGTGAGCAGGAACTTGATGTCTTCTTGCGTATAGCCGAAGGCCTGCTGGGCATTGAGCAGGGTGTCCGCGTCCGGGGCCATGGGGGCGACGTTGGTCGGCAGGTCGTCCAGATGGATCTGGGTCCGGTTGAGCCACTCGCGGTAGGGGTGGGCGTCGGCCAGCGCCGCCTTGATCTCGGCGTCGTCGATGATGCGGCCCTGCTCCAGGTCGATCAGGAGCATCTTGCCGGGCTGCAGCCGCCACTTCTTGACGATGCGCGACTCTTCGATGTCGAGCACGCCCATCTCGGAGGCCATGATCACCAGATCGTCATTGGTGACCAGGTAGCGGGCCGGGCGCAGGCCGTTGCGATCCAGCGTGGCGCCGATCTGGCGGCCGTCGGTGAAGGCGACGGCGGCGGGGCCGTCCCAGGGCTCCATCAGGCCCGCGTGATACTCGTAGAAGGCGCGCCGCTTGGCGTCCATCTGCTTGTTGCCGGCCCAGGCCTCGGGGATCAGCAGAATCATGGCGTGGGCCAGGCTGTAGCCGCCCATCACCAGCAGTTCCAGCGCATTGTCGAAGCTGCCGGAGTCGGACTGGCCCTCGGGGATCAGGGGCCAGATGCTGTCCAGATCATCGCCCAGGACCTCCGAGCGCATGGTGTGGCGGCGCGCCGCCATCCAGTTGAGATTGCCGCGGAGCGTATTGATCTCCCCGTTGTGGCAGATCATCCGGAAGGGGTGGGCCAGGTCCCAGGTCGGGAAGGTGTTGGTGGAGAAGCGCTGGTGCACCAGGGCCAGGGCCGAGGCGACGCGCTCGTCCTGCAGGTCCAGATAATAGGAACCCACCTGGTCGGCGAGCAGCATCCCCTTGTAGGTGATGGTGCGGGCGGACATGGAGGTCACGTAGAAGGCGGTCTTGTCGAAGCCGGCCGCGCGGATCTCGTTGTCCATGCGCTTGCGGATCACGAACAGCTTGCGCTCGAAGGACTGCACGTCCGGGCAGTTGTCGCCGCGGGCGATGAAGACCTGGCGGACCACGGGCTCGGTCGGCAGCACGCTCTTGCCCAGCACGCTGTTGTCCACCGGCACGTCGCGCCAGCCGAGCACCCGCTGTCCGCCCTCGGTCAGGCGCCGCTCCACCGTCGCCTGCGTCTGGTCACGCGCCGCCGGGTCTTGGGGCAGGAAGAGCATGCCCACGCCATAGGTCCCGGCAGGCGGCAGCGCGAAGTCCAGCTCCGCCCGGAAGAAGGCGTCCGGGACCTGGAGCAGGATGCCGGCCCCGTCACCGGCCCGCGGGTCGGCACCCACGGCGCCGCGATGGGTCAGGCGTTGCAACAGTTCCAGACCCTGCCGGACGATGGCGTGGCTTTGCTGATTCTTGATATGGCAGACGAAGCCGACGCCGCAGGCGTCATGCTCGTTGGCTGGGTTATAGAGACCCTGTGCGGGCGGAAGGGCACGCAGGCTCATCGCTGACCTCGTAGGTACCTGGCATGACGGTTGGGACTGTGTCGCGCGGGGCGTCACGCATCCACCTGGCAACAGCCGGGGTCACCTGACCCGGGCCGACCGACACAATCCCCGGAAATCCGGTGTCTTCGGACCCCAACTGGTGGCCGTTTGAGGCGTCCACCAGTCAGGAAACTGGAAACGGGGGCTTGAGCGTCGCCGGTCATTGAGTTTCGGCCGACGACGCGCGACCGCCGATCATAACGCGCAAGCATTCGCTGTGCCAAGGCCGCGTGGTGGGGCTGGGGGCGATCGGGGGGCGGCGCGAGGCCTGGCGGTGCGCCGAATGGGGGCGGGGCGCACCATCGCGGGGCATCGGGGCCGGGATGCAGTTCGTGCGCTCACTCGGCGGGGCCCCCGCCGGAGCAACGAAGAGTTATTGTCCGCAAATGAACGCAAATGAAGAAAATAACAGATTACGTTCAGATCGTTACGCGGGATGCCGATGGTGGCTCGATCACCGCGCCGACGTTGATCGTCGTTTCGGCCGCAAGGAGACCGGAGGTCGAGGCTTTACCGTGAAAGTGCGTAGTCAGGCCATCCTGGCCTGACGGTGTCGGGGCTGAAACAGTCAGGGCTGGAAGCCCTGACTACGCCGCCCCGCACGCTGGCCATCGGCTAGCGGTCGAGAGGACTTTCATATTCCGGGGTGGCGCGGGCGCCATGGCCGTTAGCCGGTCCACATCGCCTATCAGTGGCCCTGGTCCGGCTAATGCCTCGACCTCCGGTGCGCAACGCCTGGGCGGCGTCCGGTCTGCGCAGCGGACCCTACGACGCTTCGCCTATTTGCGTTCATTTGCGTACAAAATCTTCCTCGCTCAGCCGCCCAGGGTGGCCCGCAGGTGTGCCGGATCGAACTGGTCGGTGACCACTGCCGCGCCGATCCCGCGCAGCAGGACCAGGCGCAGGCGGCCGTCCAGGACCTTCTTGTCCACGGCCATCAGGTCCAGGAGGCGCCCGGCGGAGAGTTCGGGCGGGGCGGCGGTCGGCAGACCCGCGCGCGCGATCAGGTCGCGGGTGCGCCGCAGGTCCGCGGGATCGAGCCAGCCCAGGCGCGCCGACAGGTCCGCGGCCATGCACATGCCGACCCCGACCGCCTCGCCGTGGAGCCAGTTGCCGTAGCCGGCACCGGTCTCGATGGCGTGTCCGAAGGTGTGGCCCAGGTTGAGCAGGGCGCGCTCGCCGGATTCCAGTTCATCCGCGGCCACCACCTCTGACTTGTTCTCACAGGACCGGCGGATCGCCTCCGCCAGCGCCGCCGGGTCGCGGGCGCGCAGTGCGTCGAGATGGGCGTCGAGCCAATCGAAGAAGGCGGGATCGCGGATCAGCCCGTACTTGATGACCTCCGCCAGCCCGGCGCAGAGCTCCCGGTCCGGCAGGGTATTGAGGGTGGCGGTGTCGGCGATCACGGCCCGGGGCTGATGAAAGGCCCCGATCATGTTTTTGCCGAGTGGATGGTTGATCCCGGTCTTGCCGCCGACCGACGAATCCACCTGGGCAAGCAGTGTGGTCGGGACCTGGATGAAGGCGACCCCGCGCTGATAGCAGGCGGCGGCGAACCCGGCCATGTCCCCGATGACCCCGCCGCCCAGCGCGACGAGGGTGCAGTCGCGGCTGAAGCGGGCGCCGAGCAGGGCCTCGTAGATGCGCTCGAGCACCGCCTGGGTCTTGTAGACCTCGCCGTCCGGCAGGACCAGCGTCTCGACCCGCAGACCGTCCAGTGCCCCCGCCACGGCCCCCAGGTACAGCGGGGCCACCGTCTCGTTGGTGACGATCATCACCTGGCGGCCGGCGACATAGGGCCGGTAGCAGGCCGGGTCCACGAGCAGGCCGGTGCCGATGAAGATCGGATAGCTGCGCGCGCCGAGCGGGACGTTCAGGGTCGTGGTCATGGGCTACGACTCCTCCGACTCGAGCCGACGGCGGATCTCTTTGACCACGGACGCCGTGCCGCGTTTTTCGGTGGACACCACCAGGTCCGCGACCTGCCGATAGAGCGGGTCGCGCTCCTCCATCAGGTCACGCAGGCTCTGCAGCGGGTCCTCGGTCTGGAGCAGGGGTCGGCCGCGGTCCCGGGAGGTGCGGCTGAACTGCTGCTCCGGGGTGCAGTGCAGGTAGACCACCACGCCGCGGGACGCCAGGTTCTGGCGGTTCTCGGCGTCGAGGACCACACCGCCGCCGGTGGCGAGCACGATGCGCTCCTCCGCCACCAGGTCCTCGATGACCTGTCGCTCGCGGGCGCGAAAGCCCGCCTCGCCCTCGAACTCGAAGATGGTGGCGATGTCGACGCCGGTGCGTCGCTGGATTTCGTGGTCGCTGTCTTTAAAGGTAAAAGACAGGGATTCCGCGAGTTGCCGGCCAACGGTACTCTTGCCGGCCCCCATGGGACCCACGAGGAAAATGTTCTGCGCGCGTATCATCTCTACAGGTATGCCAGATTTTGACCGGATGGGCAAGGCTTATGCGCCGTGTTTCGGTCGATGTGGGGTCATTCGGCGGCGCTTTCGGCCGCTCCCGGGTGCCGCGCGTCGAGCCCGTGGGCCTGGCGGTCGGCGTGGTAGGACGAGCGGACCATGGCCCCGCTCGCCACGTTGGAGAAGCCCAGTGACTCCCCGGCCAGGCGCAGGGCGTCGAACTGTGCCGGTGTCCAGTAGCGGCGCACCGGCAGGTGGGCGCGGGTCGGCTGCAGGTATTGGCCCAGGGTCAGCATCTCGCAACCGTGGGCGCGCAGCGCGGTCATGACCGCCAGGACCTCCTCGGCCTCCTCCCCCAGCCCGAGCATGAGTCCGGACTTGGTGGGCACCCCCGGGTGACGCGCCTTGAACTGCGCCAGCAGGTCCAGCGACCCCTGATAGTCCGCGCCGGGGCGCGCCTGGGCATAGAGTCTGGGCACCGTCTCCAGGTTGTGATTGAAGACGTCCGGCACCGCCGCGCCCGCGAACTGGTCCAGGGCGAGTGCCGCCCGGCCGCGGAAGTCCGGCACCAGGATCTCGAGTCGGGTGCGCGGACAGCGTGCCCGCACCGCCGCCAGACAGGCGGCGAAGTGCCCGGCGCCACCGTCGCGCAGGTCGTCCCGGTCCACCGACGTGATGACGACATAGTTGAGCCCCATGGCGGCGATGGACTGGGCCAGGTGCTCGGGTTCCGCCGGGTCGACCGGCCTTGGTCGGCCGTGGGCCACGTCGCAGAAGGGGCAGCGGCGGGTGCAGACATCCCCCAAGATCATGAAGGTCGCGGTACCCTCGTTGAAGCACTCCCCGAGATTCGGGCAGTTTGCCTCTTCGCAGACGGTCGCCAATTGCGCCTCCCGCAGGAGGCGCTTGATCCGTGCAACCTGCGGCCCGACCGGCGCCTTGGCGCGGATCCAGTCCGGCTTGCGCAACACCGCGGTCATCGGCTCCACCTTGATCGGGATGCGCGCGACCTTGTCCGCGCCCCGCTGGTGGGTCTGCGGGGTGGCGCGCGAGGGGGCGGTGAGCGGGGTCGGATCGGTCATGGGGCGAGGTCCGGCTGGTATGACGGCTTACGCGCCCCGATATGGGGCCGAGGGGTGGAGTTTAACACCGGGAACCGACCCGACCCAGGGTTTCCCTGGGAGAATTCGCGGGTCACCGGTGCGCTTGCGTGAAGCGCGGACCCAGAAACCACCCGACCAGCCCTGAGCTTGAGAAATGGTAGCAGTTGATGTTTGACGACTCTTTCCCGAATAAACCCTACTCAGAGGCGTGCGATGAGAATAAGGCACCCATCCTCGCCGTGATCGGACCCCTGTTCAGCACGGCCCGGCGGGTGTTGGAGATCGGCAGCGGGACCGGGCAGCACGCCGTCTGGTTCGGCGCCCACCTGCCCCATCTGGTCTGGCAGACCAGCGATGTCCCGGCCAGCCTGCCCGGCATCCGGCAATGGCTGGCGCAGGCCTGTCTGCCCAATCTGCCGCCGCCGCTGAGCCTGGACGTGGCCGGTGACTGGCCCGCGGGCCCGGTCGATGGCGTCTTCAGCGCCAATACCGCCCATATTTTAGGAAAAGCCGACGTCGCCCTGCTGTTTCGCGGGGTGGGCCGGATCCTGGCCCCCGGGGCGCCCTTCGCCCTCTACGGCCCGTTCCGCTACGACCGGCGCCATACCAGCGAGAGCAACGCCCGTTTCGACGCCTGGCTCAAGGCGCGGCACCCGCGCATGGGGGTACGCGACCTGGACGACCTGCGGCAACTGGCGGACGCCGCGGGCCTGGACCTGGTCGCCGACCACCCGATGCCGGTCAACAACCGGACGCTCGTGTGGCAGAAGCGCGCGGCGTCGACGCCGTGAAGGCGTCTTCTTGGTTTGCAGCCCGCGGCTCGCCGATCTGAGCGAAAGCCTCGTAAGTCATGGTTCATCAATAAGTTAAACAAGTCCATCAGGGCGTACTTTTCGCACCGTTGTCGTTGTCGTTGTCGTTGTCGTAATCGAGGTTATCGTAACCCCCGGATTGTCTCGCACCCCAAATTGCATCGCTTCTCCGACCACGACAACGACAACGACAACGACAACGACGATCATGTTTAACTTGTTCTTGACTCGTTACTAACCCTCACGCCACCGAAGGAGGTCTGCATGAAGGTCCCAGTCTGCGTCATCGTCGGTGCCGGACCCGGCAACGGCGCCGCCTTTGCCCGCCAGTTCAGCCGCGCCGGCTACCATGTCGCCCTGCTCGCCCGGGGGCGTGAGACCCTCGACGCCCTGGTGTCGGAGATCGCCGGCACCCGTGCCTACACCTACGACGCCACGGACCCGGCGCACGCGCAGCGGGTCTTCGCCGCGATCCGCGAGGACCTGGGCGAGCCGCAGACCCTGATCTACAACGCCTCCACCCGGGAGTTCGGCGATCTGGATGCCACGCGCCCGGACGCCTTCGAGCGCGCCTGGCGGGTCAATGCCTACGGCTGCCTGCTCGCCGCCCAACAGGTAGTGCCGGCCATGCGCGCCGCGGGGCAGGGGAACATCATCGTCATCGGTGCCACCGCCTCGCTGAAGGGAGCCGCGGGCTTCGTCGCCTTCGGCGCGGCCAAGGCCGCCCAGCGCAGCCTGGCCCAATCGCTCGCCCGCCAGTTGGGTCCCGAGGGTATCCACGTCTCCTATGTGATCATCGACGCGATGGTCGACCTGCCCGGCACCCGCGCCCTGATGCCGGCGGCCCCCGACAGTTTCTTCGCGAAACCCGATGACATCGCCGAGTCGGTCTTCTTCCTCGCCCGTCAACCCAAGTCCGCCTGGACCTTCGAACTGGACCTGCGGCCATTCCGGGAGCCTTGGTAGGCCGGACCCCGCTGCGGCGCAGCCGCGCTAAAAGGTGCCGCCATTCCACCCGAACAGATGCCTGGGCGGGGCGGCGAATTCGATGTAGACCCGCTCGGCGGGGATCTCCAGGGTCGCGGCGAGCAGGTCGCAGAGGGCGCGCGAGTAGTGGGCCGTCTTGAGTTCGGGCAGGCCGATGCTCTTGAGTTCCACATAGGCGGCGGGGTCCGAGGTGCCGGCGAAGAACAGGTCGCGCCCGTCCTCCAGGATGACCATGACGTAAGACTCCGGCTTGCCGAGCAGTTCCGCGACGGTGCCCGACGCGCGGGCGAACAGGTCGGCGCGGTCCTCGGCCGGGACCTCGACGTTGGTCAGGATGCGCAGTGTGGGCATGTGGGTGGTACCAAGGCAGTGGTCGGTCAGGCCCCCATGATAAGGCGCGGGCGGGGGCTTGTCACCGGCGAGACGCCGTTCCGCGACCGGGTGCGATCAGAACTGATGTGTTGGCCGAGATCCCGGGTACGCTGTCGTTGTCGTTGTCGTTGTCGTTGTCGTTGTCGTAATCGAATAATCCGACTACGACTACGACTACGACTACGACTACGA
>NZ_CAIKKU010000325.1 GCF_903828115.1 uncultured Thiodictyon sp. | reverse complement strand
CGGCCTGAAGGCCGACCGACACACCGCGGTGGCCGGAACGATGATCGAGGCCGCGCCGCGCCCTAGGGTCCACTGTGCGGACCAGCGACCTCGTCGCGCCCGTAGGGTCCGCTGTGCGGACCAACGACCTCGTCGTCACCGAAGTGGCCGGACCGCTGATCGAGGCCTCGGTAACCCCCGTTCCGGCTCGCCCGTCCTACCGGCTGACCCATGGCAAGCGTCGAGACGCTCAGCATCCCCCTCGCCCCCGCTTCCGCTACCTCGGTGCATCCGCTATGTTCTTGCTTCTCAGCAGGGCCTTGAGGCGCTCGACCTCGGCGAGGGCGGCCTCTGTCTCTTGGCGCACTGTTTCAATGTCCTGCCACCGGGCTTCCGTGGCCTGCCGCTCGACCTCCCGAGCCGCGCGCGCTTCCTCGCGCTCAGCCTGCTCCTGGCGGAGTGCGGCCAGGCTCTCCCTGAGCTCGGCCATTTCCCGTTCGATAGCGCGCTGTTGGCGCAGGAAGTCCTGCCGCCGTTGGTAGACGTCGTAGGCGCGTTCTTCGTCCGAAAATGGCTTCAGGGTATTCATGGCCTGCCTCATCTTAGGGGGTCTGCATCCACGCGTGGAGCCGGCCTCGATCAGTATTTCGGCCAGTTCACGGGTGATATCCACCGCGGCCGGGGGCCGCGCCTACGCCGTAGGAGCGGCCCCCCGGCCGCGACGGGCTGCCGCGACGGCGCGTGTCCGGAGTGATGATCAAGGCCCTTGTTTCGCGTCCTGCCGGTTGCAGGAAGAAGCTCAGGAGCCGGCCGGGGGATTGTCGCCTTTCATCAATGCCTTGAGGCGCTCAACCTCCGCGAGGGCGGCTTTTTCGTCCTGCCACGCGGCTTCTTTGGCCTGCCGCTCGAGCTCCCGCGCTGCGCGCTCTTGCGCGAGCGCGGCCTGTTTTTCTTCGAGCGCAGCCCGGGTTTCCCCGAGTGCAGCCTGGCTCTCCTCGAACGCGGCATCTTTCTCCGCGAGCGCGGCATCCTTCTCCGCCAGCACGGCATCTTTCTCCGCCAGCACGGCATCTTTCTCCGCGAGCGCGGCCTTTTGCTCCTCAAACGCCTGCTGAGTCGAGCGTCGTTCCCGTTCGATGGCGCGCTGTTGGCGCAGAAAATCCTGCCGCGCCTGATAGACATCGTAGGCGCGTTCTTTCTCGGAAAAGGCCGTCAGGGTATTCATGGCTTGCCTCATTTCAGGGGTCTGCATCCACGCGGGGAGCCGGTCGACGTCCAGGTGCTCGCCCTCTTTGAAGAACTTGAGTCAGCGTTGCTCCTCGGTCGTGACCTGTTCGTCGGCGAACTTGTTCAGTTCCAGGAGATAAATCCCGCCGTGGTTGAGCAGACACTGGCCGCGCTCGTCGCGCAGGCGGTAACGATGGGTGTAATAGGCGTCGCCCGGCAGGAGGTCTTCGCCCAAAATCCAGATAGAGTAGGCGGGTTTGAGTTTGCCGTAGTCCTCACCGCTCCCCAACTGATGGTTGTAGAGGTCGTTCCAAGTGTACAGGACACGGCCGAGCAGGGCCGCGTAGGTCAACAACTGGATCTCGATCTGAAAGCGCCGGGCGCGGTCGTCATGGGCCTTGATGTCGACGATGCTGAGCTTGTCGGTCAGAAACTGGCGTTCGTTGTAGGGGTTGAGGATCTGCACCTGGGTCACCGGGTCCTGCAGATCGGGACCCAGGATAGCGTTGAGGAAATGGATCAGCAGGTTACGGTTCTCCTCAGACCCCAGGAGGGCCTTGAAGACACAGTCGATCTTGGGGTCGATGGGGTGGCGCATGGGGGGAGTTTAGGGCGGATTGGGGGCGGTGACAATTGGGTGGCGGTCGTGTCGGCTCGGGGTGGGTCGGGCCATGGGCAAGGGCCGGGGGGGCTCGGCGTAGATTTCTGGAGGTCGGACAGCCTTCGTCCGCGATGTCCGTTGCGGGGTAGGTGGCAACACGTTTTGATGACAACGGGCGGTCGCGCGAGCGGTTCCGGCCAAGGGGGCGGGGTTTGGCCCCGGGCCTGGACCGTTGGGGACTGGCAGACGACACCAAGGCTAGGAACTACCGCGGCATCCAAAAGGTTCCGGGACGGGGCGAGTTTCGATGGAAAACAGTGGCACTGTTGATTAGCATCGGGGGCAGAGGCATTGACCCATGGCAGGCGCCGAGAAACGCAGCATCACCCTCGTCCCCGAGATCGCTGGTCTGGACCGAGGCGCCGTCAAGTCTGGCTACTATGGCACTTGGTAGGATGTTCATTCTGCGCCTCTTGGAGCGGATTTCCGTCATGCGTTTTCCGTCGCGTCGTCAGGGCATGAATAATATTTATAATCAATGCGTTACGCCCCCTCGCGCCCACAGTCAAACAGAGGACGAAAAACTGCATGAAGTGGCTCAGATTGAACAGCCTAGGCACTTGGTGGCAGCTTCGCCCCTATCAGGCCAACTTGCGCGCGGCATAGCCGACCGTGCTGCTTGGTTGAAATTCAGAAAACATCTGCTATAAGATTACTTTGCCGTGGTGCATCTTCATGTGTGCGGAATCGTTTCTGCGTCGAGATGGCTGTGTTCGGGTCAGGGGTACTTTATAACGACACGCTTTTGAAATGCGGACTCTGAAAGTCGCCGCCGGGCGAGCAAGGCGCTTGGAATTGCACTCGCGCATCCGCCTCTTGGCGTCTGGCTGATTGGCAATACGAGTAATGTCAGACCTTATCTGGGCGACCACTGATGGCCATCGTAACCGACTTTGAGAGGCTATGGAGTCGCAACCAATTATGAAATGGGAGTCGAAGCACCGTTTATGAGCATACAATTAAGGTTTTTCAGCGACCGGATTTCGTTTCTTTCTGGTGAAATTATTTACCCTAACTGTGCAAAAGTTGTGGTATTAGATGGATGGCGCTGATCTCTGAGTCCGTGAACTAATGCCCGGCGGTACTCTAGCCTCGACGTTGGTCATTTTCCCGCCTGGGCATGGCGTTTATAGTCCATCCGTTATTTTTCCTAAATGACGGTACGCAAGCACAGCCGTTTGGCCGGGCGGTGTTGCGGCGCATCCGGGACGACCAGTCCGCTCTGGCCGATCCAGCGCAGGAGGTTGTAGGCGAACGCGGCACAGGCCAGCAGGCGGGCGTTGGTGGCAAACTTTCCATAGGGGAGCCGCTCGCTGTCAAGATCGCTTTTAAGTTCACTGTGGAATTGCTCGGAGGCGACATGGTCGGCATAGAGCGCGATGATGATCTCTTCACCGAATCCCAAGCTAATCCGCCATCATTCGATCCAGATATCCTGGATGGGAAGTTTCTGTCGATGCTTGTCGATTGTGCGCTCGATCAGGCGTATGACGCGGCGCAAACGATATTCGTATTCCCCATGGCAGCCGATGTCGCGCGCCGCGAACCGGGCCACCTGCTTGCCGGGTCGCGGAGTGCTCTAGTCGCCGTGCGCCTCGGCGCACGACAGTTACTGCGCAGGACGTTTTCGGCGCCGGCTCGACTTGCTAAGGTTGCGCACCGGGGTGGGTTCCGGATGCGTCTTGTTGTGAACGATCATGGTGGTGATGCTGTAGGGCGCGTCTTCGCCGCGATCCAGATACAGCAGGAACGGCCGGGCGGTCAGTTGGCGTGTCCGCGCCAGCCCCCGTCGCAGCGTGGGGTAAGTGTCAACAATGCGCGATTTCAATTCTACCTCCCTGTTTTTCCGACATCACTAATGTCGGCGCTGATTCGGATCACTGACCGAGAGCCTCCTTACGACAATGCGCAGTGATAGCGTATCGAGCACCCACACCCAGGTGGGCTCGCAGCCGTTGATTGTCGAACGGCACCGGCTTTTTCTGGTAGCGCTCCTCGTATTATTGGCGGCCCCCGCTTGGTCCGACGCCATCGACGATATGCGGACTGAGCTGCAGGCGGAGAATGTATCCATTCGACAAAAGACTGTCACGGCGCTAGCCGATAGCGGCGATCCCCGGGCGGTCGGATTGCTGAGCGCTACGCTCGATGACGCCGACTGGCGCGTGCGGCTGGCAGTCGTTGGGGCACTGTGTAAGCTGGGTGACAGCGAGGCGATAGACCCTTTGAGTAAAGCTATCGGTGACTCGTCGGTTGATGTTCGACAGGCAGCTACAGAGGCGCTGGGGTATTTTAACGATCCCCGCGTGCTCCCGTTGCTTGCAAAGGCGCTGAAAAACACGGACTTGTATGTTCGCCGATCGGCGATTACAGCCCTCGAAAAAATCGGCAGCGTCCAGGCGCTTCAACAGCTCCAATTTGCCATTAAGGATTCCGACGTGCATGTTCGCCAGGCGGCTGCAACAGCGCTTGGGAAAACCGGCGACATTCGAGCGATTCGGTCCCTGACCGAAGCACTCAGAGACTCGAAGGCCCCAGTTCGCCAGGCGGCGGTAGCCGCCCTGGCGGGTTTCGGGATCCCGGCAATCGAACCCTTCACCACCGCGATACAGAAGTCGAGTCCTAAGGCACGCCAGGATGTGGTTTCCGCGTTGACAGCCCTCGAAACGCCTGCCGTGCACCTTCTTGCCGTCATGCTCCGGGACACGGAACCGCAGATTCGTCGCGCCGCTTTAGCAGGATTGGAAGCGGTTAAAGACCAGCCCGTCGCTGAGGTTGCCATTCCGATACTGGGCGACCCTGACGCCGAAGTCCGCCAGGCGGCGGCGGAGGCCTTGGCCAGGGTCGGCGACAGGCGTGCGGTCGAACCACTCATTGCAACTCTTCGCGACCCTGAAGCGACGGTCCGCCAGGCCGGTGCAGATGCGCTTGGCAGGTTTGGTGATCCCCGCGCCATCGGTCCGCTCATTAGCCTGCTCCAAGACCCGGCGGTCGACGTGCGGCGGGCAGCTCTTAATGGGCTGGCCGCCCTAGGAGAACCGGCGGCGGACCCGTTTGCCGCGGCAATCAGAAGCGCGGACCTAAGCGCCCGCCGGGAAATGGTGGAAACCATGGCTGAGACCGGCCCGGCCGCAGTCCATCTGCTGCTCGCAATGTCCCAGGACCCCGACCTCCAGATTCGTAACGCCGCAGTCGTCGGCCTGGGGAAGACCGCGGACGCCCGGGGAGTGGCGTTGCTCGTTACACTTCTTGCCGATTCGCAAGTGACGGTCCGTCAGGTGGCAGCCGAAGCCTTAGGCAAGATCCGCGACACCCGAACCGTCGAGCCACTGCTCAATCTCCTCCAGGACCCGGATAAGGACATCCGCCGCACGGCCCTCGCCGCCTTGGCCAGACAAGGCGATGGGCGCGCCGTACCACCACTCGTCACGATGCTGACCGCCGCCGATAGCAGTCTGCGCCGCGATTTACTTCAGGCGTTGGCGGCGATTTCGGGTCCGGCCGTCGAAGCATTTGCAGCTGTCATGAAAAAGGCCAGTGTGAATGTCAGGCGGGCGATGGTTGAGGATCTGACGCAGATCGGCGCGCCTGCGATCCCTCTACTGACGCCGATGGTCAAGGATCCCGATGAGAAGGTGCGCCTGCAGGTAGTGGAAGCACTCGGCGAATCCGACGACGCGCGAGCCGTGGAACCACTGATCCGAGCGCTCGACGACACCAAAGCGGACGTACGGGAAGCGGCGTTTGCCGCGCTTGGCAGCATTGATGACCCGCGGGCTAGAGCCGCCTTGCGCCCGAAGCCAGGCCGATGGAGATCGCGCGGAGAACCCTCGATCTCATTCGAGGTCTCTCCCGATGGCAATATCAAGAATTTCAGTATGGCTCTCAAATTTAATTTCAGATTCACCTCTCGCGGACAATCTTGGCAGGAATGCAAAATGAAAGTCCCGGAAATCGGCGTCGATGATGAAGAGTGGCAAGTCGGAGGCGAATCGAACTACATTCGCGGTACTTTCAAGGATACCAGGACGATCGACGGTGGCTACCGTATCGAGCAGTGTGGCGATAGCGCTATCGATCATGGCCTAAGCCCGGGAGAGCACTATCTGTGGAGCGGTAAATGGGTTGGCGATACGGCAGCGAACCGCAGGTGATATCATTGCATCACCACGACGGATGCGCAAGCCGTATCCCAGCAGGTCCGTACCCGGAATCTGTAACATGGTCAGGTGAACAATGTCCAAGCGCCCTACGTTCAGTAGCGATCATTTCGATCTTCTTCCCCTCATCAACATTCTGATGTGTACTCTAGCCTGCCTGCTGTTGGTAACCCTCAGCATGGCGACGCTAAGTATCGGGCCGGGAGCCGGTGAAGGATGGGTGCCGACGGCATCGAGACACGCAGGCTCACGGATTCCGGTGTTGATCGAATGGGACGGGACGGAGCTGATAGCACATATCGATAAGACTAAGCTAAGGGAAGTCCTATCCAATGTCCAAAACCCGTCCCCTAATCGCGGCGGGGACAGCATTCTTGGATTTCTGGCCTCGCGCAAGGAATCCCATTACGCTTTGTTCGCGGTTCGACCGAGCGGGTTCGCGTCTTTTTCGGAACTGGCGGCGAGTTTTCGCGACTGGGGAATTTCGGTCGGCTACGAACCGATCGTTCAGGATCGTCCGGTTCGGCTGCTGAAGTGAGCGGTTGTACCGATGTGCGCATGGCGACACCAGCGTTTTCGAGTGTGGCCGAAACGGCAGTGGGATCGTTTAACTGAGATTGGGAGAGACAGTTATGAAGCGTCGGCCGTCAGTCAGGAAACATCAAGATCTTTCACTGGTTCCGCTTGCCGATATGATAACAAATACCGTCGGCATCGTCTTGTTCATCCTGATTTTTACCGTCCTGGCAACTTCCGGGGCGGTCGTGGCAAAGCAATTCCCGATGGAGCGTGAGACGCAGGCGCATCCGCTTTATTTCATATGCACGGGAAATCGTATCGTAGTTGCTGAAGCCGGCGTTTTGACCGAGGAGTTCATGGCGGGCATCGAGAAACTTGAGTCGTTTGCGCAAATCAGTGCGTGGGTGGAAAAATTCAACGCGCGGAAGGTCGAGAAACCAGACGTGACGGTTACTGGATTAGCTGTCGCTAAGTTCGAGGAATCGTCGGACAAAAGAACTTTTACGCCGCTGTTAGCGGTCGAAATGACACCGGCGCCGGACGCGGGAGAAACGGTTGGCGAGCTATTGTCGCCTACCTCGCGCTTTCGCCGCTTGTTAGGTGAATACGATCCGGCCCATGGGTACTTCGCGTTCCTTGTCAGGCCTGATAGCATTGAGGTTTTCCAGGCCGTTCGAAATCTGGTTGCCAGTGCCGGTTTCTCTGTTGGTTGGAATCCCTTGTCCGGTGATGATCCCATTCGCTTCTCCTTCTCTGGGGGCGGCGCCCAACTCAAGCCGCAGAATTGATGGCGATCGGATGTTCTATTGCTGAAGATCGCGCCAGGGCCTTGGGTCGAGACGGAGACTGGGCGCTCGGTTTTTCTTCTGTAAACCGGGTTTTTATCGGACGTCCCGCATCAGTATCTGTTGTTGACCGGAGGGGTTTTCTCGAGACCGATTTTGCGAGTAAGATAATATGACGAATACCGTCGAGATCATGGGTGTCGATTTTTTGTCGGGCCGCCCCCCGTTGGTCCTCAGGTGGTCGGAGCCAGCCCTGCGTTGGCTGGCGATGTTCCTGGGATTGGCGATTGGGATAGGGGCTCCGGTTGTAGCGCACTATCTGGTGGATCCGGACACTACTATGGGGCGCATGCTGGCCTTCAATGACGTGCAGAATCTCATTCCGCTCGCCATTTCAAGTATGTTTTGCTGGGGCATCATGATCTGTGTCGTCCGATGGATGCGGATACGTGGTCTGGAGCGCGTCTCCACGCGTGAAATTCTCTCGTCGATCGAGAAAGAGATGGAGGCTGACGGGGATCTCAAGCGACTTGACCAGCGCTTGGAGGGTCGGACTTGCGATGCGAGTCCACTGCTGCGTCGATTGAAGGCAGTCATTCGGCAGTGGTCGACACATGCGGACCTGCAGGATGCGGACGTCATACTTCAGCAACATGTCAGTTACGACCTCGAGTCGACCCAGGCAAACTATAGCTTAGTGCGTGTATTTATCTGGTCTTTGCCTGTACTCGGGCTGATCGGAACCGTCTTGGGAATCGCTGCCGCGGTGGGAGGATTTTCCGAATTTCTCGGGGGTAACGTCGAGGAGGTTCCAGAGATCAAGAGAAACCTGGTCAGTGTCACCGCGGGCCTTTCGTTTGCGTTTCTCATTACCCTTCAGGGCTTGGTGACATCGCTGGCGACTATGCTGTTCACGTCCGCATTACAGAGCCGCGAGGAAAAGCTTTATACGGATATCCAGCAGCGCATCACTGACAGCTTTCTTCCCAAGTTGCAGCGGGTTGTACCGGTAGCGCACTCAGACCCAGGCGTCTCGATCGCAGAGGATATGAACGGCGTCTGGAAGGAGCGGTTTTCGGAGGTCACGCGGGAGATCGGTGAGGCAATAATGGGTGTTGGCCGGCAGTGGCTGGAGGTGCTTGGCGAGGAGCAGAGGCTTGCCGCGGCGAAACTGAACGAGCAGGCTCAGTTCTCACTCACGGCACTGCAAGAAGCCGCGCAGGGCGTGATGGGCGACGTTGGGTCGATTGGCAATCAGTTATTGGAGCGATCGAAAGAATTGCTGGAAGCCGAACGTCGGGATATGAAAGATTGGCAAACATCGACACTTGGAGAGGTCGGAAGCGGGATCGCCGACCAGCGCGCGGCGCTCTCGGCTGCTACCAGTCAATTTTCTGTGGCACAAGAAAAATTGGCTGTCAGTCTGGTGGATCTGAGCACCGTCGTTGCGCAATCTTGTGCGGTACAAGAGCAACAGAGTCAATTGGTTTCGCAGCAGCACCTGGAATGGCGCGCGGCCATTGCCGAACAGCAAGGCGCTGTGCAGACGACTGTCGCGTCGTTGGTCTCGTTAACGGAACAGACAAACACCGTCTTCACCGAAAATGTTGCGGCCGTTCGCGCCGCACTCGAGGATTTGCAGAAGGCGGATTTGACTCGGGTACTCGCCGGCTTAGCGAATGCCTTGACGTCACAAACGCAAGACCTCAGGGCAACCGCCGAGGCCGTCCGTGGACTGGGCGTCCTGACGGAAAAGATAACGGTCGTGCAGACCGACTTGCAAGACGCAGTGCGGCAACTACACGAGGCGGGTTTTTCAGACGCACTCACTGGTGTCGGTCGGTCGCTGGAGGGCTTGGGTACGGTCCTCGAGCAGTTCCGCAAGCCGTTTGTGCTACAAGCCGTGACTCTCGACTCCGAACCTGCTCGCCAAGGGGGTGCTGCGCCCTGACGTATAAAGCTGCGAAGCAGAATTGGGAGAGAAGCCGCCGGCCTGTTCCCTGCGGGCAGCCGACAAAGAGACCGGAACGAGCCCTCCTGGCCTTGGCTGGCGAACGCTCGGCATGAAGTAACTCTTGGATCGCATCGACGGCGAGATTGCTGACGCGTCCGACAACGTGCGGCACGCTGCCCGACAGGCAGGCGGTCTCCGTTGCGGTGGGTGCGTTGCGGGTGGCGGGCATGTGGAAGGATCGGCGCGAACGGCTCTCAATAATGGCTTTCTCCGATCGCGATTGAACGAGCAAGGCAGGACTGTCAGACGCAGATTGCTTGCCAACGGACGCACATTGAGTGCCAACAGCCAGAAAGCACTCGTCCGGCCATTGTTGTCTGCAAATGGGAAGCCCTCGCGGCGGTATTCCCGCCGCGAGGGTTAGGCTGCGTATGCAGGGATGGCTTAGGTGCGCAACCAACCGATTCGCGGACGAAGACTCACCCACGGATGGGTTGGTGCAGGAATGGGCTATTTGCTGAGTTATTGTCCCCCTTCCCGGGTTCCGGCCTGGCGTAACACCTGCACCACCTCCTCATGCTTCCCATGCTCAGCCATTGTCAGCGCCGTAGAGCCGTCGCCCGCCTTGGTCCTCACCCTGGCGCTGGCGGCCAGCAGCGCTTTGACTATCTCCAGGTGGCCGTTCTCTGCCGCCAGCATGAGCGCCGTGGAACCCTTGGGCTGCCCCACCTCCGAAATTCGGCCATCGTCCCCGACGAACACCCCCGTGACGACGCCCAGGTTCGTCTTGGCGTTCACCTCAGCGTTGGCAGCGAGCAGCGCTTGCACCACATCTAAATGGCCTTTCTCTGCAGCCTGCATTAGAGCCGTAGCACCCCAGTCAGTCGTGGCGTTCACCTCGGCCTTGGCAGCGATCAGCGCTTGCACCATATCCAAGTGGCCGTTCGCGGCCGCATCGATCAACGCCGTGGCGCCATGGCCCGGTCTCTTGGCGTTCACATCGGCCCCGGCAGCGGCCAACGCCTGCACCACTTGGAGATGGCCCTCCTGCGCCGCCACGATCAACGCCGTGTCACCATCGCCCGTCTTGGCGTTCACCTTGGCCTTGGCGGCGAGCAGCGCTTGCACCACTTCCAAGTGGCCATACTGCGCCGCCTCGATCAACGCCGTAGCGCCATTGCCCGGTAGCTTGGTGTCGACATTGGCCTTGGCAGCGAGCAGCGCTTGCACCACATCCAAGTGGTCGTTCTGCGCTGCCATGATTAACCCCGTCTTACCGTTGCGTGCCTTGACGTTCACCTTGGCCTTGGCAGCGAGCAGCGCTTGCACTACATCCAAGTGGCCGTTCTGCGCCGCCAGGATCAACGCCGTATCGCCTTTGCCTCCCTTGGCGTTTACATCCGCACCCTGCGCGATCAGCGCCTTGACCTGGGGCAGATCCCCTTGAACGGCCGCATCCCAGAGGTCGATCTCTGCCGCGCTGACCGGGGTATTTGGCATCACGCACGCCAACAGCGCCAGCGCTGCCACAACACTGACATATTTTGAAAATCGCTTCATCGTCATTCTCCAAGCTGTAAATCGACCGACGGTTGGAAAACATTCAGGGCACGGTACCCTCGCTGGCGAAGGCTAATCGTCACGGGCAGCGCCTATGTCTGCAGGTATCCGCAGCTACGGACGCCCGTGAGGATGCTCTGCGTCCTTTGCGCAACGGAAACCAATCTCGCGGCTACGGTAGGTTCGAGGCGCGTTTACGTAGCGCATAAAAGTCAAGCTGCCCAGGATTCCCGGTTCCAGCCAGTCCCCTCCCTGCAGCCACTGGCTCTTGACCTCGCCTCCCCCTTCCCTCTCGTCCGCAGTCCATTCCTGGACATTCCCCCCCATGTGCAATACGCCCGTGGGAGAAGCGCCGGAATGATAGGAGTCGACTGCCGCGGGCCCCGGGAGTTTGGTTTCGGCGAACACGCCCTTCTCTGCGGAAAACTCGTCACCCCAGGGATACAACTGGTGGGTAGAACCGCGGGCGGCACGTTGCCACTCGTCTACGGTGGGTAGACGCTTCAGAAGCCATTTCGCATACGCATAGGCGTCAAACCAGTCGACACCGACGACGGGCTGATCGTCGCGGTTGAGCTTGGGGTCATCCCAAAATTTGGGGGTATGATCTTTTGCTGCTGGTTGCTCCGGGTGCCGCAGATGTGCATCGCCTTTCTGACCGACGTGTTTGAGAAACCGGCGGTAATCTCTATTCGATACCTCCTGGCGATCGATCTGATATGGCCCGACGGTGACATCCTGGACCTCGGATTGGAAAAGATTCGGTAAGGCGTTGACGAGGCTCTTTTCAATCAAGACGCGGATAAGCTTCAGCGCAGGT
The DNA here is from genome assembly GCF_903828115.1 of uncultured Thiodictyon sp. Taxonomy (GTDB): domain Bacteria; phylum Pseudomonadota; class Gammaproteobacteria; order Chromatiales; family Chromatiaceae; genus Thiodictyon. The sequence continues at coordinate 3,720 of NZ_CAIKKU010000325.1, read as the reverse complement.
GAGTCGTCGCCGCCAAGCCGCAGCGCCGCGCCATCGATTTGCAGCATCCCGATCGTATCTGCCGCATCGGGATCAGCGGCGCAGCGAAAACCCATATCGAGGCCCCGTTCGGCGGCACTCATCTGGTGCCTGAGGAATACGAGCGAGAAGATATCCCCGTCGCCGACGGTCCAGGGGGATCCCTTGACCAGAATCCCACCGTCGGGGTGGGGGGTGCTGGTGATCTCAGCAACGCCGCCAAGGAGTCCTTTCAACCGGCGTGGCGTGGACCACATGGTCGAAACCGGCCTGGGTCCGGATGGGCTGCGATAGCCATTGAAGACTTCGGGATTGAATTGCGTGCCCCAGGGATAAGGCCACACGTCAGGTCCGCGCGCTGCAAATTCCCATTGGTCTTCAGTGGGGAGGCGCTTGCCCGCCCAGTTGCAGTAGGCCCAAGCGTCGAAGAAATCGATGCCGGTTACGGGCTGGTCGGGGGCTTTGAGGTCGAGGCCGGAAGGGACATTCGGCCCCCAGGTCGAGGGCTCATGATCTTTGCCGGTCGGTTCTTCGGGGTGAGACCATTGACGGTTCTTGCTTTGCCGGAGGTATTTTTTGTATTGTGAATTGGTAACGGGTTGTTCGTCGATAAAATAGTTCGTCAGCACGACGACCCGTGGCGGAACATCCAATAGCTGAGATATCTTATTCAGGTCGGTGCCGGATCTGCGGGAGTATTGCTGAAGCAACGCCATGGTTGGGTTGTCGTCGAACAGACCGCGATGGAGAATGCCGCTGGGAACCTGAATCATCTCGCCGGTATCGGGAGGGGTTTCATAGCTCACTACAAGATAGAGACCGAATAGTGCGGCTATCACGAGGATGGAAGAGCCCACTATCGCGGCAATGCGAACAGTCCGAACCCGCGTCATTTTCGGCGCGTGCCGAGTGGTATGAGTTGGCGTAAAGTACTCCGACAAGACGCCTTGAAGTAAGTCGGCGAACTCTTTGGCATTCCTGAAGCGTTGCTGCGGATCCTTCTTCAAGGCTCGATCTATGATGTTCTCCAGGGTTGAAGGGACCCGGGGATTCAATTGCGATATCTGCTGATTGCATTGTTGGAAAATGCGGCGATTTGTATCATCGGTACTGGTCAAGAGTTCGTGTAAAATCACTCCGACAGAATAGATGTCGACAGCCTGAGTGATGTCCTTGCCCGCGGCCTGTTCAGGGGCCATGTAAAAGTCGGTGCCGACGATGACCTGCGAAAGAGTGAGCCCCGGATCGAGCAGGCGACTGACGCCGAAGTCGAGAATTTTTGCGAGGTGTCCTTCTTCTGTGAGTATATCTTCCGCGAGTATGATATTATCCGGCTTCAAATCTCTGTGGACGACATTGCGACTGTGCGCGTGATCGAGCCCGCGCAATACCTGGATGATGATTTGTAGCGCCCTCCTTTCATCGAAGCGTTTGCCGCTCTTGAGATAATCGCCCAGGGAACGACCGGGGACGTACTCCATAACAAAAAAATGCGTATCGTCGTCTTGCCCGTAGTCCAGTAGCATGACGATATTGGGATGCTGGCAGCGCGCTGCCGCTTCGATTTCGCGCTCGAAGCGTCTGAGGTAGTCGTAAGTGCTTCCTTTGTCTATCTTCATGACCTTGACCGCGACGCTGCGGTTCATTCTTGGATCGAATCCCTTATAAACGACCCCCATGCCGCCTTCGCCTAATTGGCTATCGATTCTGTATCGGTCGATTTGCGTAGGAAGAGAATGCTTCATTGGGCTTCCAGGTAATGTTTCATGCCCGAGTTGTCTGGTTGCGGCAGGGTCGTGGTCTTGGTTCATAATGAGATAAAAAACGGAAGATCACCAGCCTTGGCGGCTTCTTTCATAAGTCAGCCGCCCGTCACGCCACCGCCGGTGTCAGATAGGACGACTTTGATCAAAAATCCGATCAAGACCGAGGGCGCAACTCGGTGACCGGCCTGCGGGAGGTTGGCAGGATCGTCAGAGGCTCTTCCTGCGTTTCAGACGGCCTCTGCGGTATTGTAACAATATCGGACTCGTCGGATCATCACGACCCGTCAGATAGGCATGCAGGTCTCGGAGTTAGGCCGTTGAGACCCCTGACAACGCTGCTGGAGGACGCTAGCGGCGGGTGTTAGGAAGTTCTGCGTCGGCTGCGCTGGCCCGCCGGCGTGACCTGTCCACACTGCCAGTCGTCGCAGATCAGCAAACAAGGGCGAGACAACAGGCAGCCGGCGCGGAGCAAGTATCGTTGAGGGGGCTGTTGACGGCACTTCGACGACTTGACCGGGACGGTCTTCGCCACTCGTCGGCAGTCGCCGGTGGCCTGGATCGGCTGGCTTTACCTGAGGGGCTTGACGGGGTCACCTTAACGAAACGGGAAAGATCGTACGTCAACCCTCTAAACGCCGGTTGCGGCTACCCTCGCGGCCCTCCTGGGCCGCGCCAGGCCCCTGGAGCGCGGTCACGCGTCGACTTGGCCGCAACCCCTCCCACTCCTTTGCGTGTTTAAGGTTGAATGACCGGTGAAGTGACTATTTCAGAAGAAAAAACCTGGTTGCTGCGGGGCGTCACGCAATCGGACGTTTAGGTGACGGGGAAGGCGCGGCCCTCTTGAACGTGTGCGAGTCTAGCCTTGACGTACGATTTTTTCCGTTTCGTGAGGTGACCCCCTTACGGTTATGGCAATAAGACCAGTTGCCCCGGGCGATGCAAATCCCCCGTTGGAGCGGCTTCAGCCGCGACCAGGCCACGGCAGCTTGCGCGGTCGCGTCGCGGCTGAAGCCGCTCCCACCGGGTCGCGGCCCGACTTTCACGGTAAGCGGCGGGGTGTCGGCATTGGGTGTATTGAGAATCCGCAAATGCCTGTAACCAAGCGATGTGGATTACTGCTGGTCCCAGCTTTCCTCCCACATACAGTGCTTGACGGTATGCCGGTTGTTGATCAGTTCATCGATGGATGGCTCGTCGTTGAGGGCGCGCTGGATGGCGAGTTTGGTAGCCTCGTAGTTGTTCTTGTACATGTCGGCCTTGTCGAGCTTGCCCTTCTTTGCCAGCGCGGCGCAGCCCGGGTCGATCCACACCAGGGTGATGATGCACAGGTCATTGGCCTGGTCGCGCGGGATGATGCCTTCGATCACGCAGTCGAGCACGGCGTCGGCCGTGGCGGATTGCACCAGGCCGCCGAAGAGTTCGACCTGTGCGGAATTCTTGAGGGTGACCTTCGGGACCATGATGGTCGCCGGGCGCACCAGTTGGTTGATGTCGCGCACGGCGAACATGGCCGTGTGGCCCTTGCTCTGGGCCATCATGTTGGCAAAGGCCTGGCCGACCGGGCCGTCGACGGCGCCGATCAGGATTTCCGGCATGGCGGCGGTGACGTCCTTGCCTTCGGTGAAGACGGTGGCTTCGCCGGCCTTGAAAATGATCTTGTTGGGCATGGGGTGTTCCTCAGGGGGTTGGCGGTGGTGGTGAGTTTGGGGGCCTTGCGGGGCCCTTGGTGGATGGGGCGTGCGGGTCTCGATCGTCATTGCGGCCGGTGGACGAGCGGGGGCGCGGTCCACCGAGGCCGGCGGCGCTGTTGGTGGACTGCGCTGCGCTTGTCCACCCTGCGACGCTATCCCGCGGTCGGACTTGATCATAACTCCGGCCACGCGCCCTTGCGGCAACCCGTCGCGGCCTGGGGGCCGCTCCTACGCCGTAGGAGCGG
>NZ_CAIKKU010000324.1 GCF_903828115.1 uncultured Thiodictyon sp. | reverse complement strand
CGCGACGATCTGGCGCAACACCTCATACTGTCCCTCGTTGATCTTCTTTGGCCGACCACCTTTCGACATCGTTGCGCGCCTCGTTCTTGTAAACTCGCGCAAGAATATCGGCCAGGTAGATTTTGTCTATACCCTCTCAGCGCCATCCTGGCGATCCACATCTGTGTCATCGTGGGGTTCCTGCTCAATGGCATCGTCGCCGACCTGGGGCTCAAACTGCCGCTCTTTGTCACCTGCCTCTTCGCCGGCATCCTCATCACCAATCTGACCCCAAAGAACCTGCCGACCCTGAGCGGGATGCCCTGGCCCACCCGGACCCCGGCGATTGCCCTGATCGCCGATGTGGCGCTGGGCACCTTTCTGGCGATGTCCCTGATGAGCATGCAACTCTGGACCCTGATCGACCTGGCCTGGCCCGTCCTCACCATCCTGGCCGCCCAATTCGTGCTGGCGGTGACCGTCACGCTCTTCATCCTCTTCCCGGTCATGGGCCGCGACTATGACGCGGCGGTCGTCTGCGCCGGCTTCGGCGGCGTCTCGCTCGGCTCGACCCCGACCGCCATGGCGAATATGGCGGCGGTCGCCCAACACTTCGGCCCCTCCCACCGCGCCTTCATCATCGTCCCCCTGGTCTCCGCCTTCTTCATCGACCTGGTAAATGCGCTGGTGATTCCGTTTTTCCTGCGGACCTTCTAGCCTCGAAGTACGTGCTCTCAACAGAGACCAAGGTCGCGCAGCGGCGCTGTGGGAGCGGCTTCAGCCGCGACGAGGGCGCCGCAGCTTGCGAGGTCAGGTCGCGGCTGAAGCCGCTCCCACCGGGTCCCGGCCTGACTTTCACGGTAAAGCCTCGAACGCCAGTCCCGTAGGGTCCGCTGTGCGGACCAAACGCCGCCGACCCGCAAAGAGTGACCAAGACCCCACTGCGCCCCAGGTCCGAGCCGCCAGGCCAATCATCAGGGAAATCCGACCAGACCGGCCCGCCCGACCGTCACCAGCTCGAACGAAGACGCCGGCACCAGCCCGAGCACCAAGGCGCCCAAGGCGAGCGCCAAGACCGCCAGTTCCTGATAGCGCCGCGGGCGCTTGAGCAGCGTCGGCGGCGCCCGGAAGCCCGCGAGCGCATTGAACAGCACCCACAGCAGATAGGCGCCCGTCAGCACCCCGCCGGCCTGCAGCGCGAGCGCCCACCACCATTGCCCGGTCGCCTCCGCCGCGGCCGTGAGCAGGGACTTGGCGACATAGCCGCCGCTCGGCTGCAACCCCGCGAGCGACAGCCCGGCCAGGGCGAAGGCGAAGACCGTGAGCGGCAGGGCGCGCGCGCTGCCGCCGAGTTCGCGGATGCGGTCGTGGCCCAGGGCCGCCGCGATCAGGCCGGCGGCCATGAACATGGCGGCCTTGGCCAGGGCGTGGGAGACCAGTTGCAGCATCCCGCCGGTGAGCGCACCGGCGGCCTGGGCCGCGCCCCCGGCGGGCAGTGCGGCGGCGCCGAGCGCCAGCGGGAAGACCAGGAACAGATAGCCGATCTGGGCCACCGTGGAGTAGGCGACCAGCATCTTGAGCCGGACCTGCCGCAGGGCCTGGACGCCGCCGAACAGGATCGCCGCGACCCCCAGACCGGCGAGGACCGGCGCCGCCGGCTGGGTCACGGCGGCGGGCAGGCAATCGAACCAGAGCCGCAGGATGACGAAGAAGGACGCCTTCACGACCAGCGCCGAGAGCACCGCGCTGCCCGCGGCCGGCGCGCCCGCATGGGCCGGCGGCAGCCAGACCTGCAGCGGGAAGAGTGCCGTCTTGGCGAGCAGCCCCAGGGTCATCAGGACGGCGGCGGCGAGCACGGCCGGCGGGACCGGGTCCGCACCCGCCAGGTGCCGCGCCAGCAGGCCGATGTCGAGCGTACCGTAGGTACCGTAGAACAGGGCCGCGGCGAGCACGAAGAGGACCGCGCCGAAGAGGGCAAAGAGCAGATAGCGCAGGGCCGCGGCCAGGGTCTCCGGGCGTCCGCTCAGACACACGAGCGGCACCGCGGAGAAGCTCACCAACTCCAGGGCCACATAGAGGCTGAAGAGGTCCTGACCCAGAAAGACCCCGTTCAACCCCGTCCAGACCCCCAGCAGCAGGGTCCAGAAGACGAGCGGCGAGCGGGTCTCCCGACTCCCGGCGGGGACCTTGAAGTCCGCCCGCGCAAAAAGGCCCACGGCGCACAGGACCACCGCGGTGGTGAGCAACAGGGTGGCCGAGAGCCCGTCCGCGCGCAGGGCCACCCCCAGCGGCGGCGCCCAGCCCCCCAGGTGGTACGCGATGGGCGCGCCGCCGTGCCGCACGGCGGCGGCGATGGCGACCGCGACCCCGAGCCCCAGCGGCAAGGTCAGCAGGGCGATACGCCCGGCCCACCGACCGCCCAGGGCAAAGGCCGGCAGGAGCGCCAGGGCCGGCAGCGCCAGCGCGAGCACCAGCAGGTCGCCCCCGTGCGCCACGGCGGCGGCGGCCAGGTCCGACAGGATCACGGCGGTCTGCATCAGCGATCCCTCGTCGGCGCGGGCGGCGGCGGCGTGTCCAGCGTGGTCTGACCGGTCGCCTGCGCCAGCCGCAACAGGAGCGCGACCGCGAGGACCGTGGCCGCGAAGGCGACCACCAGGCCGGTGATGACAATGGCCTGGGGGACCGGATCAGCGGTGGGGCCGGCCCCCGCGACGACCAGACCGCCGCGCCGCGCGATGACCCCGAACAGCAGAAAGACCCCGCTGCCCATCACATTGAAGGCGATGATCTTGCGCAGCACGCCGCGCTGACAGATGAGCCCGTACAGGCCGAGCCCCACCAGCGCGGCGGCGCAGACCCCAAAAACGGTCGTCGCACTCATGATCCTAAAATCCACAGATGGACACAGATGAACACAGATGTTCTTTTGATTGTCATGCGCTTATCGCTATTGTCATGATCACCGGCAAGGTGAGCCCCCAGCCAAGCGTAAGTCAATGAATAATCTGTGTTCATCTGTGTTCATCTGTGGATGACTGCTCTTTCCAGGATAATTGCCCCGCCGCGCCGACGACCGGGCCGGGGCCGGGTTCAGCGGCGGGCGGACCGGCCAGCAGCAGCCCCAGGGCCGCGGCGATCGACAGGGTGAGCGCCGCCTCGATCACCAGGATCAGCGGCTTGGCCCAGTCCGCCGGGTACCCCAGGAAGGCGTCCGCCCACCAGATCCCGGCAAGCCCGATGGCAAAGAAGAGCGCCGGCCCGACCACCAGAACCAGGCGCAGCCGGCGCCCGTCCACTCGCGGCGCCGCGGCGAGCCCGGCGACCAGGACGATGGCCCACATGGCGGCCAGGACGGCGCCGCCCTGGAAGGCCCCGCCGGGGTGATTGGCCCCGGTCCAGAAGAGATGAATGCCCACCAGGATGCCCACCGGGGGCAGGAGTTGCGCCAGCAGGACCAGCGCCGCCCCCGGCTCCCGGGTCCGCAGTGCCCCCGGCCGCCCGCCCCAGGCGCCATCCGCGGCCAGCGACCAGAGTCCGATCAGTGCCAGCACCAGGACCACCGCCTCCAGCAGAGTGTCGATGGCACGATAGGCGATCAGCACGCCGGTCACCGGATTGCCGAGCCCGGTCGTCGGCAGCACCTGTGCCGCCGCGGCGGCGAGCGATGGGGCGGGTTCGGGAAGTTGCAGCACGACGGCGGCCAGCACGGCCGTCAGCCCGGCACACAGGACGCCGACGACCACCCGCAGCGCCACCCGCCCAACCCGGCCGGACGCGGGGACGGCGGCGTCCCGCGGCAGGCACGCGGCGGCCCGCAGCAGCAGCAGGCCCATGAGTCCGCTGCCCAGCGCGGCCTCGGTCAGGGCCACGTCCACGGCGGCCAGACGCACCCAGACCAGGGCGACCAGGAGCCCGTAGGCGACGAAGCCGACCACCGCGGCGTAGGTCCCCCGCACGGCGATGGTCCAGACGGCCAGGCCCAGGATGAGCAGGGCAAGAAAACTGTCGGCGACCAGTCCCAGGCTCATGCTCATGCTCATGGCGTCGACTCCCCGGCGCCGGAGACCGGCGGCGGACGCACGGCGCTGCCCAGCACCTGCCCGACCGTCGCCCCGGCCAGCAGCGCGAGCAGCCAGACCGCGATCAGCTTGAGCGCGCCCAGCGGCCAGTCCACCTGGGGCAGCAGGCCCAGCACCACCAGACCCAGGCCCAGGTTGTCCGCCTTGGTCAGGGCGTGCAGGCGCGTCAGGGTATCGGGGAAACGCAGCAGCCCCAGGGTGCCGGCAAGGAAGAAGACGGCGCCCAGGGACACACAGACGATGGTGAAGAGGCTCAGCGCGAGGCTCATGACCGGTCCCCCCGCGGCAGCGCGTTCGGGTCCCTGACCGGCTTCGGCGGGTCCGGGCGGGCGACCCCGGTCACGAAGGCGACCGACGCGAAGGCCGCCAGCAGGGCCAGCATCAGGGCCAGATCGCCGACCGCGCCCAGCCCGCTCGCCACCCCCAGCAACAGCAGCACCGCCACCCCGCCGGTGCCGAGCAACTGGGCCGCCAGCATCCGGTCGGCGTCGTCCGGGCCGCGCAGGATGCGGATCAAACCCAGGGCCACGGTCCCCAGCACGAACAGGGCGGCGCCCAGCAGAAACTCAGTCATCGGTCTCGTCCTCGCCATAGGCCTCGATCATGAGCGCCTGGTCCCGGGCCAGCCCCGCGGCCACCGGTTGACGCAGATCGAGACAGTGATAGACCAGGGCCGCGCGCCCGCCGGCCGTCGGCCCGGACCCGACCGGCAGGGTGCCCGGCACCAGGCTGGTGAAGGCCCCGAAGAGTGCCCGCCCCGGCCCCGGCGGAATCCGCACCGGAAAGACCAGATAGCCCGGCTGCAGCGATAGCCGCGGGGCGAAGGCGCGCCGCGCCACATCGATCCCCGCGACGATCGACTGCCACAGAAAGCGCCAGAGGAGCCGGCCCAGGGCGCCGTAGCGCACCCGCCCCGGCGCCGACGGCAGCAGGCGCAGGCTGACCCAGGTCGCCGCGGCGGCGGACGCGAGGCCCACCAGGAGATCGGCGGCCAGGTCGGCGCCGGTGCCGAAATGGGTGAGCAAGAGCCAGCAGCCGAAGAAGGCAGTGCCCCGGACCAGTGCAGAAGCGGTCATGTTCGTTTAACCTTATCCACTAGCACAAGGAGTAGCGTAGGGTCGTAGGGTCCGCTGTGCGGACCGCTGGCCGCCGGCCGCAACGATGATCACGGCCATCAAAACGACCCGAACAGGGTCCCCAACACGATGACCCCCACCAGCGCGACGATGGCCCCGACGATCGCGACCATCACCATATCGAAATAGCTCTCCTTATGGGTCGCGCCGCAGACCGCCAACAGGGTGACCACGGCGCCGTTGTGCGGCAGGCTGTCCAGGGTACCGGCGCCGATCACCGCCACCCGGTGCATCAGGGCCGGGTCGATGCCCAGTTCCGCGGCAAGCTGCATATAGGTCGAGCCCAGCGCCTCCAGCGCGATGGTGAGACCGCCCGAGGCGGAACCCGTCAGTGCCGCCAGCACATTGGTGGAGACCGCCAGCGACACCAGGGGTCCACCCTCGATCCCCAGCACCCAGGTGCGCACCATCTCGAAGGCCGGCAGGGCCGCGACCACGGTGCCGAAACCGACCAGACAGGCGACACTGACCACCGGCAGGACCGAGGCGTTGAGGCCCGCATCCACGCTCTCGCGCAGCCGCGGCAGGCGCTTCCAGTTGAGCGCCAGCAGGACCAGGATGGCGCTCGCGAGCGCCACGATCACCGACCAGATCCCGCTGACCGCCGCCGGGGATGAGTTGCCCCACTGATCCAGGGCCAGGTAGCTCAGATCCAGGTTGGGCAGGATCAGGAGACTCATCGCCAGATTGACCCCGATCACCACCAGGAGCGGCAGGAAGGCGACGAAGGCCGAGGGCGGCCGCGGGGTGACCTCACCCTGGTGGATCTCCGCCGGATCGAAGGTACCGGCGACCGTGGCGCGCCCGCGCACCAGCGGGTCCTCGGCCGCCGCGTCCGCGGTGCGGTCGGGGACCCGCTCAGATAGAGGGCCCAGGGTGCCGCCGTAACCGAGGCCGGCGCGGCGAGCACGCGCCTCGACCAGGCCCAGCCACCAGAGCCCGAACAGGAGCATGATCGCCGCCGCGATCAGGCCCAGACCGGGGGCGGCGAAGGGCGTGGTGCCGAAAAAGGGCATCGGGATGGCATTCTGGACCGCCGGCGTGCCCGGCAGTGCCGTCATGGTGAAGGTGGAGGTGCCGAGCGCGATCGCCGCCGGCATCAGGGTCCGCGGGATATTCGCGTCCCGGAACAGGGACTGCGCCATGGGCACCAGCACGAAGAAGGCGACGAACAGACTGACCCCGCCGTAGGTTACCAGGGCCCCGGCCAGCACCACCGCCAGGATGGCCCGGCGCGGCCCCAGGCCGTCCCCGATGAAGCGCGCGACGGATTGGACCGAGCCGCTGTCCTCCATCAGCTTGCCGAACAGTGCGCCCAGCAAAAAGATCGGGAAGAACTGCGCCACAAAGGCGGCCGTGCCGACCATGAAGGTCTGGGTCCAGTGCGCCAGCGGCGACTCGCCCGCGAACAGGGCGGCGACCATGGCCGCGGCCGGCGCCAGCAGCAAGACGCTCCAGCCGCGGTAGGCAAACCCGATGAGGAGGGCGAGCCCGAGCAGAATACCGATCAGGCCCATGGCTCAGACCCCTTCCAGCAGGTAATCCAGGTCGAAGGTGGCGCTGTGTCCCAGGGCCGCGCCGTGTTCTGCGAGGAAGCCCTCGGCACAGCGCCGGCCCTCATCGCGCAACATGCACAGGAAGGCCCATTCGGCATTGAGTTTGGAGGAATAGCCCAGGTCGATCATGGCGGGGCTCGCAATCCGGTGCAGGCGCATGGAGGCCCACAGCGCACCCTCGCTCTGGCCCGGATCGGCCACCTTGCGCAGCAGCGCGATCATGCGCAGTTCCTTCAGCAGCGGGGCATTGAAGGCGATCTCGTTCTCGCGATTGAGGATATCGCGCGCCGTGCGCGGCGTGCCGGGGCGCTCCACGGGATTGATCTGGATCAGGATGGTATCGTCGGCACTGGATTCACGCACCAGCGGGGAGATGGTCGGATTACCGGAGAAACCGCCGTCCCAATAGGCCTCGCCATCGATCTCGATGGCCTGAAACATCATCGGCAGACAGGCCGATGCGAGCAGCGCATCGGCGGTCACATCGGCATTGCGAAAGACCCGCGGGCGACCGGTGCGCACATTGGTGGCAGTGACAAACACCTTGACCGGCGACGTGGCCAGACGGGCGAAGTCGATGGATTTGGCCAGGATATCCTGCAGCGGATTGAAACCGCCCGGGTTGAGATCATAGGGTGAGAACAGCCGCGCGGCCAAATCCATGGCGACGAAGATCGGGGAGTTGTCCATGGTCCACTGGCCCATCAGGATATCGAGCGGGCTGCGGCGTAGCGGACTCATCAGGGCCCCGTCGGAGACCCGCTTCCAGAAGCGCTCCAGCGCGACCCGGGCGCCCTCCGGCCCGCCCTCGGCATAGCCGTCGCTCAAGACCGCCGCGTTCATGGCCCCGGCCGAGGTGCCGGAGAGCCCGTCGATCAGGAGCCAGGGCTCTTGCAGGAGCCGGTCCAGCACCCCCCAGGCGAAGGCCCCGTGGGCGCCGCCGCCCTGCAGGGCAAAGTCCACCGACACCGGTTCGCGGTGCTTCTCGGCGACGGGTTCAGTAAGTGGTGTGGAAGTGGCCATCGATCCCCCTTGATGAGAGTGGCAGAGCCCGGGTTGGCGAACGCGCCCAACGCATCAAGGGTCCCAAGGCCGGGAACCGAGCGTCCGAGGCGCCTGCCTAGTTTGACAGAAAACCACAGGGCGGGCCTTCCGGGAACGACTCGTCAGGATGCCCGGCCCGGGTTTGGCGGCCAGGATGATCCGGCTCTGCGGGCCGTGCCGAGTGCACCACGCGTGTCCCCCGCCAGCCCAACGGACGCCCCGGAGCCCCGCGCCGCTGTCGGCATCGCCGCACGGGCGAAGCGGCAGCATGGCGAACCCCAAGCCAAAAGAATCCGACCAGCCGTGTCTCGGTACTCGCTCGAGGTAAACTGAAGCGACGATCTCGAATCATTCGGCAGATGCCGCCCGCCGCCCGATCCTGGAAACTTGGGGCCGCTTGACCGACATCGCCGACTCAGGACCATTAGAGGCCTACCTGATGCTGACACAGCTGCAAGTCCAGGGCTTCAAGGCCTGGCGCGACACCGGCCCCATGCGGCTGGCCCCGCTGACCGTGATCTTCGGTGCCAACAGTTCCGGTAAGTCGAGCCTTGGTCATTTGTTGCTCGCACTCAAGCAGACAGCGCTGCTCGCGGACCGTAAGCGCGCCTTGCACCTCGGCAATGAAAACTCGCTCATCGACCTCGGTACCTTTGCCGATTGCATCTATCGTCACGAAATCGGAAGGCCCTTGACTTTCCTGTTGCGTTGGCAACTGCCGCGAACGCTGACCGTCCGGGATGCGCTCGACTGGCAGCGAAATTTTTCAGGCGATGAGTTGGAACTCTCGTCGGTCCTGACCGCCGACAAGGCAGGCCAGCCACAAACGACGGCCTTTACCTACCGACTCTTCGATAAGGGAGAGGAACGTCTGCGGGCTGAGCACACGCGCACCGGATCGGCAGTCACGCTGCAGTGTATACCCCTTGATCTCGTCCATGCTCAAGGCCGCAAGTGGCCCCTGGAGCCACCGGAGAAATTCTACCGGTTCGCTGACCGTACCCTATCGCGCTACCAGAATGCCGACTTTCTGGCCGAGTTCGCCTTGGAAACCGAACGGTTACTACAGCATGTGTTTTATCTTGGCCCCTTGCGCAGTCACCCCAAGCGCGTTTATCAGTGGTCCGGCGACACCCCACCAGACGTCGGGGCTCAGGGCGAGTACGCCATCGCGGCCTTGTTGGCCGCCACGGAAGACGGCAGAAAATTGAACCGCGGACGACGGCAAAAATTGTACGGCTTTTCCGCCTTTATTGCCGCCTGGCTCAAGGACCTCGGGGTCATTAATAAGGTGTCGATCAAACCCGTTGCCAAGGGACGCAAGGAGTATGAAGTGCTGATCCGCACCCATCCCGGGGCCCCTGAGGTCAAACTCACCGATGTCGGCTTTGGCATCTCGCAGGTCCTGCCCGCGCTCGTGCAGGCATTCTATGCCCCATGCGATTCGGTCATCTGGATGGAGCAGCCCGAGATTCACCTTCACCCTATGGTGCAGGCCAATCTGGCGGATGCCTTTATCAGTGCGGTACAGGCCTATGAGGGGGGCAAGCCACGGCATGTCCAACTCATTATCGAGAGCCATTCTGAGCATTTGCTGACGCGACTCCAGCGCCGCGTAGCGGAGGGCGTCATCAGCCCCGCCGACTTGGCAATCTATTTCGTCAACCGCCGTTCGAGCGGAGCCGAGATCGAACCGCTGCACCTGAACGATTATGGCGAAATCGATAATTGGCCGGAGAATTTCTTCGGCGACGAGATGGCGGACATTGCCGCCCGCACCATGGCGGCGATGCAGCGCAGGGCCGCGCAGCGCCAAGGAGGCGGGGAGTGACCCCCACCGTGATCGACACAAATGTGTTGCTCGTGGCCAACGCCCGACATCCGGATGTCTCCCCCGCATGCGTGATGGCCTGCGTCGAGCGACTGACGGCGATTCAGAGACAGGGCGTAGTGGTGGTGGACGACGCCTGGCGTATTGTCGGCGAATATCGCCACAAGACGAGTCCCAACCAACCTAAAGGGGTAGGCGATGTATTTCTGAAGTGGTTGATGCAGAACCTAAGCAATCAGCAGCGGGTTCATCAGGTGGCCTTGACCGAGACCGCGCCCTTTTGCTTCACCGAATTCCCTGCCCCCACCCTGGAAGCAGCCTTCGATCCGCCGGATCGCAAGTTTGCCGCGGTGTCCAATGCGCACCCGGCGAAGCCGCCGGTGTTGCAGGCAGCCGACTGCAAATGGCTGGACTGGTGGCCTGAGTTGCACGCGGCGGGGGTGCATGTTGAGTTTATTTGTCCGGATGATGTCCACCGGTTCCATCGCGCCAAGTTCCCCGACAGGAAGGCACCCGAATTGCCTGGCTAAGTCATGACGGATTTCTTTCGCTTTCCACATACCCCCCACATCGCCTGGCTGGGTGAAGGTCTCCCGCGCGACGACAAGCTCCTGACGCCCCACGAGGCGGATGAACTGCTGGCCGCTGACCTGGTGGTGGAAGAAAAGCTCGACGGGGCCAACCTGGGGCTGTCGCTGGATCCTGACGGCGAGGTGCGGGCCCAGAACCGGGGCCAGTATCTGCTTGCGCCCCTGATGGGTCAGTTTTCCCGGCTCACTCCCTGGCTGGCGGCCCATCGTTACGCGCTCACCGATACGCTTGACAACCATCTGATGCTCTTCGGCGAATGGTGTGCCGCCCGGCATTCGCTGGATTACGTGGCCCTTCCGGACTGGTTTCTGTTGTTCGATGTCTATGATCGGGAACGACAGCGGTTCTGGAGCACCCCCCGCCGCAATCAGCTGGCGGTATCCCTGGGGCTGGCCCCGGTGCCGGAGATCGCGCTCGGGCGCTTTACCCTCGCCGGGCTCAGCAACCTGCTCGCCACCCACCCCAGCAGCTTCCGCCAAGGGCCGCTTGAGGGCATCGTGATCCGTCGGGAATCCGCCGACTGGTGCGAGGCCCGTGCCAAGCTGGTACAGGCGGATTTTACCCAGTCCATCGGCGATCATTGGCGGAGCCGCGCAATTCAATGGAACCTACTGGGACGACCACTCGCCGGCGCTCAGTGAAGCCATACCAAACTTCTTTCCGTCAATCCCACAAGAATGCTGTACTAATGATGAAACGCCTCGCCCTACTGATCCCGCTCGCCGCCCTGATCCTGGCCTTCTTCGCCCTGGGTCTGCACCATCACCTGACACTCGAGGCCTTCCATGCGAGCCACGACCGCTTTGACGCCTGGTATGCGCAAGAACCGCTGCTGGTCATCGGCGGCTATGTCGCGGTCTTCGCGGTCATCACCCTGTTTCTGCCCATCGCGGCACTCATGACCGTGATCGGCGGCGCCCTGTTCGGGTTCTGGAAGGGGGTCCTGATCGCGTCCTTCGCCGCGGCGCTGGGCGGCACCCTCGCCTTCTGGCTGTCGCGCTTCGTCCTGCACGATATCGTGCAGCGCCACTTCGGCGAGCGGCTGGCGGCCGTGAATGCCGGCGTCGCCAAGGACGGGGCCTTTTATCTCTTCTCGATGCGCCTGGTACCGGTCATCCCCTTCTTCATGATCAATATGGTAATGGGCCTCACGCCGATGCGGACCCTCACCTTCTATTGGGTGACCCAACTCGGGATGCTGGCCGGTATTCTGGTCTATGTCACCGCCGGCACCCAGTTGGCGGAGGTGGAGCACCTCTCAGACATCTTATCGCCCGGGCTGCTCGGCTCGCTCGTCCTGTTGGGCCTCTTCCCGCTCCTGGCCAAGAAGGCCCTGGGGCTGATCCGCCGCCGCCTGGGCCCGGCCGCCTGAGTGGCGCCCAGCGCAGCGAAGCGCTTTGATCGGCGTTCCCGCCGCAGGGGAAAGGAGGTCGAGGCTTTAGCCGGTCGACCGCGCGTCAGCGCGCCCCTGATCCGGCTAACGGTCATGGCACCCGCGCCACCCCGGAACATGAAAGTCCTCTCGACCGCTAGCTCGATGGCCAGCGTGCGGGCGGCGTAGTCAGGGCTTCCAGCCCTGACTGTTCCAGCCCCGACACCGTCAGGCCAGGATGGCCTGACTACGCACTTTCACGGTAAAGCCTCGACATCCAGTGTGGGATTGGGACCGCGGGGCAGCCGCCGGAAAGATGATCAAAGCCCAGCGCAGCGCCCGCTTCCGCTCGGAAACCAGAGCGGCCGTCGGAGTTCGGCGCGGCGGCGTGCGCGGTCGCGTCGCGGCGCAATCCGCTCTCACCGGGTCCCGGCCCGGCTTTCACGGTAAACTCCCACCCTTGTTTCAACCCCGGGAGAGTTGCGATGCGGGTCCTGATCACGGGCGGTGCCGGCTATATCGGCAGCCACACCTGCGTGGAGATGTTGGCGGCCGGCCACGAGTTGGTCGTGGTGGACAACCTCTGCAACAGCAAGGAGGAGTCCCTGCGGCGGGTGCGTGAGATCGCCGGGCGCGGGTTCGACTTCGTGCGCGCGGATCTGCGCGACCGCGCCGCCCTGGATGCGATCTTTCGCGCCCAGCCGATCGCCGCGGTGGTCCACTTCGCCGGGCTCAAGGCCGTCGGCGAGTCGGTCCAGATGCCCCTGGAGTATTACGACAACAACATCGGCGGGACCCTGACCCTGTGCCGGGCGATGGCAGCGGCGGGGGTCAAGGCGATCGTCTTCAGCTCCTCCGCCACCGTCTACGGGGACCCGGCCTCGGTGCCGATCCGCGAGCAGTTTCCGCTCTGCGCCACCAACCCCTATGGCCGCTCCAAGCTCTTCATCGAGGAGATCCTGCGCGACCTGCAGGTTTCAGACCCGGCCTGGAGCTGCATCCTGCTGCGCTACTTCAACCCGGTGGGCGCCCACCCCAGCGGGCGCATCGGCGAGGACCCCAACGGCATCCCCAATAATCTCATGCCCTATGTCGCCCAGGTCGCGGTCGGCAAGCACCCGCGGCTGCGGGTCTTCGGCAACGACTACCCCACCCCCGACGGCACCGGGGTGCGCGACTATATCCATGTGGTGGATCTGGCGCGCGGCCACGTCGCGGCGCTCGATAAGCTCACGCAACAGCCGGGCACACTGGTCTACAACCTGGGCACCGGGCGCGGCTACAGCGTGCTGGAGATGGTCGCCGCCTTCGAGCAGGCGAGCGGTCGGCCGGTCCCCTACGAGATCGTCGCGCGCCGCCCGGGCGACATCGCCACCTGCTACGCCGATCCGGCCAAGGCCCGGGAAGAACTCGGCTGGCAGGCGCAATACGCCATCGAGGCGATGGTCACCGACGCCTGGCGCTGGCAGTCGCAGAACCCGGACGGCTTCGGGTGAAACTCAAGACCGCCGGTTCCGTAGGGTCCGCTGTGCGGACCGAAGCCCATACCACCCTCGCAGCGGCCAAGAAAATCATCAAGACCAACGGCAGCAGAGCTCAAAGTCCCCCGACCGGGGCTAAGCAAGTCCGCCCCATGTTTCGAGGATGAACCTGCTGCCTACTTGAAACACCTGATGATCAAGTTCCTGCAAAAATCAGATGTGACCTCGTTTCCACCTTCTTCACCGCCGGCAACTTCCATTTTGGTTACATAATTATTGGTTAAAATAAAATCAGCATCACACTTGTGCAGTTCCTTATTCCTGGTGTACCTGTGACTATAGGTCATATATTCCATCGTTCCTGCACTATGACTATTACTTGGCGTTCCCATACAATTGAGAAGATCATTTTTCGACTTGCCGATGACTTTGCGTTCCAGTTCTTTCGTCGTTAGACCGGAAGCACAACCAACCAGACCGGCAACGACAAAAATGGCAACAAGTATTTGTTTCATAAATTTCCCAAATTGATATCGACAGGTGGAATTCCGGGGACAGTTTACTCAATCGCGACCAGCCTCACGATTAATTAAGTAGACTGTCCCCGGAACGCCCGGTCATAGCGTTCTGGCTGTTACGGACGGCAAAGGGGTTTGAAGATCGTCAAGGAACTCTGACGCCGGCTCGACACCGCTGACCAGCAAATGATCCCGCGCCCGCGTGCACGCGACGTACAGCAGGTGGCGCTCGGTGTTGTAGACCTCTTCCAGATCGCTGTCGTCGGTCACAGTCTCGATGCGTGCCTGCAAGGGAATGATCTCGTCGTCGCAGGCCATGACGACCACGGCCCGAAACTCCAGGCCCTTGGCCAGGTGCATGGTACCGACGCAGAGGTGCCCGTGGCTGGTTTCGACGTGCTCGTCCAGCATCTTGAACGGGAGACCAGCCCCGGCGACGGCCTGGCGGGCGCGGTCGAGTTCCGCCGCGGAGCGCACGAAGACGCCGATCTCGTGCGGGGCGACACCCGCTTGGACACATTCGGCGATCCAGGCACCGACGGCGGCGATCTCCCCTTCCGGGCTGTCGAAGGCCATCACCCGAGGTGTCGGCCCGTTGAACGCGGAGACGGTGCCGCGCCGGTCTTCCGCATTGCCATCGACATCGGACACCTCAGGCCCCAGCAACCGATCGGCCTGGGTCCTGATCTGATGGGAGGTGCGGTAGTTGACATGCAGGGTGCGGGCGCGGCCCCGGATGTCGACGCCGAGCGACCGCCAGGAGAACGGCGGCTGGAAGATGCGCTGACCCAGGTCGCCCGCGAAGAAGAGACCGCTCGGGCGATCGGCGCCCAAGGCGGCGAGGAACCGCAATTGCGGCACGCTGACGTCCTGCGCTTCATCGACCACCACGAAATCGAAGGGCCGCTGCCGACGGTTCGCCAGGTCGCTCGCGAGCTGGCTGAACAGCGCCGCGCGCGTCATCAGGCCAGCGTCCCGCAGACCCGCCCGCATGGACTCGAAGATCGCCCAGAGTGCGGCGCGCTGCGCCTCCGGCAAACGGGTCTTGCGACCCAGCCGCTTGACATCGCGATAGGACTCCCAGCGCTCCAGTTGCCAGGCATCAACCAGTTCTTCCCACTCCGTGCGCAGGAAGCCCAGGCTGAACTTGTGGCTCGCCGCGGCCTCACTCGCCTGGGCGAGCAGACTGGTCGTCAGGTCACGCGTGGCGAGGTGCGGGGGGCCGAGGTGGCGCTCATAGAGCCGCTCGCCGATGGCATCCAGGGCCTGGACCTCAAGGCGTTCCGCCAGACGCGGCTCGTTGCTGATCAGGCGCCGCAGCTTGGTCCGCAGCGCGTTCGCCAGCGTCTCGGAAAAAGTGGTCAGCAGGATGCGGCTGTCCGGATGCTTGCGGGCGAGGAACACCGCACGATGCAGCGCAACGATGGTCTTCCCCGTACCGGCCGAGCCGCAGACCCGCGCCGGCCCCGCGAAATCGCGCTCCACCCACTGGCGCTGGGCCGGATGGAGGAAGACGGTCCACTTGTCCCAGGGGTATTCCAAGGCACGCTCAAGCTCCTCCAGATCGCCCATGAGGCGGAAGCGCCGCTGGGCGTCCGGGTGGGCGAACGGATCGAGGCCGGGCGCCGACGCCGGGCGCGACACCTGCGGCTGACCCCCGGTCGCCAGTTGGAGCAACGCCTCGGCCGCCTCGCCCGGGAGATGGCCGACCAACTCCAGCAGGCTATCCTCGGTGGCCTGGCGCACGTCGGCAAGCCATTCGGTCGGGACGCCGTAGCCCAATAACTCTGCATCGGGCCGCTCGGCGAACAGCGGCGGCTTCACCGGCGCGGATGCTACGATTTCGACATACCGCGGCACCGCGATCTCTTCGACACGCTCGCGAATCTCCACCAACTGCGCAGCGCCGGTCTGGGGATGGGTCTCAAGCCGGCGCCGCTCGGCCCAACTGTAGGCACGGTCGTGGTGGTCCACATAGCAGAGCAACAGGCTCGCAGATGACCTGTGCACGATCAGGCGGATGTCACCGCTGGCGCGCACCGACCAGAAGTTCTTGTCCCGCGCGTCATCCAGCTTGTGGAAGCTCAGTCCGGGATTGGCCGGATTGACCTGAAGGTCGAACGCCGTGGTCTTGACAGCCTTTTGCTCCTCGCCCGTCAGGCGGGCGAGACTGTCGGTGAAGGTGTCGGCGATGCGCAAATCCATCAGTCGGCCCCCTCCGAGCGCGTGACGGTATCGAGAAGCAGCCGGTCCAGCACCGAGAAGTCGATGTCCCGCGGCATGGGAACCGAGGCATCTTCGAGGCGCGCGAGTTCGGCCGCGATGTAGTCGTCGATGACCGGCAGCGGCGCGCCGTGCTCGGACTCCAAGGCGCGACGCTTCCTGGCCAGCAGATCGGCGATGGCATCACGCAGGGCCGGCTCGATCACCAAGGCATCCACCAGGTCCGCAAATCGCATGGGGGCGACGCCGCGACCCTGCTCGATCCATCGCGCGGCCAGCAAGGGACGCAACACGTACAGGTACTTCTTCAGGCGTATCCGTTCACCGAGGAGATAGGCGCGGTAGTTCCCGCGCGCCATGTGGACGTAGTGGTGGAAGGACCGCTCGGGTCTGTGGGTACACCGGGCCGCCAGACGGATCGCATCAAGGAACCCCGCATCGGCGTGGTAGACGACGGGGGAGTTCAGCCATTCGACCAGGGTCGCGTTGCCTTTCTTGAGCAGTCCAAGCGCCTTGCGCAACTCCCACCCATTGATATCCAGCACTCCGGAGATCGGCACCTCGATCACATCACGCGGCGGACTGACCCGCAGGTACCAGGACAGCGGATGCACATACAGGAACCGCACGTCGTAGTCGCTGTCGGGGGAAGCGAAGCCCCAGCCCCGGCTGCCCGACTCGCAGGCAAACAGTATCCGCACACCGTGGTCCGCCTCGATCGCCGCAAGGTGCCGCTCGATCTCCGAACGGATGGCGGGATCGATGGGGTGCACGGTCTGGGTATCCATCAGCCGCCCCCTAGGTCGGCGCTGCCGTCCAAGCCGGCCGCCACGGTGGCCACCGATAAATCACAATCCAAGTAGCGAACGGTGACGCCAGGGGCGGTCGCGCCCTCGTCGCAGCACTCCTGCAGCACCTGCGCCAGCCGCCGGCCGGCCGCGTGGCACCTGGATCGATCGGACGCTTGCAGCAGAACGAACCGGTTTCTGCCGTTCCCGGTCGAGCGGACGAACCCCGCGGGCAAGGCGAAATCCCGTTGCACGGTGGCGAGCCAGGCACGGAAGGCCGTCAACGCCTCCCAGCGGGTGAAGTAGCGGCCGGGCCAGGTGGCCTTCAGCGGCTCGCCATCCACCGCCATCAGCGCATGTCCGTCGCCGACCTCGAAGAACCCAAGGTCGATCACCGTCCCCCTGGGCCAAATGGGCGTCGGCCGGCGGGGTGCATCGAGATCCAGGTCCAACAGGCGCTCCAGCGCCCAGCCATCGATGTTCGGCTCAAACTCGTCGACCCGGATGCTCCGCACGTCCGGGTATTCCTTGCACAAGTACCCCAGGCCATGGACGTCGGAGAGATCGGTGGGGGCGTTGGGCCGCGTTGCCCAGTCGCGCAGTTCGCGGAGCATGTCGCCGATGCATCCCTCGTAGTCCTCGCGCGCGAAAACCAAACGCAAGAATCCCTGGGACGGCAGACAAGAATCGTCCAGGGCCGGACGCAGCCCCTCGATGTCCAACTCCCAAACGACGGTCCGCGCGTCGGGATGGCTAACCAAGACCGCCTCTTCGATCCCTGCATCCGGCGCGTAGCCGCAATCGCTGGTCAACAGGTAGTGAGCCCCAGGTTTGACGATCGATTCCCACAGGGCCAACGGGTCCCAGACCACGCCTCGATCCGCTAACCGCCCTTGGCCACCTGGAAAAACCGGGGTTGCCTGCAGTACCAGATAGGGGGGATCGGCGAAGATGATCCCCGAGTATCTCGAACGCCAGCCGATAGAGCCGGGCAGTTCCAAGGCAGGTGGCTGCCACTTGCCTGGTCCGCTTCCAGCAGGGTCGTTCATCGGACGGCCTGCTCGCCGGTGTCCAAGTGGCCCTTGAGCGCCTGAGGCACCCTGAACACCTTCATCACCTCATCCCCCAGATGGTTGATGACCTTGACCGCGATGCGGCCGGAGGCGGGTTTGGGGAAGGGCCTGGAGGTATCGCTGTTGAGGGTGGCCCACGCCTCCTCGTTGATCTCGGCCTTGAGGGTGGTCTTCAACGCCTTGTAGGGGTCGGCGGCGCCCAGGAAATAGGCGTGGCGGACGAAGAAGCTCTCCTCGTTGTAGTCGGTGTCGATGAACCAGCAGGCGATGCCCTCGGGGCCGTCGCTGCGGACCTCGCCGGTACTGGGGTGGAAGACATCCACGCCGTTGATCTTGATCCGTACCTGGCCGTCCGCGGCGGGCAGGATCGTGATGTCTGGCTCGCCGAAGATCACGAACAGGTTGCCCTTGCCCGTGTTCTTCAGGTCCTCGGCCATGTGCAGGTCGGCGTTCATGCGCGCCTTGAGCACCGGGAGGCGGCCGAGCTTGCTGAACTCGGTGGCGTGGGCCTCATAGTTGAAGGCGCAGGCGATCAGGACATCAAAATCGGCATCGCCCGCCTCGCGTGCCGCAGTCACCAGATCGGGGCGCGTGACGGTGCCGAACTCGGGGCCGATAAAAATCGCTGCGCGCTTTTCATTTGTCAAGATCGAATGGTCGGCGGATAGAGCGGCTGGGTTCTGGCCTTCTGTCGGCGTGTCATCTTGGGTGACAACATATCTCCCCTCGGCGCAGATCAGATCGCCGGGCCAAGGCGTCAGCGAGGTAAAGGCGATCCGATCCTCCTTGTGGGCCTGTTGCACCCCGGCCGCCTTCAGGTTCTCCAGGATCATCTGCGGGAAGGTCTGCTTCGCCTCGTAGGAGGAACCCGGATCGGCGACCTTTTCCTCGTTGGGATCGATCAGTTCGTCGTTCTCATCCACACCGAGCACGCGATGCGGCGACAGGCTCTCGACGGTGAAGGGGCCGGCGACGCGGACCTTCTTGTTGTCGGTGTAGGGCTTGTCGTAGAGGTATTCGGAATCGGCCTTGGCGGCGATCGAGGCGTCGATCGCTTTCTGGCGGTCGATGCGGGCCTGCCACCAGTCTGCGTGCAGCCTGGCGGGGACTTCCGGCCAGGGATCGACCGGGCGTTCCGGCAAGGTGTCGATCCTGTAGTCCCGCTTGAGGAGCTTGTTGATCGCGAGCAGGCCGTCTTCGATCTTGCTTGCCCTGGCGTTCGCCCCTTTCGCCTGCTCGGCCCTCACCTCGTCGAAGAGCCGCCGGGGCTCGGTCGGCCAGGGGTCTTCGGCCGCACGCGGTATCTCCCACTCCTGCCACTGCTTCTTCATCGTGGCATTCAGGTCTTCGCGCAGCGGCTCCAGGATGGCCTGCCACTTATCCCAGATGCTGTCGATCTCGGTGTTGTTCGCGATGGACTTGAGCGTGATGTGCGGCACACGTTCATAAACGAAGCCGTGGCGGATGTCGCCGCGGGTCGGCTGGGAAAACGGTGCGGTGCGGGCGACTTCGGCCTCCTTGATCTGGCCGTCGCGCGAATCGGCCAGCAGGTAATAGGGATAGCGTGCGCCCATGATACGGGCTCGGGCCAGGGCGAGCGCGACACGGGAGGTGTCGATGGTGATCCAGCGGCGGCCCCATTGCTCGGCGACATAGGCGGTGGTCCCGGAGCCGCAGGTGGGGTCGAGGACCAGGTCGCCGGGGTCGGTGGTCATTAGAAGGCAGCGCTCTATGACCTTTGTGTTAGTCTGAACTACATAAACCTTGTCTTCGGTAAATGACCCCGTCCCTGTGTCGGTCCAAATGTTCGAGAACGGAATGACTGGGAAATCGTTGAAGTAACGAACGTATCGAATACTTCCTTCTGAAGTCGGCCATAAGCGTCCCGACTTGCCAAGACGAAGCAGCCCATCTTCATCAGATTTGAAGGTACCCTTGCCGGGGCTAAAAAACCGGCCTCTGTAGGCGAAACGACGAACATCCCTTTCTCCTGCCGGTCGAGAGCTGGTCAGGTTGTCTGGCATGAATACGCGCGCCCCGGTTGGCAGCAGTGATTGGTCGATTCTCTGAGCCTTGCTTAAACGCGCACTGAAGCCCGCATTGTCCTGCCACACTGAATAGACCTGCTCGGTGGAAGAGCCGGCCATCTTGCCTTGGTAAGGCGACCGGTATTTGCACTTCGACTTATCGCGAACCGCCCAAATTATATAATTGGAAGCAGCGGCAAGCAGATCGTTGGCGCGGCCAGTGGTTGTTCGGAATGCTATCTGAGAGACAATGTTCGTGTCGCCAAATACCTCATCCATCACTGCTCGGACGCGATGGACGTTTTCATCCCCAATCTGCACGAAGATCGACCCGGACTCAGCCAGCAGGTCGCGCGCGACGGTGAGCCGATCCCGCAAATAGGTCAGATAGGAATGGATGCCATCCCGCCAGGTATCCCGAAACGCCTTGACCTGCTCCGGCTCGCGCGTGATGTGGCCGACATTGCCGTCCTTCACATCCCGACTGGTGGTGCTCCACTGGAAGTTACTGTTGAACTTGATGCCATAGGGCGGATCGAGATAGATGCACTGCACCTTGCCGCGCAACCCCTCGCGCTCGGCCAGGCTCGCCATCACCTGGAGCGAGTCGCCCAGGATCATGCGGTTCGACCAGTTCTGATCGTGCCGGTAGAACTCGGTCTTGTCCACGCCCTTGGGTACGCCGTTGAAGTCGGCGAAGAGGTCGAACTGGTGGCCCTCTCCCCCGGCCCCTCCCCCGGTGGGGGAGGGGTGCTGTGAGTGGCGCAGCAGGTCGTCGATCAGGACCTTGGGGTGGACCTTCTCCTGGATATAGAGGGGCGGCGCCTGGACGATGAGATCACTCCAATCCTGCTGATCCTTACCGCGCCAGACGAGTTGCGGGTCCAGGTCGCGGTTGCGCTGCTCCTTCTCCTCTTCAAGCCCGGGCGTGCCACGCCCATAGGTTACCGGCACCGGGTCCTGCTCGTCCTTCTGCATCACCGACTGATATTCGGCGGTCGGGATGTTCCTGCGGGTGGCCTCGTCGTGAGTCAGGGTGGCGACGGTGCGTGGCGGGGATTTCGATTTCAGGACCATCGTTGCACCTTACAGGAACGGGTTTTCGACGGTCAGCGTTTCGATTCGCTGGCCGTGCTGCAAGTCTTCGCTCAGCAACCTGCTACAGCCCGCTTCGAGGGCAGCAGCGACGATTAAGGAGTCGTAGAAGTGGAATCCGTAACGTGCCTGAACCGCGATGCCGCGTTCGTACATCGTAGGGCTCGGCATTGCACGCCAAAGCGGCACCAGGACAGTTCGCAGATACTCGGCAGCGCCGGCGTGATCGAGCGGAATCTCAGCCTTGCGCAGGGCGACATTCAAGAATTCTTGAACGACCTGATAGCTGATACAACCCTGACCCGTTTGGAGCGCACTGCGAACGATGCGGGTGGCGATGGTGTGTTTGCGTGCGTCCGAGTCGTCGACGTGGTAGAGGAATACATTGGTATCGATGAGCGCTTCAGCGTGCATTCATTTCCTCTCGCGTGGGCTTGCGACCGATGCGCACCTTACCGCTGAGATCCTGGGTCAGCGCGTCGAAGGCCTGAAGAACCTCCTGGTTCTGCGCGTAATCTGCCAGCCAACGGCGCAGAAGATCATCGATGGTGGTGTCTTCCGCGCGTGCCCGCCGCATTGCGGATGCCACGAGTTCTTCTTCCAGGCTGATAGTGATTTCTGTAGTCATGGTTCGCGACCTCTCTCATCTGGCTCCCACGCTCCAGCGTGGGAGCAAGTACCGACGCTCCAGCGTCGCGTATGTACTCGGGCCGCTGGAGCGGCCAAGACTGCATTCCCACGCGGAGCCTGGGAACGAGAAGACCAGAATCATAGCGATTCCGGCAACCGCCGGGGAATTGGCTCGATTTGCGGCTCACTGCCGCCCAAGAGTGCCAAACGCCTGGCACTCTCCCGTGCGAGCACCTCCTCAGCCGCCGGGGTCGGCGCAACAATCTCGATCATCTTGTTGAACTCGCTCTCGACCTTCGCCTTGAAATCGGCCTCGATCTGATAGACCTCGGTGAACTCTGCAAAGGCCCAGCGCCCGTGGCTTCCGAGGTTGTTCACGCCGGGCACCCAGTAGGTGTCCATGGTAGCCTTCTTCTCCTTGGCGTCCTCGCGGCGGTAGCCCTTGATCTCGACGGTCAGATGCAGCAGGTCGTCGTCGCCGTGACCGTCTTCGACCAGGCAGATGAAGTCCGGCAGGTATTTGCGCTGCTCCGATCCGTAGCGGTAGGGCACCTCGAACCCCAGGTTGTGGTTCTTCACATAGGCGCGTACCCGCGGGTGGGCCTCCGCCACGCGGCAGAACTCCGCCTCCCAGTCGCTGTCCAGGATGACCCAATTGAGGTGGCAGCGGCGTGCATCCGTCTCCCAGCGCTCGGTCTTGCTGGTGTTGAAGCGGACATGGGCGGTGGAACCGACCGGGTTGTAGGGGTCGAGCAGGGCCAGGATCGGGCGGCTACCGATGAAGGCGCGGGTGATGCCGGCGGTGATGCGCTCGCAGGCCATGTCTGCCAGCATTTTGTACTTGAGCTGCGCCGGGAAGGTGCCGCCCTTGCAGTCCAGATAGCCGTCCAGCCAAAGACGGGCGATGCGCTTGAGTTGACCGAAGAGGTTGAGCCGAGGGTCGCCGTTGGCGTCGCGCCACTTGCTGAGCACGAGGTAGGAGGTCAGCTCATAGACGATTTGGGAGGGCCGCACGTCGCCGGTATGCACGAGGTTGAGGTCCACCGTCGCCCCAATGATCCCGGCGTTGCGGGTCTGCGTGGCGCCGACCAGATCGGGGGTGAGTTCGAGCACCGAATCAGCGTTGAACTCGGCGCTCAGGCGCTCCTGCGGCAATTCGGTGCGATACCCGGCGACGCGGGGGAAGCGGATTTCCAGCGCGTCGCGCTCGGGCCGCACGGCGCGCACCTGGATCGTCTCGCGCGGCGGCTGGGGCGGCGCCACCACGGGCTTGGCGTTGAAGTCGAAGGGGATGCCCAGCACGTCGGCATACTCCACGTTGAAGAGCCCGTCTTCATTCAAGTCATAGGACTGGCGGCGCAGTGCCCGGCCGATGACCTGCTCGCACAGGAGTTGGGTGCCGAAGGCACGGACCCCCAAGACGTGGGTGACGGTGTTGGCGTCCCAGCCTTCGGTGAGCATGGAGACGGAGACGACGCAGCGGATGTCGGCCCCGAGTCGGCCGGGTTTACCCACGGTATTCATGACCTCGCGCAGCAGGTCCTGGTCGGTGAGGTTCTCGGCCTGACGGGGGTCGCCGGTGCGCTCGATGATCTCGCGGCGGAAGCGCTCGATCTCATCCGCGGCCATGGCGCGGAAGTTGTCGTCCAGGGCCTCGCCGGACTCCAATTGCTCGCTGTCGATCAGGAGGGTGCGGGGCCGCGCGAGCGCGTTGCCGTGCTCGTCGTGGTTGCGGAACAGGGGCAGGCGGCCGGGCACCAAATCGCTGATGCCGTTCTGGTTCGACCGGACGAAGCCGGAGATATAGTCGTACACCAGCTTGGACGCGGAGGTGTTGTTGCAGACGACGATGAAGCAGGGCGGCGACACGACCCTGGCCTCGGCCCAGAGGTCGAAGGTCTTCTCATAGTGCCCGTAGAGTGCTTCGAGCGCGGTTTGCAGTTGGGTCGGCAGGTCCAGCGGATTGAGGGCCTCGGCCTTGCCGCGGCCCTTCTTGGGCATCTTGGCCCGGATGTGCTCCCACAGGTTGCGGAACATGGGCATCTCGCCGCCTGGGATGTTGTCCGCCACCGGCACCCGCGGCAGCTTGACGATGCCGCACTCGATGGCGTCCATCAGCGAAAAGTCGCTCAGGGTCCAGGGGAAGAGGGTCCCTTCGGCATAGCCGGAGCCGCGCAGGAAGAAGGGGGTGGCGGAAAGGTCGAAGACGCGGGCGAGCCCCAGGTTGCGGTTGACGGCCTCCAAGCCGGAAATCCACAGGCGGGCGGCCTCGTTGTTCTTCTCGGCCTCCTTCTTCTCGTCCCCCTTCAGGTCCCCTTCCAGTTCGTGGTCGGGCTTCTCGCGGTAGCAGTGGTGGGCCTCGTCGTTGATGGCGAGAATATTCTTCAGGCCCATCAGGTCGGGCATGACGCGCTGGAGCATCTGACCCTCGGTCTCCAGGGTGTCCAAGGCCTCGCCGCCGCGCCCCTGGAGTAACAGCCGTCCACCCTTGGACAGTTCGATGCGCTCGCGCCGCCGGAAGGCGTGGTAGTTGGTGATGACGATCTTGGCACGTCTCAGATCATCCAGGAGGTCGCCCGGAACCAGTTCGCGGTCGGCGTAGTAGCTGTCCGGGTCGTTGGGCTGGAGCACGCGCAGGCGGTCCTTGATCGTGAGCCCCGGGGCGACGATGAGGAAACCGCGAGTGAACTTCCTGGACCCGGGTCGGCGCACGGCGTTGACGGTCTGCCAGGCGATCAGCATGGCCATGACGGTGGTCTTACCCGCGCCGGTGGCCAACTTCAATGCCAGGCGCATCAGCTCAGGGTTGGCGTCGTGGTTGGCGCTCTCCAGGTGCTCAAGAAATCGCTGCCCCGCCTTGCCGAGCTGGGGCGCAACCTCGGTCAACCAGATAGCGGTTTCAACGGCCTCGATCTGGCAGAAGAAGGGGCGCAGGCTGCTGAACGGGTGATGCCGCCAGTGCGTGAGGAGGCGCGCGGTTTCAGGGGTGACACGCCAAGCGCCGGGGTCGGGGATCAAACGCCACTTGTCGACCTCGCGGCGCACGGCGTTGATGATGGCGGTGTGGTCGTAGCGCTGGGCCTCGGTGCTCAGGCCCTTGCCTTCATCGAACAGGAACTCGCCCTGCTTGGGGGCGTCTTTGCGCTTTTTCGGCTTGGGGATCGGGGTGATGAACTCCGCCAGGCGCCGGGCCTCGATGATCGCTTGGGTTGGCTGGCCCGTGTCATCCAACTCCCAGTGGCGCCCCGGGTAGGCGTACGGGGAGTTGAGGATCGGCCGGTCGAAAAACGGGTTGCTCACGGCTGTTCCCTTGCGGTTGGTGAAACTACGCGACCAAGATCGGCTTCCCGTCGATGTCAGGGCCGCTCCCGTCCCGCACGCAGCGGTCGCGAAGCTGCGCGAGACGAGCGCATCGCACAGGAATCCCCGTCGGACACCGCTCGGGTTGCTCAGGAGGATGCAAGGCTAGAGCATTCAAGCGGACTTGACAAACCCGCCCGCTCTACAGGGGACGAGCACGCCGGCAAGGGCCGCGGCCTAGACTGTGACGTTTCGCGCCGCCGCGGCGCCACGCAGTAAGCGCACGGAAGCCGCACGGCATCATCCAGGCGCCGACGAGCGCCTGAACCGGTCGCGGCTACTCGAAACGAAGACCGGAATTGCACCAGAGAGCAAAGAAAAAGGGCCTGGCCTTGCGGCTAAGCCCTTGTCTTTTTACTGAAATGGCGGAGAGGGTGTCCGCTGATATAGGGTTCAAGGGTGTCTGATACCGTCCAATAGAGACTTTCCCGTCAATCACTTAGGTCTAGCAGAGTCCGCTAGCGTCCACTACAATCTAAGCATGTGTTGTGGGTAGTCTTGTGGGTAGACCTGAACGGGGGCGGACACGGCATCGAACATTCACCGGCTGACGGATCGCCAGATCAAGAACGCGACCAAGCCGCTCAGCGACGGCGGCAATCTGTGGATCTATCCCCAGGGCAAGGCGCTGAACTGGATATTCCGCTACACGCTCCAATGGCCGCGCCCGCGAGATGGGGCTGGGGGCCTATCCTGCCGTCTCGCTGGTTGCCGCCCGCAAGGCCGCCGCCGGGTATCGGGACGTTCTCAAGTCCGGCGTTGACCCCATCGACTACCGCGACACGCAAGCCCAGGCTGAAGCCCTCAAGGCCGCCGGAGTCCCGACCTTCACCCAGGCCGCCGCCCGGTTCATCCGCGCGCACCGCCACGGGTGGAGCAACATCAAGCACGCGCGGCAGTGGGTCGCCACCCTCAAGACCTATGCCCGGCCCGTCATCGGGTCAAAGCCGGTCGATCAGGTCAACACCGACGACGTGTTGAAGGTCCTGTCCGGCATCTGGACCAGCAAGACCGAAACGGCAAAGCGGGTGCAGGGTCGCGTCGAAAATATCCTGGACTTTGCGGCCGCCCACAAGTGGCGCGATCAGAGCAACCCGGCCCGCTGGCGGGGACACCTGGACAAGCTCCTGCCCAAGCCGACCAAGGTCACGAAGGTTGTTCACCATCCCGCCATGCCTTACCAGGACGTGCCCGGGTTCATGGTGGAACTGGCCGGCAAGCAAGGCGTGTCGGCCCTGGCCCTGCGCTTCCTGATCCTGACCGCCTGCCGCACTGGTGAAGTCGTCGGCGCCCAATGGCCCGAGTTCGACCTTGACGCGTCCGTCTGGACGATTCCGGGCGAGCGTATGAAGGCTGGCCGCGAGCATCGGGTTCCCCTGTCGGCCGCTGCCCTGAAGGTCCTGGCGGCCCTCCCGCGTGTGGACGGCAACCCCTACGTGTTCCCAGGCGCCCGGTACCGCCGGCCCGTGTCGAACATGGCAATGCTGCAACAGATGCGGGGCATGGGCTACGGAGTCGGCGAAGATCGCGGGGACTATGTGCCCCACGGGTTCCGAAGCAGCTTTAGAGACTGGTCCGGCGAAGTGTCGAGCTTCCCGCGCGATGTGTGTGAAATGGCCCTGGCCCATGTCATCAAGGACAAAGCGGAAGCCGCCTACCGCCGTGGGGACCTACTCACCAAGCGCGCCGCGATGATGGACGCTTGGGCGGACTGGTGCGGCCGGGGGACTGGCGCGGCGGTTGTCCAGCTTCACGAGGTTGCAGAGACCCGGCGGGGCTGACCAGTTACGGCCGCGCCTACCCCGACGGGGGGAACGCCGGGCACCTTCACCCGGCTGGCGCGGCCCCTTATTGAAGGCTTGCGCTAGAAGGTACGCGACCATGAATGTTGTTATTTCCATCAATGGCCGGGAAGCTATCCCGGTTCGTGCAATCGCCTGGGCAACATACTCTATACTTTCTCCTGACGTGTTGGCCGAGGATTTAGCCAAGCATTCCGAGTCTCCCGACCATCACCCACCACGCCTGAACAATGCGACGGCATATCACTTAATCGGAAATGGCGAAGTGCGCGCAATGGCGCCCAGGGAATGGGATTACGTTGTTCGCAGTCTTTCCGCATTGCACAAAGACCTGAAAGATGCGAATTTGACGAGATCAGAGGACAGACGCCAATGGGAGCTTAGGGCAACGGAAACAATGCCAAGAGGAACATTCCTTTGGAAAGACGAATTTGAGGCGGCATATCAACGCGGTTACAGAACGCGTCAGATACGCGAAGAACGCGAGGGGGACCGCGGATATACCTGCAACCCCATTGTCCCCGAATGCTTGGAGCCAACCATTATGGAAGGCTTCGATGTAGCAGCCAATGCCGCCGCGAAAGTGCGCGCTATACGTGCAGATACCAAAGGCGGCTTGATGCTATTGATTGGGCTACTGGTCCATCACCTTGCCGAGAAGGGAGGGAAACTAAAGAAGCCGAACGGAGAACCCAACGCATCAGGAATCTATAGCGTTTTATCAGCGACCGCAGAGAGGCTAGGGGTTCCGATGGATGGGCTAGGCAGCACCCAGACCCATGAGAAGCTCGCAGCCGCATTAGCCGAAGTGAAGGCCAGCCAGACCAATAGGACGAAGTAACCCGGGGCCGGACTTGCGACCCCGGAATGTTCCGGAGTCCGGACTAGCGGCCCACATCCCCCGCCGCTCTAAGCTCTGCAATGTCTTACCACGTTGCGGAGTGTCTACCCCATGCCTACCCATCTACGCCGCGCCTATCAGGCGACGCTGCCCGCCGCGCCAGTGGCGGATTCGATCATCCGTATGCCGGATGTCTGCGCAAGAACCGGACTCTCGCGCGCAACCATCTATGCCCGGATCGCGGCCGGGCAGTTCCCGCGCCCGGTCCAGCTTGGTCCGCGTGCCGTCGGCTGGAAAACCTCTCTGGTCGATAGTTGGCTGGCGGCCCTGCCGTCTGGAGTGACCGCCGAGCCTGCTGGCCCCCGGCGTCGTCGCGCTGCACAGATTGGGGAGGCGGCATAAATGGAAACGCCGACCACCCCCGAAGGAATGACCGGCGCCTTGATCCCGCGCCCAAATGATACCGCAACAACCGGCGAAATTGCGACGCTGATCGAGAACGCAATGACCATCAACGGACTCACGCAGGGTGCGTTGGCCGTTGCGATGGGCATCAGCGGAGGCCAGTTATCCTCAGCAAAAACAGGTCGGTTCGGACTCGGGACGATTCCGCTCGCCAAGCTCAAGAAATTGGCCGAAAGCTCCGATGCGCCGCTCCCTGCGATCCCTGCGCCGATCACCCCCGGCCCCGTTGCTGCGCCTGATCTGGGGCCGATCAAGCTCCCGTTGTTGAGTCTGACCGTTGATCTGGCGATCCAGCAACGAGTCAGCACTGACGATGCTCTGGTTGTCGAGTACTCGCAGGACATCCGCGCCTGGATCGCCCAAGCGCCCATTGACGTGTTCGGCGCCGACGGCAAGTACATCGTCGCGGACGGATTCACCCGCACCAACGCCTGTCTGGCCGCTGAGATGGATTACATCTACGCCAGGGTGCACCCCGGGACCCGGCGCGACGCCCTCCTGTTCGCCATCGGCGCCAACCGAGCGCACGGACTGCGCCGCTCGAACGAAGACAAGCACCGGGCAGTCGAGACGCTGTTGCAGGACCCGGAGTGGTCGCAGTGGTCGGACCGTCGGATTGCCGAGCAGGTAGGCGTTTCCGACAAGACCGTTGCCGCCGCGCGTCGCGGAATCTCCAACTGCGGAATTTCCGCAGTTGAGCCCACCGGCCCGGCCGATGCTGTCGCGCCTGTCGCGGCTGAGGTGTACCGCCCGCACGACGACGACGAGCCCGCTCCGGCGGCCCCCAAGCGGATCGGCAGGGACGGCAAAGCGCGGTCAGCACCCACTGCCAAGACCCCGGCCCCGACCACGCCGCCGAAGGTGAAGGCGCCGACCGCCAAGGATGCGATGCGCGCCGCGCACGCGGTGACGGCATCCCTCGTGGCGCTGGAAAAGCTCTCCGCCGCCCTGCTGCCAAGCGACCGCGCGCCGCTGGTTGAGCACCTGCGGGCGGCCCTGCTGCGCTATGCGCCGGAGGGTGGCCATGCGTAAGGATCACTACAGCGCCCCGGTGAAATGGACGCGGGAATTTCGCCAAGCCCTCAAGCTGGGAGACCTTCACTTCAAGCTCTACGCCTACCTTGAGGGCGGCCCGGAGTCGCACGCTACGGGGCTCTATTTCGTCACCCCCGCCGCAATCGGCGAAATGATCCGGGAGGACCGCGAGTCGGTCCTGACCGGGCTCGAGGACCTGGAGAGTATCGGCCTGATCCTGTGGGACCGGGCGGCCGACGTGGTTCTTGTGCACGCGGTCTGTGCCGAGCAATACCGCTGGCGGAAGACCAACCCCAAGGGGCCAGACCTGCGCGTTATCGAGGGTCGCCGCCATCTTCGGGCGCTGCCCCGGACGCAGTTGCTCGACTTGTTCTTGGGTCGCTGGCCGATTTTCCAGGACGACGCCGAAGGCGCTTACCAAGGGGCTTCGGAAGGGGCTTACCAAGGGGCATGGCAAGGGGCAACTCCTACTACCCGTACTGCATCCCCCTCTGATGCCCCGAATGGACCCCCGGTCGACCCGCGCGCCGAACCCGACCCGTCCGCAGGGGATTTAGGCGCGACGACCGGCAAGCGCCGCGGAGGTGTCCTGTGAGCACGACTCAGGAATATTTGAATTGGCTGATTCGGGATGCTGGCCTGATCGAGTTGTGCCACATGGCCCACGGCAAGCTCGATGTTGGTTGGTACGACAACGCCGCCAACCTGTTGCACGACGCGCGGCTGATGGCCAGGTCCGGAAATCTGTTCACGACGATCAACAGGATCGACCTGGAGGCGATCAAGGGCTACCTCACGGAGCACCGGCGGGTAGTCCCCGGCAAGACCTGCCGCACCCCAGACCAGGCGGTTACGCGCCACTGCCGGCTGTTCTTCGACTTCGACTCCGCGCGGCCGACCGGCACGAGTAGCACGACCTGTGCGTTGGCCGAAGCCGAGACCCGCGCGCACGGTCTGGTCCGGCGCCTGGCGGCTGTCGGCTGGCCCGCTCCGGCTATCGGGATGTCCGGCAACGGCTGGCATCTGCAATATCGGACGGCCCTCCCGAATACCCCCGAGGTCAAGGCGCAGTTGGCCGCGATCTATTCAGGGCTGCATCGCGAATTCAGCGACGATGCGGTTACATTCGATCGCACCGTTCGGAATCCTGCGCGCTTGTGCTGCCTCTACGGCTCGGTGAAGCGCAAGGGTCCGAGCACCGTCGAGCGACCCCACCGGCAAAGCTGGATCAAGATTCCGAAGGACTGGAAACAGGTACATCCTCGCCAGGTTGCAGCACTGGCCGATTACTTCGCGCGCCAGACTGCGGATAGGGCCCCAAAGCGCGATGCGCGGCCCGTAGGCGCCCCCGCGGTATCTGGCCGGGGGGATTACACCCGCCTTGATGTGCTGGCCTGGTTCGGCGCCCACGGGGCATACGTCGGCCCGTTGGTCGGTAACAAGCATGGCGTCCGCTGCCCATGGTCGGCTGAGCACACATCCTCGAGCCCCAAGACCGGAAGCGACTCGATCATCTACGAGGCCGATGGAGGTTGGCCTGGTTTCCATTGCTCGCACAGTCATTGCGACGGCCGGAGCATCCGCGACGTGATGAGTCTGTGGGGTGACGCCGACGCCTATTGCTCGGGCGAGTTCGTTCGGGAGGTCGCCCATGTATGACCTGTACCCGCATCAACAGGGCTGCATTGACGAGTTGCGCCAGGGCTTACGCCAAGGCCACCGTCGCCAGGTCTTGGGACTCGCTACGGGAGGCGGTAAAACCGTGGTCGCGTCGCACATCGCCAAGGCCGCAGTCGCCAAGGAGAAGCGCGTTTTATTCATCGTTGACCGCATCGAATTGGTAGCCCAGGCGGCCAACACCTTTCACGCCATGGGGCTAAGGGTCGGCATTCTTCAAGGCGAGTTCACCAGCTACTCCCCCGCGGACGATATAATCGTTGCGTCGATTCAGACGATTGCGAAGCGGCGCGCCCCGGATTGGGTGGACCTTATCATCATTGACGAGTGTCATATCCTGCACCAAGCGCACATCAAGCTAATGAAATCATGGAACGCGCTTCCGTTCATTGGCCTATCAGCAACCCCAATGCGCAAAGGACTGGGGCAGTATTTCACCAATCTGGTACGCGGCCCATCGGTGCGGGAACTGACCGATGGCGGTTTCCTGGTGCCTGTCCGCGCGTTCGCCCCCGGTGTCGATCGCATTACTGCGGCACTGGCTGGCGTGTCGGCAGGAACCACGACCCACGGTTACGACTACACGGAGTCGGCATTGGGTGAGGCGATGAACAACCGGGAACTGGTGGGCGATATTGTCAAGACCTGGAAAAAGCTTGGGGAGAACCGGCCGACCCTCTGCTTTGCGGTCAACATTGCACACTCCAAAACCATAGCCGCGGACTTTGAAGCCGAAGGGGTGACGGTTGCGCACCTGGACGCCTACACCAAGAGCGATGAGCGCAAGCGGCTGATTGGCGGTTTCCGTGATGGGTCAATAAAAATCCTAACAAGCGTCAACGTGTTAGGCATTGGCTTCGATGTGCCAGACGCGGCTTGCCTCATTCTCGCCCGGCCGACGTTGAGCGAATCACTACACATGCAACAGATGGGTCGCGGCATTCGCACGGCACCGGGAAAGACCGATTGCATCATCCTGGACCATGCCGATAATACGGGGAAGCATGGCACGCCAATTCACTTCGAGGTTCCCGACCTTGACGACGGCAAAGGCGACGAGCGGGCGAAGCGCAAGAAAAAGGACAAGCCTAGATTCGTTGCCTGTTCCGAATGTGGCGCAGTCATGGAGCCCGCGCAGTTTACTTGCCCCAGTTGCGGCATTGACCGCCCGCGCCCGGCATCATCGGTGCATAGCGTTGATGGTGAGCTTGTCCCATTCGGCAGTCGTGGTGCCGATGACCGCGCCGACCGACTCAACTGGTATCTGGCTATGCTCTGGACGGTACGCAATAGCAGCAACCCGAAAGACGGGATCGCCTACCATCTGTTTATGGCCAAGTTCAATGGTGAGAAACCAGCATGGGCATGGAAAGATTTAGAGCCTGTGCAGCCTACGCCAGACCAGGCCCGTTGGATTCGGGGCGAACAGATGCGCCGCCGGATCGCATGGGCCAAGCGCCGGGCGGCATAGGCTACCCTGCCGCACGGACGCGGCACCCATTCACCGAATCACATAGAGACACATCCGAATGAACCACGCCGATATGCAGCGCCAAGTCGCTGAACTGCAAATGAGCCTGACCATGGGCTTACTCTGCCGGTTCGCGCAGTCAATGCCGATGCGGTCAAGATGGTGCGCCCCCAATGAGTGAGAAAAACACACCCCCGGAAAAACCTGCGCGGAACTTTTTGCTGGTGGATGAGCGATTTATGTCGGCCGAAGCAAGAGAAATACTGCGGGCGCATGACGATTCTCCACCCAAGTCGCGAGGCCAATTAGAGCGAGACTTGGGCGACATCCTGATGGCCCGGGCACTGCTGGAACCGGCGGTAAGGTCGGCGGTCACCATTCAGTCGTTCGATGAGTTGTTGGACGTGAACGCCCTGGTGGACCAGCTACGAGTGGAGGTTTCCAAGGTCGCGGCGGGCGACATGGGGCGCCCCGAGGCCATGCTGGTGAGCCAGGCCCATACGCTGGACGCCCTCTTTTGCTCGCTGGCACGCCGCGGGCAAAAGAACATGGAACTCCACAACCCGGAGAATGCGGAGCGCTACCTGCGCCTGGCCTTCCGGGCTCAGGCGCAGACCGTGCGGACGCTGGAGGCGCTGGGGGAACTGAAGAACCCGCGCGCCGTGGCGTTCGTGAAGCAGGCCAACATCGCCCATAATCAACAGGTCAACAACGGCGCCACCGAGGCCCCGCGGGCGCAAGAAAACGGAAATCGGCCAAACGAACTATTGGAGCATACGCATGGCAACCCCCTGGACTGCGCAACGGCGGCAGCGGCAGGCCGCGCTGATTCGGACCTGGCGGCCTTGGCAGCACGCGACCGGCCCGCGGACGGCTGAGGGCAAGGAGCGGTCCGCTCGCAATGCCTATCGCGGCGGGTATCGGCCCATGCTGCGGGACTTGGCTCGGGCACTGCGGGAACAGGAGTGGTTGCTTGATGACCTGTGATTCCTGATGACCCGGTGCGTCCGGCAAGACGCGGCTGATGCCTGACTGCAACTGATGGCTCTATTCACGTTCTTCCGCTCAAACCGGGGATGCCGCCATTGCCCCGGGAGTCTCCGGAGCGCAGCATTTGACCCTGGTTCCTTATGCCCCTATTTCCCTTCCACTATTTCCCGCAGCGCTGGAGCGTCGGGACTTGCTCCCACGTTAGAGCGCGGAAGCCAGATGAAGCGAACCTATCGCCGCAGATACTCGTGGAGCCGTTCTTGGGCAAAGGCATTGCCCTGTTCGACAGCCTTGCGGTACCACTGCACGGCTTGACTATCATCTTGGGCGACGCCACGACCGTATTGGTACATCCAACCGAGATTGGTCTGCGCATCGGTATTACCCTGCTCGGCGGCCTTGCGGAACCAGTGCACCGCTTGGTCGTAGTCTTGAGGGACGCCGCAGCCGTCTCGGTACATGAAACCGAGATTCCTTTGCCCTAAGGCATTGCCTTGCTCAGCGGCCTTGCGATACCACTGCAAGGCTTGGGCGTAGTCTTGAGCGATGCCGCGACCGCCCCCGTACATGGCACCAAGATTGCTTTGCGCACGGGCATAGCCCTGCTCGGCAGCCTTGCGATACCAGTACACCGCCTGGCTGTCATCTTGGGCGACGCCGCGGCCGTATTGGTACATCCAACCGAGATTGGTCTGCGCATCGGTATTACCCTGCTCGGCGGCCTTGCGGAACCAGTGCACCGCCTGGCTGTCATCCTGAGCGACGCCACGGCCGTTCTGGTACATCAGGCCAAGATTGTCTTGCGCAAGGGCATAGCTCTGCTCGACAGCCTTGCGATACCACTGCACGGCTTGACTTTCGTCCTGGGTGACGCCGCGGCCGTATTGGTACATCCAGCCGAGATTGACCTGCGCAGCAGCAAAGGCCTGCTCGGCGGCCTTGCGATACCAATAGACCGCTTGCTCGGCGTCCCGGGGGACACCGCGACCATTGTCGTACATCCTGCCGAGGTTGCTCTGCGCATTGGCATTGCCCTGCTCGGCAGCCTTGCGAAACCAGTGCACCGCTTGGTCGTAGTCTTGAGGGACGCCGCGGCCGTCTCGGAACATGACACCAAGACTACTTTGCCCATTGGCATCGCCCTGCTCGGCCAAGGGACGCCAAGCCGCGAGGGCGCGGTCATAGTCGCCGATCTGGTAGGCTTCCCAACCATCGGCAAATGTCAGTGGCGGCGGCGGCAACTCGTCCATCAACTCGATGATGTCTTCGCCCTGCAAGAGTCGCCACATCCGAAGGGGGTTCTTCGCCAGAGCTTCAAAATCCCAATGGGATTCAAAACGTGCCAGGAAGGCAGCACTCCAGGGCAACGCTCGATTAAAGGCGAGCTGTCCCCAACCCCACCGATCCACATAGCGCTCGATGAGGTCCTGCGTCCATGGTGGGCCACTGTTCGACGCGAGGGACCCCCAATCCCACCGATCGGCATAGCGCTCGACGAGGTCTAGCGTCCATGGTAGGTCACTGTTCCGCGCGAGGGACCACCAATCCCACCGATCGGCATAGCGCTCGATGAGGTCTAGCGTCCATGGTAGGCCACTGTTCCACGCGAGCCTCCTCCAATCCCACCGATCGGCATAGCGCTCGACGAGGTCTAGCGTCCATGGTAGGCCACTGTTCCACGCGAGGGACCCCCAATCCCACCGATCGGCATAGCGCTCGATGAGGTCCTGCGTCCATGGTAGGCCACTGTTCGACGCGAGGGACCCCCAACCCCACCGATCCACATAGCGCTCGATGAGGTCTTGCGTCCATGGTGGGCCACTGTTCGACGCGAGGGACCCCCAATCCCACCGATCGGCATAGCGCTCGATCAACTCATCACTCCACGGCAAGGCGGAGTTATGGGAGAGCCCTCCCCAGTCCCACTGATCTTCGTAGCACTCGATGAGCTCTACGCTCCAGTGCAAGGTTGGATTGGCGGAGAGTGCCTCCCAATCCCACTCGTCTGCATAGCGCTCAAGCAGGTCGGCATCAATCGGGTAGTGCGCAGACAAGCCCTTGACCAGAAACTCGGGGTGCCTTCCGAGGACCGCTTTGAAACACGCGCGTTCGTTGTCGTCTTGCAACTCAGCCGTGATGGCGCGCGCCCGGTCCATGACCCGCACGAGCGTCTGGCTCTTGCCAAGCGCAAGGCTCCGGCCGGTATCGGCAGCGGTATCATCCATCGGTGTCGGTCCCGCGTCCGGCGGTAGCCGGTTGCTCGGTCTGGGCAAGCTCCGCTTCCAATTGTTCAATCGCCTGTTCCAGCGCAACCCGCTGTTCGACAAAGTAAGCGTCCCAGTCGGTCAGGTCCTTGAGCGTGCGGTAGGTCTCGGCACAGTGCAGTTGGTGGACCTGGGCGGCAAGCTGGTCCAGGTCGCGGCGCAGCACTGTGATG
>NZ_CAIKKU010000323.1 GCF_903828115.1 uncultured Thiodictyon sp. | reverse complement strand
TGTCGTTGTCGTAATCGAACAATCCGATCACGACAACGACAACGACAACGACAACGACCAGGACAGCGTACCCGTCGCCGGTCGGTCTGAAGCGATGCCTCCCAAGCGTTATAGTAGGAGGAACCCCGAGAATCCCCTTCTTGCCCCCACCGAGTGCACGCGATGGCGCAGCCCCAGGTCAGAATCTTCGTCTCCTCCCCCGCGGACCTGGACCACGAGCGGGCCCTGATCAAAGACATCGTCGAGGCGCTCGCGCAGGAGTATCTGCCCTATTTCAAGCTCCAGCCGGTGCTGTGGGAGGAGGAGGCCCTGACCGCGGCCCAGAGCTTCCAGGCGGGGCTGCTGCGGCCCGCTGAGTGTGAACTGGTGCTGGTGATGCTGTGGACGCGCCTGGGCACGCCGCTGGCGGACGACCCCTACGGCGGGATGACGGGGACCGAGTGGGAGTTCGTCGATGCGGTGGAGGCCTTCGCCCGCAGCGGCCAGCCGGAAGTCCTGGTCTACAAGAAGACCACGCCGCGTCTGATCGATATCACCGATGCCCCGGCCACCCACGAGGCGGTCGCCGACCGGGAACGGCTGGAGGCCTTCTTCCGCACCCACTTCTTCAACGCGGACGGGAGCTTCCGCCGCGCCTTCCGGCAGTTCGACAGCGACCGTGTGCTGCGCGAACTGGTCGAGGGGCAGGTGCGCAAGCTGCTCAACCGGCGCATCAGCGTGGAACTGGGCCGCCGCCCCGGGGCCGGCGAGTGGCGCGACAGCCCCTTTCGTGCCCAAGACCCCTATCGGCTGGCCGATGAGCCGGTCTTCGTCGGACGCGAGACCGAGACCCGGGAACTGGTGGCGCGCCTGGATGCCAACCGCGGGGGTGGGCACGGGCTGGTGCTGCTCACGGGACCCTCCGGGGTTGGTAAGTCGTCACTGGTGCACGCCGGGCTCCTGCCGCGGCTGGTGCGGCCCTACCTGTTCGCCGGGGTCGCCGGCTGCCGCTGGTGCCGGCTCGACTGCCAGGGTCCGGACCCGGTCGCGGAGCTGGCCCGGGCGCTGCTGGCACCGGCCCTGCTGGGGACGGCCCTGGACGGGTTCGGCCTGGACCAGGCCGGGCTTGCGCGCCTGCTGGAGACCGAGCCCGCGGTGGCGGCGGCGCAGGTGCAGGCGGCCCTGGCCCGACTGGTCGGCGAGGCCGGACAGCCGGTCGGCAGCACCGACGGGCGCCAGCAACTGGCCCTGATCCTGGACCCCCTGGACGGGCTCTTCAGCGCGGGGGTGCAGGAGCGCGCCCCCACCCAGACCTTCGCCCGGGCCCTGGCCGCCCTGGCCGCCCAGGACGGGGTCTGGATCGTCGCCACGCTGCGCAGCGACCACCTGCGCCGACTCCCCCAGATCCCGGCCCTGGCCGCCCTGCTGGACGAGCACAGTTGGTACCCCTTGGAGCCCCCGCCCGCCGCCCGCATCCGCCAGGTGCTCGAGATCCCGGCACGCATCGCCGGGATCGAATACGAGGGGACGGCCGGGCGCGGCCTGGTGGACCTGCTGGAGGCGGAGGCGAGCGACCTGACCCACTGGCCGGCGCTCCTGGAGCCGGTCCTCGCCGACCTCTATGCGCGGGCACGGGCGCCGCTGGCGGACGACGACGGGGCTGACGGCGAGCCGGGGGGACGCGCCGCCCCGGACGCCGGCGACAACGCCGCCGCCAGGCTGCGCCTGCGCATCGGCGACTATCGCGCCCTGGGCGGGATCAGCGGCACCACCCGCACGCGCGCCCAGGCACTCTGGGAAGGGCTCAATGATGCGACCCGCGCCGCCCTGCCCATGCTATGCCGGGCGCTGATCGCCCTGGAGGGCGGCCCCGCCTCGCGCCCCGTACCCCGCGCCGGGGACCTGCGCGCCCTGGAGCGGGACCCGGACTGCGCCCGCCTGCTCGCGGTCCTGATCGCGGCGCGCCTGGTGGTGGCGGCCGGGGTCGCCGACCCCGCCGAACACATGCCGTGCGCCAGGACCGATGACCATCTGTTTGCGGCCGTCGCGCGCCTGGCGCGCGAGACCCGCGAAGAATGGCGGGCGCGGCTGTTCCCGCGGCGCGCGACCGCGGCCCTGGCCCGGGGCGACGCGACCCAGCCCCCACCCGCCGACCCCGGGTCCGAGGGGCCGCAGGCCGTCGCCCAGTGGCGCGACTATCGGCCCACGGCGAGCCTGATCCACCAGACGCTGATCGACACCTGGGCGCCGGTGCGCGACTGGCTGGCCGACCCGGGCAACCGGCGCGACCTGCAGCTGCGCTTCCAGATCACCCGCCAGGCGCGGTTGTGGAAGCGCACCGACTGCAATCGGGAATACCTGCTGGGCGAGGTCGGCTACGCCGCCGCCCGGCGCTTCGCCGACGCCTTCCCCGGCGAACTGGAGCCGGTGGAACTGGAGTTCCTGGAGCGCTCCCGCGACCGGCTCCGCGCCCAGCGACAACGCAACCGCTGGGCGCGCCTCCTCGGATTGACCCTCGTGGTGCTGCTGCTCGTCGCCAGCGCGGCCGCCTTCTGGGCCGCCGACGCCTCGCGCGCCGCCACGCTGAACCTGCACCGCAGTGAGATCAATGCCGCCAACCTGGCGATCAACCAGGGCAACACCCCGGTGGCCGTGCGCCTGGCGCTCAACGCCGGCCGCGACCTGCCCCAGGCCGCCACCGACACCTTGAGCCGCGCCTTCAGCGCCAATCGGCTGATCGCCATGGTGCAGGCCGGCGGGTCCACCCCCGAGCGCCCGCTCTCACCCGGCATCAGCGACGACGGCAACCACCTGGCGACCCTCAGCGCCCGGGAGGGGGCCGGCCTGTGGCACCTCACCGACAACCGCTTCGCCTTCGACCGGCCACTCGCCAGCCCCGCGCTCCCCATCCACGCGGTGCGCCTTGCCGACAACGAAGGCGAACCGTCACTGATCCTGGGGCTCGGCGAGTCCGGGGTCTGGCGGCTCCCGGCCGCGGACGGGGCGGCGCCGGATTGGTCCTGCGGCGTGCGGCCCGGGGGGATCATCGCCCTGGACCCCAGGCATCGCTACCTCGCGCTCGGCCAGGGCACCGCGGCCGACGGCTTCGGCCTGTGCATGCTCGACCTCCAGCAGCCGGGGCCGCCCCTGTGGAACCTACCCCTGCACCAGAAGGAGATCCGCGGGGTCGCCTTCGCCCCCGACGGGCTGCGGCTGGTCACCGCCTCGCGCGACGGGACGGCCCGGGTCCTCGACACCAGGACCGGGGCCGAGCGGCTGACCCTGCACCCGACCGGCCCCCTGAACCGCCCGCTCACCCGCGCCATCTTCGACAACCGCGGGCAGCAACTCGCCATCGCCACGTCCGACGAGAAGGTGCGGGTCTTCGGCGCGGACGGCGGCGAACTGATGGTGCTCGGCGAGGTGGTCCACGACGGACGCCAGGTCCGCATCCACCAGTCCGCCGTGCGTGACCTGGCCTTCGCGCCGGCCGACCGCTACCTGCTGGCCGGGGACGACGAGGGGCAGGTGGTGCGCTGGGATCTCAGCCGCGGGGACGCCGAGATCCTGGGTCAGCACCGCCTCGCCGTGGAGCGCATCCGCGTCTCCCCGGGGGTCGACCCCCAGACCGGTGAGCCCCTGGTGCTGACCGCCTCGGCCGATCAGACGGCGCGCCTGTGGGGGCTGCGCAGCGGGCGCCAGTTCGCCGTCTACACCCACGAGGCCCCGATCTCCGCCGCGCGCTTCAGCCTGGACGGGCGGCGCGTCCTGAGCTATTCGGAACAGGACGGCTCGGCCCGGGTCTGGTCGGTGGGGTACGCGAGCACCCTCGCCTTTCGACTCCCCCACGACGACCACGTCTCCCACCTGGACCTGGCGCGACCGCCCAAGGAACTGGACGCCGACCCCGGGGCCTTCCTGATCGCCAGCGGGTCATTCGACGGCCTGGTCCAGGTCTGGCGCTACGACCCCGCCGCACCCTGGGCGGCACCGGGGGAGATCTGGCGGCTCGTCGGGCACCGCGCCCGGGTGCGCCGCGTCGCCTTCTCGCCCTCCGGGCGGCAACTCGCCAGCGCCGCCTACGACGGCAGCGCCCGGGTCTGGGACCTGGTCACCGGCGGCGGCTGCACCCTGGAACCGCCCGCGCCGCCCGCGCCCGTGCCGACCCCGGCGCGCACCCGGGGCCGGGCGCCAGGCGCGGCCCCGGCGCCGACGCCGACGCCGACGCCGGCCAGCGAGTTCTACCGGGTCCTGTTCGCACCCGACGGGCGCTGGCTCCTCACCACCTCCAACGAGCCCGCCCACTCGGTGCGCCTGTGGGACCCGGCCGCCTGCCTGGAACTGCCGCTCCCCGCGGGTCTGGCGCAGGAGACCGGCAAGGTCCAGGCGGCCGCCGTGGCCGCCGCTGCCGACGGCACCCAACTGGCCGCCGTCGGCAGCGACCAGGGGTGGCTGCGCCTGCTGCGCCAGACGCCCGACGGCACCTGGGACCTGCAGTGCCGGCTCCAGCCCCACCAGGGGCCCATCACGGATCTCGCCTTTGCGCCGGGCGGCGGCACCCTGGCCAGCGTCGGCGAGGACGGGCGGGTCGCCCTGATCGCACTGGCCGGCGGGCGCTGCGGCGAGCCCCTGCCCCTGAAGGGGGGCACCCAGACCCTCTACAGCGTCCGCTTCGCCCCGGACGGGGCGGCCCTCGTAACCGCCT
The DNA here is from genome assembly GCF_903828115.1 of uncultured Thiodictyon sp. Taxonomy (GTDB): domain Bacteria; phylum Pseudomonadota; class Gammaproteobacteria; order Chromatiales; family Chromatiaceae; genus Thiodictyon. Next base: position 1,007 of record NZ_CAIKKU010000323.1, on the reverse strand, counting down.
CCCTGGACGGCCGCGCCCAGGTCTGGGACACCGGCGGCACCCTGCTCGCGGACCTGAAGGGCCATAACGACCGGCTTTCCTACGCCGAATTCAGCCCGGACGGTCACTGGCTGCTCACCGCCTCGCGCGACGGCGCCGTGCGCCTGTGGCGTCGCCCCAAACCGGTCGCCGTGGGGGCCGCCGGGCCGCCGACCCAGGAGTCCTATCTGGTGATGGAGGCCGACCTGGGCGGCGCCCGCATCGCCCGCTTCAGCCCCGACGGCAACAGCATCGCCGCCGCCTACCGTCAGGACGCCGTGGTCCTGTGGCGCGTCTGGGCCGAGGACCCGACCCCGGACCCGGCACTCACCGCCGACTGGGGCGCCGAGCGGGCGCGCCTCGCCCTGATCCGGGAGGCGGTGCGCTTTCGGCGGGATAATGGGCTCGGGGGGCCGGGCGGGGGCAATTGAAAGGAGCGTGGGCGTCCCGCCCGCGCGTTTGGCCCCGGAGCCAAGACCATCCGACGCAATCGGGGCCTTGTTCGCCGTTCCGGCCGCAAGGAGACAGGAGGTCGAGGCTTTACCGTGAAAGTCGCGCGGCGACGCTGTGGGAGCGGCTTCAGCCGCGACGGGCCTCGCAAGCGCCCGTATAACGTCGCAGGTTACCGCGGCCCCGCAGCGCGGCTGCCAGCCGCTTCCAGGCGAGCCTTTCATCGACCGGGGTGGCTGACGTTCCTTCCATGGCCGTTAGACCGGTCGATATCGCGTTTTCGCGGCCCTGATCCGGCTAACGGCCATGCGGGGTTGTCCGTCACCCCCGAAACAGGAAAGCCCCCGGTGGGAGCGGTTTTCACGGTAACCCGACTGACGCGATTCTTCTCTGCGTCTCTGCGTGAGATTCTTTAAGAGGTCTCAGAGGGTATAGACAAAATTAAGTCGTTGTCGTCATGCGTCGTAGAAGGATCCGCGCCTCAGTGAGCCAGACCCAGGCTTCGGACACGCACAGCAGGCGATCATGGTGCATGATCA
>NZ_CAIKKU010000322.1 GCF_903828115.1 uncultured Thiodictyon sp. | reverse complement strand
GTTGTCGTTGTCGTAATCGGAGAAGCGATGTCGAGAGAATCCGGGGCGCTACGATAATCTCGACAACGACAACGACAACGACAACGACAACGACGCGGTAAGCGTTCCCTAATGGACTTGTTTGACCTATTACCGGAGGTGGAACTGTTGCCGCGCGGGCGGGACGCCCCCGCTGCTTGTTACGCGGGCCGCTCGAACAGGTAGTGACTGACCCACCACTCCTGCCCGTCCCGATACCCGAAGAGTTCGGCGCAGGCCATGAAGAAGAGCCGCCAGCGCATCCACCAGGCGGCGGCTTGGTCGGCGCCGTAGGTCTGCTCCAGGATGGGCCAGACGCGGGGGCGGGCGGCGTCCATTTGCTCGAGCCAGGTGTTGAGGGTGCGCTCGTAGTGGCGGCCGTCCCAGCGCCAGCGCTCCAGCAGGCGCAGCCGGTCCTGGAACAGGAGCGGCAACTCGTCGCTCGGCATGATGCCGCCGGAGAAGAAGTACCGGCTCATCCAGTCGCTCGCGCCCTGGTCCTCGAAGGCGTAGGGGTGGGCGCGGTGACAGAAGATGTGCATCAGAAAGCGGCCCCCGGGCTTGAGCCAGTCGTGGACCCGGGCGAACAGGGCGCGGTGGTTGCGCATGTGCTCGAACATTTCGATAGAAACGATGCGTTCGTAGCGCCCGGGCGCGGCGAAGGTGTTCATGTCCGCGGTGATCAGCGTCAGGTTGGCGAGTCCGCGCCGCCGCGCCTCCCCTTCGATAAATCCGCGCTGGCCCTGGGAGTTGGAGACGGCGGTGACCCGGCACCGGGGGAAGCGCTCCGCCACATAGAGGCTGAAGGCGCCCCAGCCGCAGCCCAGTTCCAGGATTTCCATCCCGTCGGCGATGCCGGCGCGTTCCGCGGTCACCCGCAGGGACTCGTCTTCCGCCTGGGCCAGGGTCTGGACCCCGGCGGACCAGAGGCACGAACTGTACTTGCGCCGGGGCCCCAGGACCTCCACGAAGAATTCGGGGGGCAGTTCATAGTGCTGGGCGTTGGCCAGTTCGGGGACCGCGGCGATCGGGGAGGCGTCCATCATGGCGACGAAGGCGCGGGTTTCTTCGGCAGCGAGCGCGCAGTCCCGTGTGGGCAGCGTGGCCAGGCGTTGGCGCAGCAAGGCGCGGATGCCGGCGCGGGTCATCGCGTCGGGCACCCGGCCCTGTTCCACCCAGCGGATCACGGCGGTGGTGGCGTTGTGCATCTGTCATGCCCCTCTTGTGTCGGTTTATCCTCTGTCGGTCAGGTATTGTCCAAGGCACCCAATGCCAAGGCCCGGCTTGCGCGGTTCTTGCGCATTGGCTGCACCAGCGCTGCATTCCAGCCCTGTAATCTCCCCTTCCACGGGGCCTCTGCCGGGCCCCCTGGAGACCCATCGCGGGGCAGGCCCCAAGGTCGGCCCCCGCGTCCGTCGATCATCCCCCTATGCGGAGACTTTACCCATGCGACTCAAGACCCCCAGAACCCTGCTCGCCATCGCCATCGCCATCGGCCTCGCCGCCGCGCTCGGCACCGGGGCGGCCTTCTGCGGCCAGGGCGGGCCTCACGGCGATCCCGACACGCGGCTCGAGCGGTTGACACGGCGGCTCGATCTGACGCCGCAGCAGCAGGCGCAGGTCAAGACCATCCTCGAGGAGGAGCGCACCGCTGCCGACCAGTTGCACGCCCAGGTGCGCCAGCGGATCCAGGGCGTCCTCACGGACGAGCAGCGCGCGGCGGAAGCGGCGCAGCAGCAGCGGGGGCTGGACCGACAGGTGGACCGTCTGACCGATCGCCTGCGTCTGAGCCCCGAGCAGGTCACCCAGGTGCGCGCGATCCTCGCCGAGCGCCTGACCAATCCGGCCCTGGCCCGCACCGAGTTGCAGGGGCGCATCGCGGCCGTCCTGACCCCGGAGCAGCAGCAACGGTTCGCGGCCATGGAGTCGCGCGGCGACCACCGGGGCAAGCGGGGGGACGGGCCGCGGGGTGATGGTCCGCCCACGGGCGGCCCCGGCGGCGGACCGCAAGACGGCCCCGGCGACGGCCCCGCGGATGGATCGGAGGATGACAACGGGCGGGACAGCCGCTAGCCGCGGTTAGCGCAAACCCCCGCGGGGCTGCGGTACGGATTTCACCGTCCTGATCGCGGCGCCGACCGCTGGTCCTTGCTGCGACGGTTGTCATCGGCTCGGTGGCCGCAATCATGATGGAGGCCGGTTTCACGGTATGCTTACCGCGACAGTCGCGCAGCGACGCTGTGGGAGCGGCTTCAGCCGCGACGGGCCGCGTGAGGAACGCGGCATCGGAGTTCGCCGCGGCGCCGTCTCGCGGCCGGAGGCCGCTCCCACCGAAGACTTTCATTTTCCGGGGTGGCAGAGCGACCTTCCATGGTCGTTAGCCTCTGATAATGAAGGGGCCGAGACCCAGGTCACTCGCCCAGTCCGTCCGATTTAAACCAGCGCCGGAGAATCCCATGCGTCCATCGCTCGCCGTCCTGCTGTTTGCCCTGCTGCCCCTTACCTCGCTCCCCGTCGCGGCGGATGAGCAGTTGATTCCGGGTGCCCTCGAGGTGGTGGCGGAGTTGCCCATCAATCCCGGCAATCTGGCGGTGACCGCCAAGGGGCGGGTCTTCGCCACGGTGCACCAGTTCCGTCGGGGGCCGGCCCAGCTCATCGAGGTGACGGGGCCCAAGAGCTACCGGCCCTGGCCGGACCTTGCTTGGAACGGCGCCTTCGGCTCGGGTCCGGACGTGCTCAACAGCGTGCTCGGCATCCACATCGACGGCCAGGACCGGCTGTGGGTGCTCGACAACGGACTGGGGGAGCCGCCCCAGACGCCCAAGCTCCTGGCCTTCGCGCTCGCCGACGGCAAGCCGGTCCTGCGCTATGACTTCCCGCCGCAGACCGGGCCTCTGGGGAGCTTTCTCAACGACCTGGCGGTGGACGCCGCGCGCGGCTTCGTCTATATCGCCGATCCCGGCGGCAGCCATGAGCCGGCCTTAGTGGTCGTGGACCTGAAGGGCCGCAGTTCCCGGCGCTTCAGCGCCTCCCCGGCCCTGCAAGCGGAGGATCTGGACCTCGTGGTCGAGGGCCGGGTCATAGGCCCCAAGGGCGAGGACGGCAAGGTCAAGCCCGCGCGCATCGCGGTGAATCCCATCACCCTGTCCGCGGACGGCGAGACCCTCTATTTCGGCGCCATGAACGGTGAGACCTGGTACCGGGTCCCGGCGCGCCTGCTGCGCGAGGGGGCGGACGACGCCGCCATCGCTGCGGCCATCACCAAGGCTGGGCCCAAGCCGGTCTCCGACGGGGCCGCCACCGATGCGGCGGGCAATCACTATTTCACCGATCTTGCCCACAACGCCGTTGCCGTCCTGCACCCGGACCGAAAGCTGGAGACCCTGGTCGAGGACGACCGACTCCTGTGGCCGGACTCCTTGAGCTTCGGGGAGCCCGGGTGGCTCTACATCGCCGTCAATCAACTCCACCGCGCCCCGGCCCTGAACGGCGGGGTCGACGGGGGGCTGCTCCCGTACCGCATCATGCGCGTCTACACCCCCGCCGATCCCGATTGAGTCAGTGCCCAGGCGGTCCAGGCCTGACCGTGAAAGTAGCGCAGCGACGCTGTGGGAGCGGCTTTACCGTGAAAGTGCGTAGTCAGGCCATCCTGGCCTGACGGTGTCGGGGCTGGAACAGTCAGGGCTGGATAGCCCTGACTACGGCGCCCCGCACGCTGGCCATCGGCTAGCGGTCGAGAGGACTTTCATGTTCCGGGGTGGCGCGGGTGCCATGGCCGTTAGCCGCGACGAGGCCTCGCATCGCGGCTGAAGCCGCTCCCACGGGGGGATTTACATCGTCCGGGGCGGCTGGTCTTGCTGCCGCGGCCGTCAGCCGATCCTGCGACCGCGGGCGCAACCCCGGAATCGGTTAGAATGCGTCCGGGGAGTCGGCCGGACAGTCGCTCTTCCCGCTCGCGGGGAGGGAGGAAAGTCCGGGCTCCAGAGGGCAGGGTGCCAGGTAACGCCTGGGGGGCGCGAGCCCACGGAAAGTGCCACAGAAAATATACCGCCAGTCTTTTTCCGGTTACGGCCGGAACAGGAAAGGTAAGGGTGAAATGGTGCGGTAAG
>NZ_CAIKKU010000321.1 GCF_903828115.1 uncultured Thiodictyon sp. | reverse complement strand
GTTGTCGTTGTCGTAATAGCAATCGGAGAAGCGATGCAATCCGGCGTGCGAGCAAATTCGGGGCGTTACGATAAGCTCGATTACGACAACGACAACGACAACGACAACGACGCGACAAGCGTCCCTAACCCTGGTGCGCCCGCACCGCCTCATCCGGCCGCGGTGACAATCGCGACCGGTAGGGGTGGATCTCCCCGCGCTCCAATTGCAGCAGGATGTTGGCGAGCTCAAAGAGGGTGGCGCGGGTGCCCTGGTAGCCGATCCAGGTGCGCTGGTAGCCGCCGACCCGGTCGTATTGGGGGAAGCCGGCGCGCAGCAATGGGATACCCAGGCGGCTCGCCGTATGCGCCGCGTGCGAACTGCCGATCAGCACCTCCGCCACCTGGTCCCGGGCGTCCGCCTCCAGGTCCTCCAGGTCGCCGATGCGCACCCGCTCGCAGCGCACCTGGGCCAGCGCCGGGGTATTGACCGGGGTGGCGGCGGCCACGGTCGCGGCGCCGACACCGGCCAGCAGTTGACTGAAGCCGACCAGCAGGTCGGCCTCCGCGGCGATGGCGAAGCGGGTGAGTCCCAGCATGAAGTGACTGTCGAGCATGGCGTCCTGGAGTTGGGCGCGGCTGCGCTCCAGTCGCTCCGGGACCGGGTTGCCCGAGACGGACGCCAGGGTCTGGACCAGGGTGTCGACCGCGTCCAGTCCCATCAGGTGCGCGAAGCGGTGGTCGGGCACCCCGGTGCGCTGGTGCAGCAGGTCCGCCGCGTGGTCCATGGAGGCGCCGATGACCAGGGTCGCGACCGCATCGCCCAGGGTCGCCAGTTCACTGACCAGGGTGCCGCCGATGGTGAGCGGGTTGAACTCCTCCGGCGGCAGATGGCCGTCGAGCGAGTCCGAGAGGTCAGGCAGCACCAGCGGGCGCAGGCCGAAGGACTCGATGAGCTCCTTCAGGTGCTCCAGGTCGCCGGGGGTCAGGGCCGAGCCGGCCAGCACATTGACCTGGCGGCGGCGCCGGCCCGGCCTGGTGCCGGCCAGGTCCGCCGCCGGGACCAGGGCCTCGATGATGGCGTGGACCGCGAGTGCGAAGCCGGACTCCAGACACCCGCTGAAGTCCGGCGTGGCGACCGCGACCACCGGTATCTGGTCGAATTCCGGGTGCTTGGCGCGGAATTCCCGAACGGCCATGTGGATGTCAGCCCCCTGGGCCTCGGCCAGCCCGGTGGTGGGCACGCCGATCAGGTCCGGGTGGTTCTTCTCGCACAGGACGCGCAGCCCCTCCACCACATTCTCATTGGCCCCCATGATCGCGCTCACCTGCTCCATGGCGGTCGACTGGAGCGGGATGGGTTCCCGGAAGTGGCGGACGAAAAAGACCTTGCCGAAGGCGGTGCAGCCCTGGGAGCCGTGCAGCATGGGGATGGCGCGGCGCATCCCTAAGAAGGCCAGCGCCGCCCCGATGGTCGCACTGGCCTTCAGCGGACCGACCGAGAGCGCCTTGCTGCGTTTGAGTATTTCAGGCATGTGCCGACTCCGCGTCGGGTCCGCCGTGCGGACCGGTGTCGCTCTCGTAGGGTCCGCTGCGCGGACCAGCACCAAGCAGGTCAACCGCAGCAGCGGTGCCGGACGCGGCGGCCGACCCGATAGACCATGGCGCCGGCCGCCGCACCGCCTCCCACACCGGACTCTCCGCCGTCAGGCACAGTTGCTTGGCCAGTTCCAACATGCCGCTATAGCCCGCGTAGCCGAATTCGCGCTCCTGGTTGATGTCCAGGAAGGGCACCCGCGCCTTGAGCGCGGTATACATGTTGCGGCCCCCGGCGATCAGGATGTCCACCCCCTGGTCGCGCACGATCTTGAGCAGGGCGCGGGGATTGCCGTCCTCGATCATCACCGCGTCCTCCCCCATCAGTTCCCGGATGCGCGCCTTGTCGTCCTCCGTGGATTTGCGGGTACCGGTGGCGACGACCGTCATCCCGAGGTCCTGCAGGGCCGAGATGATCGACCAGGACTTGACCCCGCCGGTGTAGAGCAGGACCTTGCGGCCCGCCAGACGCGCCCGCCAGGGTTCGAGCCTGGCATGGATGGCCGCCTCCTCCCGGGCGATGAGGGTCTCGGTGCGGGCAGTCAGGTCCGGGTCACCGATGATCCGGGCAAAGTCACGCAACGCCTGCGAGACGTCCGCCACCCCATAGAAACTGCCCTCGAACCAGGGCGTGCCGAAGCGCTCCTTGAGCATCCGCGCCACGTTGATCATGGCCTTGGAGCAGACCATCATATTGACCTCGGAGCGGTGCATGGTCTGCACCTCGCGATAACGGGCGTCGCCCGAGAGGCTCCCCAGCACCCGCAGGCCCAGTTCGTCGAACAGCGGTGAGACGTGCCACAACTCGCCCGCGATGTTGTACTCACCCACCAGGGTAATGTCGTGGACCTTGAAGCCGGGCCCCTCGATCCCGGGGGGCAGCGGGTCCGGCTCCCGGGTGCCGCAGACGTGCTTGACCATGGTCTCGCCGGCGATCCGGTTGCCCAGGTTCTTGGTGCCGTAGAAGCCGGCCGCGTCCACCGGCACCACCGGGGTGCCCCAGCGGCTCTGCGCCTGGCGGCAGACCGCCTCGATATCGTCGCCGATCATCGCCGGGATGCAGGTGTTGTAGACGAAGACCGCCGCCGGGTGATAGGAGTCGATCGCCTGCTTGATGGCGTGGAAGAGGCGCTTCTCGCCCCGGCCCATGATCACGTCCTGTTCGGTGAGATCCGTGGTCATGCCCATCTTGTAGAGTGTGGGTCCGGAGGAGCGGGTGCCGCGGCTGTCCCAGGAACTCCCGGCGCAGGCGATGGAGCCGTGGACGATATGGGCCACGTCCGCGATCGGCAGCAGCGCGATCTGGGCGCCGTCGAAGGCGCAACCGCCCGCGGTGGCCCCCGGCTTCGGCTTGGCGCAGCCGGATTTGGCCTTGCTGTTGTGGGCGCAGGCCGGCTCGTCGAGCAGGGCGGCGATCTCTTTCTTGTTCATGGGCACTCCGCAGTCCGCGTTTGGGGGTGTCCATGCAGACCTCGTGCCAGTAGTTAAGTTGCTGTTCCGTAAGGTTACGATGAGGGGGCGGGTCTGTCGCATCTACGACAAAGGGGCCTTGATGGCGGATCGCAACCCGGGAGCGTGGGCGTCCCGCCCGCGAGTGACCGGCCGCGTCCCTGCTCGGCGGCGGGCTGCCCGCGCTCCGGGCGACAGGATGACGCAGGATCAATGACCGCGGTAAGTCCGTGCACTGAGTTTGCCCTGGCCGTTATACTCCGGGTATGAAAACAGCTATCTCGGTTCCAGATGACGTGTTCGGTGAGGCCGAAAACCTCGCCGCCCGCCTGCGGATTTCCCGTAGTGATCTCTACGCGCGGGCGCTCAAGGAATTCCTGGAGCGACACGCTGACCAAGTGACAACGACCCTCGACACCCTCTGCAGTGACATCGACAGTAAGCCGGACGAATTCCTGGTCCGGTCGGCCCGCAAGGTGCTTCGGAGTACCGAGTGGTGATCCGGCAGGGTGATCTTTGGTGGGCAGACCTGGGCGAACCGGTCGGCTCCGAACCGGGTTATCGGCGCCCCGTTGTCATCGTCCAGTGCGATGCGTTCAACCGCAGCCGGCTCGCGACCGTCGTTTGCGTCCCGCTGACCAGCAACCTCAAGTGGGCCGACGCCCCAGGTAATGTCCTGCTTGAGTCACGCGGAACCGGGTTGGCCAAGGACTCGGTCGCGAATGTCTCCCAACTCCTGACCATTGACCGCGGCACCTTGACCGAGCGGATCGGTAGGCTCGCAAAGCCGCAACTCGACGCGATCCTGGCGGGTATCGACATGGTGCTGGGGCGCTGATACCTCGTGCCACCTATTGGCCCAGGTCCCTTGCCGCTGTCATTCCGGCAGCCGTAGGTGGAGGTGACGAAGGAACCCCAACGCGATGGCGTCGAATGCGGGATGTTGATGTTCGTTTCTCATCCGAACCTACGGCGCTTTGCCGGAGCGCAAAGCGCGGTCGGCCCCGGGCTCCCGCGTCCTTATGCATAATCCGGCATCTTGGATACAAGCGGAAAGTCCTCAGGCTTACGAATGGACTCAACCGCCAGATCAACGTCGATCTCCGGCCAATACAGATGATTCTTGGTCGGGCGCTCGACCCTGATGAGTTGCTCAATGGTAGCGGACTTGAACCAAGGGAACTCGGAAAATGGTATCGCAAGTTCCTCATCGTCAAGCAGAATCCATAAGCAGTGCGGCGATATGTTGGTGACCTCAGCCGCCAAAGTGACGATGCCAGGCATCTTCAATCTCCTGAATGTGCGCTTCGACGATTGACTGCGCTTGCCGCACCTGTACCTGTGTCAGACCCAGGTTCAGCGCCAGATGTATGGTCGGTGTGAGCCAGAACTTCGCCTCCCCGTCCGGATGTGCAATATGGACGTGGATACGGGTCTCCTCACGAGAGAAGAAGAACAATCGGAATTGCCCATCGCGGACGATTGTCGGCGCCATGTGCGGATTTACCTGAGTGTCGCGGTTGAGTTGCCCAACGCCAAAGATCATCGGGCGGTAGGTTGGGGTGAGGAACGAACCCCAACGCGATGGCGTAGGCTGGCGGCTATTGGGGTTCCTCCGTCACCCCAACCTACCGCGCTGGGTGTGGCAACGAAAATGAGAGAATGCGCGGCGTGCCCCGACGCCTTCTTGGCGTCTCCTATTTGATTCCTTGGGTCGCGCTTTTCATTCGTTCAATGGTCGGCCAAAAAGAAAAAGGTTCCAGCGATGCCAATGATGTTTCGGAGATCTGAAGTCCCCATTCAGGTTTGCTCTTGAGTCCCTCGTAATCCCGGCTCACAAACATCGGATCGCGACCCGCCCAGGCCAATGAGGGAATAAGGTACAGTATTGGCTCCTGCTCTTTGAAAAGAAGGACAAGCGCCAAATACAACTCATTGCGCAAGTGAAATTTCTCTTTCTGCATGAAAACGTAGCCGGGTTTGCGGAGAGATTTTACTTGGATTTCTATGAAGTCGTTCTTATCGTATCTGGCTACGAAGTCGACTCCTCTATCGTCTACTTCAGTTCCATAAACCTGGAATCCACACATTGTGAACTCCATTGTCACAAAATATTCGGCGAAAGCGCCGACTTGTTGCTTATTCAGTTCGTTCCAGCGGAATCGGGGCATGAGTTGGTATCGGTGGGCAACCTACGGGTTAAGCGCCTTTACTCGCATTCGAGGGCTGCTTTTTTACAGCCAGTTCCAACTGTTCAACGCCAGGGTTCCCATGTCCGAGCCAGTTGAATGAAAAAACCTTTGCCTGGGCGGAGGCAAGTTCTCCGGCAGATGCGCCGGCAAACCCCGATCCTGGAAGGCCGGACTCCTGCTGAACGACAAGAATGGTGAGGGGCGGCAGACCTTTAAGTAGACAGTATGACTGAATTGGTTCCAAGAGTGCGCCGAGTCCGCCGGTAAACGCACCAGTGGCTTGAGCTAACTGTGAATATGTGATGTTCTGTCTATGGCTTGCAGCCCATGCCAAAACTGCCCAGATTTGAGTTGCTCGTTCAGTTCTTGTCATGCGTTCGGCTCCAAACAATAAGTTGGTCTACAGCAGGTCGGATGGTCCGGCCGACCTTGAAGTCGGGTCGTCGCATCCTTGGACGAGACGGCCTTACCCCTGCGGGGGCTAGGCTTGAGTTCTTTCCCCGCGCCCAGAGGAAATCAATTTCGACGCCGGCCCTCTTCGCCCCTGCGCGGCTTGGGGTCCGCTAGGTGCTCAGGCTGGCTCCACGCTTGCTGCGCAGGCGCCGATCCACGGCTGCTTGGCTGATTTCTTCAACACTCTTATCATTCCATAGGTTTCTCTGCCATTCTGTATAGTCGAATGGTTCGCGGCTGATTAATGTAATAAATTTCTCAGCCATTACTTCCCCAAGAGCATCGATTAAGGCTTCAACTCCTTGGACTTTCAGCTCGGTGTCAGTTATTGCGTTCATCTATAATTCCTGCCAAGTTAATCGGCGTTATTGCTATGATGTCAGTTACGCTGTTCATTTATCAAGATATATTCTCATTGGGCTTTGATCATCGTTCCGGCCAGCGACTGGCCGGGATGATGATCAAGGCCATCAAATCATCCCAAGTGGCCTGAGTCGGCAAGTGATCGATCAACTTGTGTGCGGCGTCTCGAATGTCTGTTTGCATGGTGTCCTCAGGGCTCGGCGGTCCGGGGCCAGTCGATCAAATGTCGCGCTGCTTGTCAATGTCCGGGTTGGATCGATCAGTCCGGGCGTCGCGCCCGTCTTGAGTGTGGACTTCCAGCCCGCGCGGGCGGGACGCCCACGCTCCTTTGTCACTTGAACGCCAACCTGACCCCCGCCCCCTTCAGGAAGTCCGCCTCCTGTTCCAATTCGAGGACGTTGAGCGGATGTCGACTCAGCCAGCCGTCGGGGAAGACCAGCGACAGGTTGTCGCCTTCGACCTGGAGGACCGGCCTGGGTCTGTTGTTGGGGGCGCGTCCGCGGTGCAGCAGCGCGGCGATGCGCAGGATGACGCACAGGCGTTTGGTGCAGTCGCGGACGCCGGTGGGCAGGGCGGCGAAGTCCTGGGTGGGGAATTTGCGGCGGTGCCCCAGCACCAGGGCGGCCAGGATCGTCTGCTCCTGACGGGTGAAGCCGGCCAGGTCGGCGTTGCGCAGCAGGTAGGCGCCGTGCCGGTGGTATTGGCTGTGGGCGACCATGAGGCCGATCTCGTGCAGGCGGGCGGCCCAGGCGAGGATGCGGGGGTAGCGGGCGTCGCCCAGGCACCAGGGCCCCCCGACCTGGCGGTAGAGGCCGAGCGCGGTCGCCTGGACGCGGCGCCCGTGGGCCTCGTCGACCTGGTATTGGCGCGACAGGGTGCGCATGGTGCGCTCGCGTACGTCCTGGTGGTGGTGGCGCCCCATCATCTCGTAGACCAGGCCCTCGCGCAGGGCATAGTCAGAGACCTGCATGTGCGCGATGTTCAGGGTCTGGAAGACGGCGCACAGGACGGCCACCCCACCGGCGAAGACCGGCTTGCGCTCGTCCGGGAGTCCCTTGAGATCGAGCGAGGAGACACGCCCGGCGCTGATCAGGGCCTCGCGCAGGCGCTTGAGCGCGGCGGCGGAGATACCGTCCTCGCTCCAGCCCTCGGTCTGCACCACCGCGGCGATGGCCTTGATGGTGCCGGAACTGCCCACCGCCGTCTGCCAATCGGCGTGCCGGAAGGTTTCACGGACGGGACGCAACTCAATGGCACCGGCCAACTGCGCCTTGTCCATCGTCTTGGCCGAGACCTTGCCGTCGGCGAAGTGGCGCAGGCTCATGTTGACGCAGCCCATGTGCAGGCTCTCGCGCAACTGGGCGGTGAAGTCCTGGCCGACGATCAGTTCGGTGCTGCCGCCGCCGATGTCGACCACCAGCCGGCGTGCGGGGCCGGCGGCCAGCCCGTGGGCCACCCCCAGATAGATCAGTCGCGCCTCTTCGCGTCCGGCGATGATGTCGATGGGGTGCCCCAGGACCGCCTCGGCGCGCTCGACGAACTCGGTCGCCGGCCGCATCTGGCGCAGTGTGTTGGTGCCGACCGCCTGCACGCTGCCCAAGGGGAATTCACGCAGGCGCTGGCCGAAACGCCCCAGGCAGGCGAGCGCGCGCTCCGCCACCTCGGGCAGCAGGCGCCGGTCTTCCGTCAGGCCCTCGCCCAGGCGCACCGGCTCTTTCAGCCGGTCGACGATCTGCATGTGACCGTCGGCGATACGGGCGACGATCATGTGGAAGCTGTTGGAACCCAGGTCGACGGCCGCCACCGTTTCGTGCGGCACGCCGGTGATGGGCGGGGGTGTGGCTTCGGGCATTGTGCAGTCCAGCGGGGGCGTTCGGGAGTTGTGATTATGGTATCAGGAGGGGCCTGGGGACTGCCGCGCCGCACGGCCCGGGGCCGCGTGCGGCGGCTGAATTCGGGAAATTGATCCAGAGTATTGAAACTATTTACTTGCGTAGCGGGCGGCGTTGCGTTAGATAACCGACGTTGTGTTGCACGCATGTTCCGAGGTAACGGAAATGTTGGATCCTGAAGGCCGCTTTAGCGAGGAGACGATCGAGGCCGTGCCTCCTCCCATGCACGCGGATGACCCCCGGGGCTCAGCCCCCAACCTGGCGATTCGTCGCCGCATCGAGCGGATGCGCGAACTCAAGAGCCTGCGTGAGCTCCTGGACGATCCCGATTTCGATGACTTGACGTGAACAATGCGGCGGCCGGTAGGCCGCCGCATTGTTTATGCTGATTGTTTCTGGCGCTGCCGCTGCCGCGGCGGCTCTGCGTTCATTTGCGGACGAATCTTCTTCTGCTTCTCCGGCGTGCTCACGGCGGCCCCGGCGGGGGCTGGTGGTCGGGCGGCTCCACCCGGTGCAGGCGCACGTCGATGGTATCCCGGGCGCTGATGTTGATCTCGCGTTGGGGGAAGGCGATGCCGATGCCGTGTTCGCGAAAGGCCTGTTCGATCGCCAGATGCATCTCGGTCGTCACCCCCTGGCGGATCTCCATCGTCTCCAGGTAGCAGCGCAGCACGAGTGTCAGGGCGTTGTCCCCGAAGGCGTCGAGCGTCGCCAGCGGGGGCGGGTCCTTCAGGACGCGCGGGTTGGCGGCGGCGGTCTCGGTCAGCAGGGTCAGGGCCAGGCGGGCGTCGCTGCCGTACTCGATGCCGACGGTGATCACGATCCGGTTGAGCTGGTCGGTCAGGGTCCAGTTGAGCAGGCGTCCGGTGATGAACTCCTTGTTGGGGACGATCAGTTCCTGGCGGTCCCAGTTGCGGATGGTGGTGGCGCGGATCTCGATCTTGGTGACGATGCCGGTGACGCCGCCGATCGTGACCGTGTCCCCGACCCGCACCGGGCGCTCGAACAGGATGATGATGCCGCTGATGAAGTTGGCGACGATCTCCTGCAGGCCGAAGCCGATGCCCACGCTCATCCCCGCCACCAGCCACTGGACCTGGGACCAGCGCAGGCCCAGGGCGCCGAAGGCCGTCAGGATGGCGATGGCGGTGATGGCATAGCTCACCAGGGTGCGCACCGCGTAGCGGGTGCCGGCGTTCACCGAACTGCGCCGCAACAGCAGGATCTCGATCAGGGCGGGCAGGTTCTTGGCCGCGATCAGGGCGACCGACAGGATGATCACCACCAGGCCCGCGTCGGCGGCGGTCACCGGGACCAGTTGCTGGACCCCGTCCACCGTGGTCGCGGAGTGCCACAGGACGATCTTGCGAAAGATGTTCAGGGCCGGCAGCGTCGGTGACCAGAGCCACCACAGGCCCAGGACCGCCAGGATGAAGATGCTCGCGTGCAGCAGCTTGCGCGTCTGTTCATCCAGGATTGCCAGGTCCGGCTCGGGCTCCTCGACGGGCGGCGGGGCGTCCGTGGCCTCGCCGTCGCGTGCCGCGCCCCGGCCGCCCGCGGTCGCGCTCGCGGCGGCGGCGCGGC
>NZ_CAIKKU010000320.1 GCF_903828115.1 uncultured Thiodictyon sp. | reverse complement strand
TCCGACGGGTGCTGCTGTCACGTTCTCCGGCGCAACTGAGCGTCAAGAGGCTTGAGTTGCAGGCCGCAACGCCTATCAACCAAGTGCGGATAAATCCTAACTTCATCACTGAGCAACTTTGCTCAGAATTTTAGGAACAGTGTGACCCCATGACGCCATCCGTGCTATCGCCTGCCCAGCCGCCGCAAGACCGACGCGCCGGGGTGATGCTGCACCCCAGTTCACTGCCCGGCGGCGGGGTCTGCGGGGACTTGGGCCCTGAGGCCCGCTACTTTGTCAACTTCCTGGTCGACTGCGGCCTGTCGGTCTGGCAGATGCTGCCGGTCGGCCCGACCCTGTCCGAGGGTTCGCCCTATCAGACCAGTTCGGTCCATGCCGGCAATCCGCGCCTGATCGCCCTGGAACCCCTGCTCGCGCGCGGCTGGCTGCTCGGCCTGCCGGATTACACACTCGAAGACCCCTATCGCGCGCAGTCGACGGCCCTGGGCCACGCCTTCGCCGGATTCCAGGCCCACGCGGCGGCGCAGGAGCGCGCGGCGCTGGACGCCTTCAGCGTCGAGCACGCCTATTGGCTCGCGGACTACGCCCTGTTCCGTGCCCTCTGGGAGGAGCAGGGGCGGCCCTGGTGGCTCTGGCCCGAGCCCCTGCGTGATCGCGACCCCGCGGCCCTGGCGGCGGCCCGCGCGCGCCTGGTCGAGGCCCTGGCGTACATCCACTTCGAGCAGTTCCTCTTCTTCAGCCAGTGGCAGGCACTGCGCGACTATGCCAACGGGCGCGGGGTCCGGCTCTTCGGCGACCTGCCCATCTTCGTCGCCCACGACAGCGCCGAGGTCTGGGCGCGGCCCCAGGACTTCGACCTCAACCCGGACGGGACCACCCGCACCGTGGCCGGGGTCCCGCCCGACTATTTCTCCGCCACCGGCCAGCGCTGGGGTAACCCGCTCTACGCCTGGCAGCGCATGGAGCAGAACGGCTTTGCGTTCTGGATCGAGCGCCTGCGCACCCAACTGCGCCTGTTCGACCTGATCCGCATCGACCACTTCCGGGGCTTCGAGTCCTTCTGGGAGATCGACGGGTCCGAGCCGCTTGCGACCAATGGCCGGTGGGTCAAGGCCCCCGGTGCCGCCCTCTTCACGCGCCTGACGGAGGTCTTCGGCCCCTTGCCCCTGGTCGCGGAGGACCTGGGGGTCATCACCCCTGAGGTGACCGCGCTGCGCAAGCAGTTCGGCCTGCCCGGTATGAAGGTCCTGCAATTCGCCTTCACCGGCGAGCCGGACAATCCCTACGTACCCTTCCGCCATGAGCGCGACGCCGTGGTCTACACCGGCACCCACGACAACGACACCACGGTGGGCTGGTTCGAGTCCCAGAGCGACGCGGCCAAGGGTTACATCTATGAGTTCCTCGGCCACTCGCAGGAGGCTATGCCCTGGCCCCTGATCCGCGCCGCGCTCGCCTCGCGCTGCGACCTGGCGATCCTGCCCATGCAGGACCTCCTGGCCCTGGGCAGCGAGCACCGGATGAACGTACCCGGGGTGGCCGGCTACAACTGGAGTTGGCGGTTCACCTGGCCCATGGTCGCGCCGGAAACCCCGGCGCGGATCAGGCGGCAGTTGGAGATTTATCAGCGGTTGGTGCCGGGGCAGGGCTGATAGGATGACTCGTGCCTCCTTGTGATGCCGGGTTCAATCAGTCGAGAAAGCAAAAGGGTTGATCAGTTGCAATCCGCACGCCTCGAAGTCGGTCAGATTGCGCGTGCCAAGCGCTATCCCGTTCGCCAGGCCAGTACCGCCAGCGACGGCTTCGACGCCATGACCGCCGAAACCACATTGGTGTCGAGCAGGATCATGGATCGAAACGAATCGGTTCGTGGGGTTCCCTTGGGGGTAGCTCCAAGGTTACCCCATGGGTTGGCCCGAACAATTCACGCGCCAGGTCGCTCAAGCGTTCCGGCGCCGCGACCGCGCGCTTGAGTATCCGCCGCGCCTCCTCTTCCATGGATACGCCCTGGTTCTCCGCCCGCCGCCGCAGGCGTTCGTAGGTTTCGTTATCGAGTCGTCGCACGCTCAGGTTTGGCATACAGGCTTTTCTCCGCCAGTGATGTCATCGTAGACTGGAGGCCGTCGGGCGCAGTCTTGCCATCACATGCTAGCACTCGCCAGCGAATCCATCCATGTAGTGAGGGGCGCCGTCATGGGATCAGCCCCATCATCTCCAGATAGTGTCGCGCACTGCGGCCCTGTTCGTACTCACTGACGGCGGAGCGCAGAACCGCCGCGGGCAGGGGCCGGTCCAGGGTCGCCGCCATGGCCGCGGCCATGGCGTCCACCGCCCCGACCGGCACCAGGGGCCCGAAGCGGCCCCCATCCAGTACCTCGGCGGGACCGCTCGGGCAGTCGGTGGCGACCACCGGGACCCCCAGCGCCAGGGCCTCGGTGAGCACATTGGGCGAGCCCTCCCAGGCGGAGGAGAGGACGAAGAGTGCGGCGCGGGCCAGATAGCGGTAGGGGTTGGACTGGAAGCCGACCAGGGCCACCTGCTCGCCGAGCCCCAGTTCGGCGATCAGGGCCGCGAGTGCCGGACGGGCATTGCCCTCACCCAGGATCAGGAGCCGGCAATCGCGCCCGGCCCGCACCCGGGCGAAGGCGCGGATCAGGGTCGGGAAGTCCTTCTGGCGCTGCAGACGGCCGGCGGCGCAGATGACGGGCGGGCCCGGGGCATTGAGCCATGGGTGCGGGCAGGGTCGCGCCGCCTGGACCGCCAGTTCCGGGGTGATCACCGGGTTGCGGATGACCGCGATGGATGCCGCGGGCAGCCGGGCGATGCGCGCGGTGTCCTGCGCCACCCCGGTGGAGACCGCGATGATGCGGTCCAGGCGCGGATAGAGCAGGCGGATCGGCAGATAGCGCAGCCAGCGCGACACCGCGGCGCGTCCCGCCATAGCGGTGGACAGATGGGTGCCGAGCCGCAGTGCCAGCGGGGTGCCGGTGCCCGCCAGGGCGCGGGCGAGCACGGCGGTGCGGCCGGCCCGGTCTTTGGCCGCCAGCAGGGCCGCGGGGCGGCGCGCGCGCAGGTAGCGGGCCAGTGCCGGTGCGGCGAGCAGGGTGTGATTGGTAGTAAGCTCGATGCGCGTGACCGCCTCCGGCAGGCGCCCAAGGTGCGGACTCTCGGCGCGCACCAGCACCAGGTCCACTGCCTGGCCCAGGTCCACGAAGCCGCGGATCAGGTTGATCAGCATCCGCTCCACCCCGCCGGTACCGGAGAAGGAGGCGAAGACGGCGAGTGGACCGGGGGCAGGCGGCATGGGAATCGTCGCAGGGTTGGGGGCGGGGTGGTTGGTCATGATCCCAAGAAAGATCCGTTGTCCGCAAATGAACGCAAATGAACGCAAATTCAAAAAGGGCCTTGACTCGCCATGCCCCGGCCGGACGCTGCTAGAATCCCCGTCTCTGCCGCGTAGGAATGTCGTGCGGGCGCTCCGCGTCCGGTTCTTGGCACTGGACGCGGAGCGCCCGTACTTGCTCCCACGCTGGAGCGTGGGAGCCAGAAGGGTCTGACTCGATGGCAGTGACCCTACGGGTTCCAGCAGAGCATCGACAGACGCGGCAGGTCTTTGATCCACGATCTTTTTTTGCGTTCATTTGCGTTCATTTGCGGACACTAATTCTTCTACTGACCCCTGACCCCTGACCCCTGACCCCTCACCCCATGCCCCACACCGTCTATTTCTTCGGCACCTGTCTGATCGACACGCTCTTCCCGCGGGCCGGGCTCGCGGCCATGCAACTGCTGCGGCGCGCGGGTGTGCGGGTGATCTTCCCCCAGGGGCAGACCTGCTGCGGCCAGCCGGCCTACAACAGCGGCTATCGGGACGAGGCGCGAGCGGTCGCCCGCGCCCAACTCGATGCCTTCCCGGCGGACCTGCCGGTGGTGGTGCCCTCGGCCTCCTGCGCCGGGATGCTCAGGGTCCAGTATCCGCTGCTCTTTGCCGACACGGCGGACGCCGCGCGGGCGGATGCCTTCGCGGCGCGCGTCGTGGAACTCTCCGATTATCTGGTACGGGTGCTGGATGTGCGCCTGACCGACCTGGGGCCGCCCATCCGGGTGGCGGTACACAATTCCTGCTCGGCCCGGCGGGAACTGGGGGTGGCCGACGCGACCATGGACCTCCTCGGGCGCCTGGCGCGGGTCGAACTGGTGGAGCCCGAGCGCGCCGCCGAGTGCTGCGGCTTCGGCGGCGCCTTCTCGGTCAAGCAGCCGGAGATCTCCGCGGCCATGGCCGCCGACAAGGCGCGCGCCATCCTGGCGACCGGGGCCGCGGTTCTGGTGGGTCAGGACTGCGGCTGCCTGATGAATCTGGGCGGAACGCTGGGGCGCCTTGGCGGCGGCCCGCTGGTCCGCCATCTGGCCGAGTTCATTTGGGAGCGCACCCACCGTGACGACTGAGTTTCGCCTCGCCATCGGGGCCGCCCTGGGACAGGATCGGGTGCGGGGGAACATCCGCCGGGCCATGGACGGGCTGGTGACGAAACGGCGCGAGGCCTTCCCGGACCCGCAGGAGCGCGAGAGCCTGCGCGACGAGGGCGCGGCCATCCGCGCCGAAGCGGTGGCGCGGCTGCCGGAACTGCTGGAGGAACTGGAGCGCACCTGTACCGGCAACGGTATCCAGGTCCACTGGGCCGAAACCGGGGCGGACGCCAATCAGATCGTCCTGGGCATCCTGCGCGCGGCGGGGGCGAACGCCATCCTCAAGGGCAAGTCGATGGTCTCGGAGGAGATGGGGCTCAATGAATTCCTGCAAGGACAGGGCATCGAGGCGCTGGAGACCGACCTGGGGGAGATCATCATCCAACTCGCCCACGAGGCCCCCTCCCACATCATAGCCCCGGCCATCCACAAGGACCGCGCCGAGGTCGCCGCCCTATTCCGGAAACACTTCCCGGACCAGCCGCCGGCGCAGCAGATCGAGGAACTCACGGCGCTCGCCCGCACGGTGATGCGTGAGCGCTTCCGCGGCATGACGGCGGGGCTCTCCGGGGTCAACTTCGCGGTGGCCGAAACCGGCACCCTGTGCCTGGTGGAGAACGAGGGCAACGGGCGGCTCTGCACTACGCTCCCGGACGTGCATATCGCAGTGATGGGGATCGAGAAGGTGGTCGCCCGCCTGGATCAGGTCCCGACCCTGCTGACGCTCCTGACCCGCAGTGCCACCGGCCAGCCCATCACCACCTATGTGAACATGATCAGCGGCCCGCGCCGTGCGGGGGAGAAGGACGGCCCCACGGCGGTCCATCTGATCCTGCTGGACAACGGGCGTTCGCGCATCCACGCGGACCCGGAGCTCTCCGCGACCCTGCGCTGCATCCGCTGCGCCGCCTGCATGAATCATTGCCCGGTCTATGCCCGCCTGGGCGGTCACGCCTACGGTACCGTCTATCCGGGTCCCATCGGCAGCATCCTGGAGCCCCAACTCCAGGGCCTGGCCGAGCGTGGGGAGATGGCGGATGCCTCCAGCCTGTGCGGCGCCTGTGCCGAGGTCTGTCCGGTGCGCATCCCCATCCCGCGGCTACTCAATCGGCTGCGCTATGAGGCCGTCAGCACCCGGGCGGCGTCGCCCACGCTGGGACACGGCAGCCGTCGGCTGGCCGTCCAGTCCGGGATCTGGCGCCTGTGGTCCTGGGTCTGTGCCCACCCCCGCGCCTACCGCGCCCTGACCCGGCTGCTGGGCCTCCTGCGCCGGTTGCAGCCGACGCGCCTGCCGCCCTGGACGGACACCCGCGAGGCGCCGCGGCTCGCCCCCGAGAGCCTCCACCGCCAGGCCCGTGCGGCCGGCTTTCCCGACCGCGCCTGAGCGATGGGCGCACACGATCGCCGCGATCCGTTCAGCCCATTTTGTGAAAGTCGCCGGGAGACTCACTATGCAGGCCCGGGTTGACGCGTAACCGCGCTCCGGCCCCCGTGACCCCCAGGAGTCGATCGCCCATGCCTGCACCGCCACCCCGTGAGGGCAGCCTCGAAGCCCCGATCCGTCACCCGCTCGACTGGCGCAACCCCGCGTTTTACGACGAGGGCTCGCTGCTCGAGGAACTGGAACGGGTCTTCGATATCTGTCACGGTTGCCGACGCTGCGTGAGTCTGTGCCAGTCCTTTCCGACCCTGTTCGACCTGGTAGACTCCAGTGAATCGCTGGAGGTGGATGGTGTGGCCCAAGCGGACTACTGGAAGGTGGTGGACCACTGCTACCTGTGCGACCTGTGCTACATGACCAAGTGTCCCTATGTGCCGCCGCACCAGTGGAACCTGGACTTTCCGCACCTGATGCTGCGGGCCAAGGCAGTCAAATACCGGGTAGGCGACGTCAAATTGCGCGACCGGATGCTGACCAGCACGGATCTCGTGGGGTCCCTGGCGGGGATCCCGGTCGTGAGCAGGGTCGTGAATGCGGCCAACGAGAACGCCCTGGCCCGGCGGGCGCTGGAGGCGGTGCTGGCGGTCCATCGCGACGCCCGGGTGCCCCGCTACCAACGCGAGACCCTGCGCCGCGCGGAGCCGGGGCGTATCGGCCGGGCGGCGACCGGAAAGCCGGCGGGCGCCACCACCGGCAAGGTGGCCCTGTTCGTCACCTGCTATGGCAACTATAACGAGCCCGACATCAATGCCGACCTGATCGCCGTCTTCGAGCACAACGGCATCCCGGTCACCCTGGCCCGACAGGAGCAGTGCTGCGGTATGCCCAAGCTGGAGTTGGGCAATCTGGCGGCGGTGCAGACGGCCAAGGAGGCCAACATCCCGGTCCTGAAGGCCCTGGTGGATCAGGGCTGGGACCTGGTGGCGATGATCCCGTCCTGTGTGCTGATGTTCAAACAGGAACTGCCGCTGCTGTTTCCGGATGATCCGGACGTGCAGGCGGTGAAGGAGGCGATGTTCGATCCCTTCGAGTATCTGATGATCCGGCACAAACACGGCAAGTTGAACCTGGGATTCAAACAACCCCTGGGCCGCGTGGTCTATCAGGCGTCCTGCCACCAGCGGGTGCAGAACATCGGGCAGAAGACCCGCGAAGTGTTGGCCCTGGTACCGGACACCCGGGTGGAGGTCATCGAGCGCTGCTCCGGCCACGACGGGACCTACGCGGTAAAGAAGGAGTCCTATCCCGTGGCGATGAAGATCGTGAAACCGGTGGCGGTCCGGGTGGCGCAGGCGGCCCCCGACCACTTCGGCAGCGACTGCCCGATGGCCGGGGCGCACATCGCCCACGCCCTCGGGCAGGACGGCCGGCAGCAGCATCCGCTGACGCTGTTGCGTATGGCTTACGGGATCTAGGCAACGAGTCAAGAGCAAGTTAAACGCAATCGTTGTCGTTGTCGTTGTCGTAATCGGAGAAACGATTCACCTTGGGGTGCGAGAGAATCCGGGGCACTACTACAACCTCGATTACGACAACGACAAC
>NZ_CAIKKU010000319.1 GCF_903828115.1 uncultured Thiodictyon sp. | reverse complement strand
GTTGTCGTTGTTATCGTGGCGCCCCGAATTTTCTCGCACCCTAAATTGCATCGCTTCTCCGATTACGATTACGATTACGATTACGATTACGACAACGACAACGACAACGACAACGACAACGATCGTTTTTGTGTTTAGCTTGTTCTTGACTCGTTACCAAGAGTTTCGTCCGCAAATGAATGATCTTCTCCCCGAGCGTTGCTACCGCGACCCGCGCCTCGCCTGGGGTGCCTATGCGGCCCTGGCGGTGCTGCTGGTCGCCCTGCCCTTCCTGGTGGACGCCGGGATGGGGCGGTCCTGGGTGCGGATACTCGATTTCGCGCTGCTCTATGTGATGCTGGCGCTCGGACTCAACATCGTGGTAGGGTTTGCGGGACTGCTGGATCTCGGCTATGTCGCCTTCTATGCGGTGGGGGCCTATTTCTACGCCATCCTGGCCTCGCCCCAACTCGGCATCCACCTGCCATTCTGGGCCCTGCTGCCGCTGGGGGCCGGGGTCGCCTGCCTCTTCGGGGTGCTGCTGGGGGCCCCGACACTGCGCCTGCGCGGTGACTATCTGGCCATCGTGACGCTCGGCTTCGGGGAGATCATCCGGATCTTTCTGAATAACCTGAACGCCCCGGTCAATCTCACCAACGGCCCCCAGGGCATCAATATGATCGACCCGGTGCGCATCGCCGATGCGTCCCTGCGGCGGCCAACCGAATGGCTTGGCGTCACACTGCCCGGCACGCACACCCACTATTACCTGTTTCTCTTGCTCACCCTGGCAGTGATCTTCATGGCCCTGCGGCTGCAGGGATCGCGCATCGGGCGCGCCTGGGCGGCGATCCGCGAGGACGAGGTGGCCGCCGAGGCGATGGGGATCAACACGCGCAACCTGAAGCTGCTGGCCTTCGCCATGGGGGCGACCTTCGGCGGGCTGGGTGGCGGGCTGTTCGCCGCCTTCCAGGGCTTCGTGAGCCCCGAGTCCTTCACCCTGATGGAGTCCATCATGATCCTGTGCATGGTGGTGCTGGGGGGCATGGGCCACATCCCGGGGGTCATCCTGGGGGCCATCCTGGTGACCGTGCTGCCGGAACTGCTGCGCTACATAGGACCGCTGCAGGAGGGGCTGCTCGGCCGGGTGCTGGTCGATCCGGCGGACCTGCGGATGCTGCTCTTCGGTCTCGCCCTGGTGGTGGTGATGCTGTTCCGACCCCAGGGCCTCTGGCCCTCGCCGGTGCGGGCGCGGGAGTTGCACCCGGACAACCCGGACCTGATCCGGCAGGAACAGGAGGCGCTCTATGACGCCGAACGCTGAGGCCGCCGCCCGCCCGCCGCCGCTGCTCGACGCGCGTGCGGTGACCAAACGCTTCGGCGGACTGACCGCGCTCAGCGAGGTCTCCATCGCGGTCCAGGCGGGCGAGATCGTCGGGCTGATCGGACCCAACGGGGCCGGCAAGACCACCTTCTTCAACTGTCTCACTGGGCTCTATCACCCGAGCAGCGGCAGCGTCCACCTGGATGGCGTGCCGCTGGCCGGGCTCAAGCCCCACGCGGTGGCAGCCCTGGGGCTGGCACGCACCTTCCAGAACATCCGGCTGTTCGCCAACATGAGCGTATTGGAGAACGTAATGGTCGGACGCCATGTGCGCTCGCGCGCCGGGGTCCTGGGGGCCGTGCTGCGCGGCGCGCGCACCCGTGCCGAGGAGCGCTCCATCCGCGAGCGGTCCCAGCAACTCCTGGAACGGGTGGGACTCGGCGGACGCGCGGACCAACTCGCCCGGCAGTTGCCCTATGGCGACCAACGGCGCCTGGAGATCGCCCGGGCACTCGCCACGGACCCCAAGGTCCTGGCGCTCGACGAGCCCGCCGCGGGGATGAATCCAATCGAGACCCAGGCCCTCAAGGGGCTCCTGGAGGCGATTCGCGCCCGCGGCCTGACCCTGCTCCTGATCGAGCACGACGTGCGTTTGATGATGGGCCTGTGCGACCGGGTGGTGGTGCTGGACTACGGGCGCAAGATCGCCGATGGGCCGCCCGCCGCGGTGCAGCGCGACCCGGCCGTGATCGAGGCCTATCTGGGCGCCGGGGCGGGGGGGGCCGCGGCATGAGCCTGCTCGAAGTCCAGGGGCTCGAGGTGCATTACGGCGGCATCCGCGCCCTCAAGGGCATCGACCTTGCGGTCGCACAGGGGGAGGTCGTCTGCCTGATCGGTGCCAACGGGGCCGGCAAGACCACGACGATGCGCGCACTCGCGGGCCTCCTGCCGGCCGCCGCCGGGACCATCCGCTACGCCGGGAGCGAGGTGACGGGACTGCCGGTACACCGGCGGGCGCGGCTCGGGATCAGTCTGGTCCCGGAGGGCCGCGGGGTCTTCCCGCGCCTGACGGTGGCGGAAAACCTGCAAATGGGGGCCTATTTCCGTACGGATATGGCGGGGATTGCCGCGGATCTCGCGCGTGTCTACGGGCTCTTTCCGCGTCTGGAGGAACGTCGCGCCCAGACCGGCGGGACCCTGTCCGGGGGCGAACAGCAAATGCTGGCCATTGCCCGCGCCCTGATGAGCCGCCCGCGCCTGCTGCTGCTCGACGAGCCCAGCATGGGGCTGGCCCCCTTGGCGGTGCAGACGATCTTTGAAACCATCCGCCTCATCGCCGACCAGGGCATGACCCTGCTTTTAGTGGAGCAGAACGCCCGCCTGGCCCTGGAGGTGAGCGGCCGCGGCTACGTCCTGGAGGGCGGGCTGATCGTCCACCAGGACGCCGCCGCCGCGCTGCTCGCTAGCCCCAAGGTCCGCGCCGCTTATCTGGGGGCCTGAACCGAGATTCCTTGCGCATCAATCGTTGTCGTTGTCGTTGTCGTTGTCGTTGTCGTTGTCGTTGTCGTTGTCGTTGTCGCAATCGTAATCGAGCGCACATCGTGGCGCGCCGGATTCTATCGCACCCCAGATTGGATC
>NZ_CAIKKU010000318.1 GCF_903828115.1 uncultured Thiodictyon sp. | reverse complement strand
GTCGACCAACAATACATGCACGCTGGCGACCTACTATGCTTAGTTAGAAAGCCAACAGTCAAAATAGTTGCAAAAGATTAATAATTAAATGGTTTTATTGCAATCGACCTGCCCCTACAAATATTTAAATTAAGGTACTTATGGAAAATCAAGCCTGAATGGGTGCCGGTCGATGAATTTAAGTTGATCAATCCGCCAGTGCTCGCCGTATTCATGACGGATGAAAGCAATGGTCGCGAAGTAACGCTACCTGCGAGCGATTCCGAAGAAGCGCAGAAAGTGTATGAGCAAGGATTGCAGATGTTCAACGATGGACAGACGCGCGAAGCTTTCGAGACATTCGTTCGAGCGACGGAGATTGATCCAAACTGCGTAGATGCTTGCGTTGCGTTGGCACGCTCCTTTCTCACCATGGACGGCCAAAAATATTCTGATGAAGCATTCTTCTACGGAGAGCAAGCATACAGTGCCGATCCTAACAATCCAAAGGCGCGAAACGTGGCATCCAGCGCGAACTTCGAGAAGGGCAAGATGGCTTGGGACACACAGAATTGGGATGGAGCAGTCCGTTATTTCAAGCGCGCCTATGAACTTGAGCCAAAGGCAGAAACACTGTCCGCATTGGGTTACTGTGCAGAAAAGGCCAATATGCTCGCTGATTTTGCTGACGTTTGCGACAAACGCCTCAAGCAGCAGCCAGACGACCACCCGGTCAAGTATATCCTCGGCAGAAGTTATGCGAAAATGGCCATCGACGGCTCTTCAGCACCCGACATGGCTTGGATTCGCACCGAGAGGTTACGCCGCGCCGAAGTCCAGCTAATGGATTATCTTGCCACCGATTCACTAAACGGCCATGCCAATTATTGGTTGGGCATCGTTTATTTTATGACTGATCGACTAGATGAGGCTTCGCACATAGTAGCTAAACTCCAAAAAATCGACCCGGATAGGAGTAAAGAATTAGAGGAGTTCCTGGCGGGCTAACTGGGGCCAATTCAATGCTATCTTTAACTCGTGCTTGGGTATCGAAAGGCGGCGCGATATCTGAAGCTTGCACTTGCCGCAAAGGTGATAAGCATGGCCGACCAAATATGCCTGAAGTGTGGTAGAGGGGAATATGATTCAAAAAAGACCACCTGCAGGGACTGCGGTGGAACCTTGTGGTTTCCTCAAAATGTGGGAGGGAAGCCTGGTAACACTAGCGTTGATGAAGCGAGAAGATTAATCAAGTCCGGAAAGAAGCCTTGGGAGAAAGCATAAGCCAGCGAGCCAACCTGCTGGGTTGCCGCGCCATGACGGGCGAGTGCTTAATGCAGAACCTCGTTGATGTCCGCGGCCGTCAGGATGCGATCCGACCATGCCAATAGCGTGTCGGCGTCGGCGTTCCGGATTCGCTCGCCCTGTTGCTCCGATACCGCACCGAATCTGCGCTCCAGGAGTCGCAGCAGCATGGCGGCCTCGCCGCGTTGCTCGCCGATCTGCTCAAACCTGGTCTGAAATGACACCATGGTTGCGGTCTCCTCGGGGTAGTCTTGTTGGTAGCGTTCACGCTCCGCATCGCTCAAAGCGGCGTAGATATGGACGAACCGGACGTATTTGAGTCGTTTCTCGGGATCGGGTGCCCGTGCCGACAAACCCCGCACCGCCCATGCGTAAACCGCGATGCGGTCCTCATCAGGACGGGTAGCGGTACGTCAGATAGGCGCACTCAGGGCATGTCATCTAACTTCATCGGCAGACAACGCCAGCCGGTCTTTGAACGCCTGATGGAGGCGATCGGACAGCCGAAACCCATGGTCGATCGATTCCTGCAAGAGTGCTTCGGCCATTTGCGGCGAAAGGATTCCCCGCTCTACCGCAAGCAACAGAACCCCGACCAGCCCCAACACCGGGATCTTCATCATCCGCTGACGATGGCAGCCATTCAGTTGCCGCCGAGCAGGGCGAGGGTCTCCAGGTCATCCGCCAGGTCGTAGTCGGCGATCGGGACCCCCAGGTCGGACAGGAGTCGCATCGTCTCCTCCCGCGATTTTTCAAACACCTGCGCCACTTGACCCAGGCTAAGATCGCCTGCCTGGAAGGAGCGCACCGCGATCCACTTCCTGAACCCCAGGTCAAGCAGGCCGTCATCGAAGGCGGCGGCGATCCCGATCGGTTTGCCGTGCCGGGTAATCAGCAGGTAGTCGCCGCTGTCGAGCGCCTTGCTGAGAGGGTATAGACAAAATCTACCTGGCCGATATTCTTGCGCGAGTTTACAAGAACGAGGCGCGCAACGATGTCGAAAGGTGGTCGGCCAAAGAAGATCAACGAGGGACAGTATGAGGTGTTGCGCCAGATCGTCG
>NZ_CAIKKU010000317.1 GCF_903828115.1 uncultured Thiodictyon sp. | reverse complement strand
TAATCCGACCACGATTACGACAACGACAACGACAACGACAACGACAACGACGCCCGCTCCGGCCGCCCTCAGCGCGTCCCGAAGACCACGATGGTCTTGCCCTTCACGCTGATCAGCCCCTGCTCCTCCAGGCTTTTTAGGACGCGCCCGGCCATCTCGCGCGAGCAGCCGACGATGCGTCCAAGCTCCTGGCGGGTGATGCGGATCTGCATCCCGTCCGGGTGGGTCATGGAGTCCGGCTGCTTACACAGGTCGAGCAGGGTGCCGGCGATGCGTCCGGTTACGTCCAGGAAGGCCAGGTGCCCGACCTTGCGGCTGGTCTGGCGCAGGCGCTGCGACAGTTGCAGGCCGACCGCATACAGAAACTCCTTGGCCACCTCCTTGAGGTCGGTGTCCAGCAGTCGATCCAGGCGCTGGTAGGCGATCTCCGCGACCTTGCACTTGGTGCGGGTACGCACGATGACGCTGCGCGTGTTCTGGGGGACGAAGAGCCCCATCTCGCCGATGAACTCTCCCTTGTTGATGTAGGCCAGCATCAGTTCCCGGCGCTCCTCGTCGTCGATCACGGCCGCGACCGAGCCCTCGATCAGGTAGTACAGGGTCTCGGCCGGCTCGCCCACCCGGATGAAGTCGACATTCTTGTCGTAGGACTTGGTGTGACAGAACGACAGGAAGGGCTGCAGCCAGCCGGGTTCTTCTTTGGGGAGGGTTAGCATAGTCGTGGCAGCGGGCTCGTCGAGGGGCAGTGGATGGGGGGCAGGGTTGGCACCTGATTCTAGGCAAGCCGGTTGGCCTTGTCGAACTATGGTAGCCTCCCGGTCCAGGCGTGGCGCCGCGTCCGGGCGTCCTGGTTTGGTCATCGCGGGGGTCTGCATGAAGGCGCGGGTAAAGTGGATCGATGGGGTTGCCATGTTGGGCGAGTCCGGCTCCGGGCACGGGGTGGTCATGGATGGTCCGCCCGAACTGGGCGGGCGCAACGTCGGGGTGCGGCCCATGGAACTGCTGCTGATCGGCATGGGCGGGTGCACTCAGTTCGATGTACTCCTGATTTTGCGCAAGTCACGCCAGGAGGTGACGGACTGCGTGGTCGAACTGACGGCGGACCGCGCCGCCACTGACCCCAAGGTTTTTACCCGCATCCACGCCCATTTCATCCTGACCGGGCGGGGGCTCGACCCGCGCCAGGTAGAGCGTGCGATCAAGCTCAGCGCGGAGAAATACTGCTCCGCGTCCATCATGCTGGGCGCCACCGCCGCGATCACCCACGACTTCGAGTGTCGCGATGCCTGAGGCGGCGGAGTTCGACGCACTCACCGCGGAATTCTACGAGGGCTGGCTCCACTACCACCCGGACCTGGCCCTGCGCGCCGGGGTCCCGGTGGCGGGCCGGCTGCTGCCGGTGCAGGAGGACGAGGACCTGCTCGGCCTCAAGGGCTGGCTGGAGGAACTGCTCCTGGGCCTCGACGAGATCGATTTCCACGCACTGGACGCCGACCGGCAACTGGACTGGGAACTGCTGGCCGGGGCCGCCCGGGTCGAGCATCGGGAACTCTCCGGCGGCGGCTGGCGCCGCCGCGATCCCCTGGGCTATCTGCCGCTCGCCGTGCTCGAGTGGCTGAGCGGCACCCCGGACGCGGCGCCGCACGGCACCCTGGCGCGGCTCCTGGGGGAACTCCCCGAACACCTGCGCCAGGCGCAGGTGCAGTTGCGCGTCGCGGCTCCGGGCCTGGCCCCGCTCCTGGTCCGCGTCGCCGCCCGCGAGGCGCAACGCGCGTGCGACCACCTGCGCGTGCTCGCCCGGGGTCCCCGGCCGCACCGCGACGGTGACGGGCATGCCGGACTGGCGCAGCCGCTTGAGTGCGCCGCCGCGGCGCTTGCCGGCTATCACCATTTTCTGACCGATGAACTGGCCCCGCGGGCCCGCGGTGCCCTGGGCCGCGGGGCCGAGCACCTGGGGCTGCGGTTGTGCGAGGTCCACTTCATCGAGTGTGACCCGGCGGCCGGGTGCGAGCCCATTACCCGTGCCCTGGAGTGGGCGCAGGCGGCCGTGACCGACGCCGACGCGACCCCGGCCGGGGGGCAGGCCCCAGTCTCGGCCGAGGGCGGTTACCACTTGGCCGCGACTGATGCGGCCCGCGGGCACCGCCTGCCGCGTCGCTTCGCCAACGACGCCTCCTGGGCGCTGAGTTGGCAACTCTATCTTAGCGGTCGGGGCGCGCCGGGTGGGGCGCCGGGGTCGCGACTGGCTGCGCCCCGCGAGCAGCTCCTGCTGGCCCGGCTCGATCTGGATCTCCATCGGGGTCGGATCGACGACGAGCAGGCGCTGGTGAGCCTGGCCCGGCTGGGGCTGGAAGGCCCCGCGGCGGAGGCCCGGGTGGCACAACTCGCCCGGCACCCGGGCGACGCCCTGGCCGGGGTGCTGGGTTGGCGGTTGCTGGAGCAGGTGCGGGACCGGCAGGGGGCGGGGGCTGGGCCCGGCGCGCCCGCCTGGCGCGCTCTGCTGGCCTCCTACGGGGCCATCCCCCTGCCCCTGGTATTGCGCTACGGCCTGGGCCAGGCCCCCTGGCAGGCGGCCTGGGACGCGGTCTTGGGCACCTGAGCGCTAGTGGCCGGCGCGAGCGGCTGCTAGGATGTGCGGTTGCGCACACCGGAGCCCGTACCATGTCGATCGGCCACAAGAAGCTGCAGCTCCAGGGTTTCAACAACCTGACCAAGACCCTGAGCTTCAACATCTACGACGTCTGCTACGCGGACAGCGCGCTCCAGCGCGAGGCCTACATCCAGTACATCGACGAGGCCTACAATGCGGAGCGCCTCACCGCCATCCTGACCGACGTGGCGGCGATCATCGGCGCCAACATCCTCAACGTCGCCCACCAGGACTACGACCCCCAAGGCGCCTCGGTCACCATGCTGATTTCGGAGGAGCCCCTGGTCGCCGAGCAGCTCCCCAATTTCGCCAAGCCCGGACCGCTCGCGCGGTCCGGTCTCTTCCCGGACGCCGTTGTGGCCCACCTGGACAAGAGCCACATCACGGTGCATACCTACCCGGAGAGCAACCCGGTCACCGGCATCAGCACCTTCCGCGCCGATATCGACGTGTCCACCTGCGGGCGCATCTCACCGCTGCGCGCGCTCAACTCCCTGATCCACTCCTTCGAGTCCGATGTCGTGATCCTCGACTACCGGGTGCGCGGCTTCACCCGTGACGTGACCGGGCGCAAGCACTTCATCGACCACAACATCAGCTCCATCCAGAACTACCTGTCGCGGGACAGCAAGGACCGCTACCAGATGGTGGACGTGAACGTCTATCAGGAGAACCTGTTCCACACCAAGATGGTGCTCAAGCAGTTCCAACTCGACGACTATCTCTTCTGCATCGAGGAGAAGGACCTGCCGGAACCGGAGCGCTGGCGCATCCAAAAGCTCGTGCGCCGCGAACTGTCCGAGATCTTCTACGGGTGCAACCTGTCGCGTGAACTGGAGTTTGCGGGCTGAAGCTCGCTCGCGACACCGCTCAAACGGTGTCACGCAGGTGTCAGGCGATCCCTTCCAGACCGACCTGGCTGGCCCAGGCCAGCGATCCGCTCGCGCCGTTCGCGCCCCCGCCGGAAGTCGAGGCTTCAGCCGGACCAGGGCTCGTAGAGGCCAAGGGTCGACCGGCCGAAGCCTCGACATCTGGTTGCATTGCGGGGTCCGCGCCGCGGCGGCCGGCTGCCCAGTGTTCGTCACCGAACAGACCGCCCTGCCGCGGCGGACCTATCGTATGGAACCCCTGAATTGTCGAGTAGGAAATTCTCGAAACGGATTTCCATCTGTCTCCGGAGGATCAGTGATGAAGATGCAGTCAACGACCAAACGCCTGACGACAACGGCATCCGCCCTGTCGCTTGGGTTATTGCTTTGCGGCCAGCTTGCGACGGCAGCCGATGCCCCAGCGGCAACCCCGGCGCCCGCTCCCGCAATCGAGACCTACCCTTCCTGGACCGCGCAGGAACGCCAGCAACACTGGGAGCAAATGCAACAGAGCGCGCGCGAGCTGTGGGCGAAAGTCAACCTCAGCCCTGAGCAACGCCAGCAGTACTGGGAGCAAGTGCAGCAGGGTGCACAGGATCTATGGGATAAATGGGGTCTGAGCGCGCAGCAGCGCCAACACTACTGGGAGCAGATGCAACAGGGCTGGAACGACCTGGTGGCGATGGTCACCCCGCCCGCGGAGACGCCGCCGACGGCCCCTGCGTCGGCGGCCCCGGTTGCCGTAGCTGCAACGCCGCCGACGGCCCCTGCGTCGGCGGCCCCGGTTGCCGTAGCTGCAACGCCGCCGACGGCCCCTGCGCCGGCGGCACCGGTTGCTGTAGCTGCAACGCCATCGACGGCCCCTGCGCCGGCGGCACCGGTTGCTGTGGCTGCAACGCCGCCGACGGCCCCCGCGCTGGCAGCGATTGACCCAGCGGTGACCCCGTCGACCGCTCTCCCCGCGGCCGCCGGCGACCCGCCTGAGAGGGTGTACGACATCTTATCGCTATGGGGCCTGACCTCGGAGCAACGCTAGCAATACTGGGCGTTCATGCAACAGGGCGGGTAGACGAAGCAAGGTGCATCAGGCGCGCGGCCCGGCGCCGCGGGCCGGGTGCGGCGCTCGGTCGCGCCGCATCCACCAGTTGCCAAGGAAACCCGACCGGTCGACGAAGCAGCGGCGCATCGGCAACGCCTGCTCCGGCGACTAGACCCAATAGACGCTCCGCGTCATGGCGCGCGAGGCCAGGCGCATCGCGGTGCGGATCGGCGCCGGCAATTCGGCCCCGCCCGCCGCCTTGGCGACCTGGGCGTGGTGGATCTCATCGACCTTCATCTGCTCGAGCACGGCCCTGGTGCGCTCGTCGCGCTCCGGGACCTGGTCCAGGTGGTCGTCCAGGTGGTCCTCGACCTGGCGCTCGGTCTCGACCACAAACCCCAGGCTCCAGCGGTCCCCGGCCAGCCCGGCGAGCGCCCCGATGGCGAATGACCCGGCGAAAAAGAGCGGATTCAGCAGGCTCTTGCGGTCCCCCAACTCCTCGATCCGGGTCGCGCACCAGGCCAGGTGGTCGTTCTCCTCCAGGGCCGAGCGCTCCATGCGCTTGCGCGTCTCGGGCATCCGTGCCGTGATCGCCTGGCCCTGATAGAGCGCCTGGGCGCAGACCTCACCCGTGTGGTTGATGCGCATCAGTCGGGCTATGTGGCGGCGCTCCTGCTGCCCCAGTGCCGCCTCGTCCAGCAGGGCCGCCGGGTAGGGGCGCTCCGTGACCCGCGGGCGGCCGAAGAGGGTGCGCAGGGCATTGTCGGCGTTGCGGATCAGCCGGTCGATGGGGGTGTAATGGCGCTGTGTCATGGGGTATTGCTGCTGCTCGGTCCGGTCGGTCAAGGCGGGAGTCTGGGGCGCGGCGGGGATCGCTTCAACCCGGATTCTGCATTGCTGAATCGTAATTGGCGATTGGCGAGCGTGGATGGATCAATCGAGCTGGCGTGCCAGGACTTCTACCGGGTGGCAGACCTCGATCGCCAGCCCGGCCTCCCGCAGCCCGGCGCTCAGATGCAGGGCACAGCCCGGGTTGGTGGTGACGATCAGGTCGACGGACAGCGCCGTGAGGCCCCTGAGCTTGTCGGCAAGCAGGGCTGCGGCCAGCGCCGGCTGCTGGAGCAGATAGGTGCCGGCCGCGCCGCAACAGGTCTCGTTGCCCGCAAGCCCCTGGACGCTGAGCCCCGGAATGCGTTGCAGCAGCCGGTAGACGGCGCCGCAGCCCCCCAACAGGTTGCGATGGGAGCAGGGCTCATGGACCAGGACGCGGCGCGCCAGGGGCCGGAACCGCAGGCCCGCGAGGGCCGGAACCTGTTCGAGCCAGTCACAGAACTCGCGGGTCGCGGCGCTCCCCGGGGCCGCCCGCAGTTCCGCCACACAGGCGCTCGCGAGCCCCACCAGCGGCGGGTCCCCCGGGCGGCGGGCGAGGGCGTCGCGGCGCCGGTCCCCCTCCCGCGGCAGCCCGTTGTGACGCAGCAGGGCGCCGCAACACGTCGGGTACGCGGGAACGCGTACGCGCAGTCCCAGGCGCGCGCACAGGGTGCGGGCGGCGGCGATGGCGTGCCCCTGGGCCAGGGCGCCCATGCAGCCGACGAAGATCTCCAGATCCGCCGGCCCGCTGTCTGCGGCCGGGACCGGCGCCGCCAAGGTCGGGATCGCCCGGGTCAGGCGATGCAGCGGGGCGATGGCTGGCAAGGCTGCCAGGCCCGTGCGCTCCGCCAGCCGGGCCAGCCCGGCGCATTGGTAGAGCCGGGCACCCCGGGCCAACCAGCGGGTGACCCCGGCATCGGATAGCCACCCCAACCAAAGCCGCAGCCAGGCCCGTCGCGCGGGCGATGCGCGCTCGACCCGTGCTGCCCGGGCCCCGTCGGCGAGTTGCCCGTAGGCGACCAGGGAGGGGCAGGCGCCCTCGCAGGCACGGCAACCCAGACAACTGTCCAGGTGCCCGGCCAGGGCGGGACTCATGGCGAGGTCCCCGGCGGCCCACCCCTGGATCAGGGCAATGCGCCCGCGCGGCGAATCCGCCTCATTGCCGAGCTTCACGAAGGTCGGGCACTGGGGCAGGCACAGTCCGCACTTGACGCACTGGTCCGCGAGGAGGAGTAGCTGGTCGGGGGTCACGTCGATCCTGGTGGGGGGGGGAGTTCGGGGTGGGTGCGATCAGAACTGATGTAGTGACCGAGATCCCGGGTACGCTGTCGTTGTCGTTGTCGTTGTCGTTGTCG
>NZ_CAIKKU010000316.1 GCF_903828115.1 uncultured Thiodictyon sp. | reverse complement strand
CAATCCGACCACGATTACGACAACGACAACGACAACGACGCCCGGTCCGTGAGAACGTCCGGTAGCTGTACCTAATGGGGTCCGCGATGCGTACCATACGAAATGTGCGTTATTATATCAGTTCTGATCGCGCCCCTGCCCCGCTTCGCCGCAGACAGGCGCTCGCCGCTGTGCTAAAAACAGCGACGAAGGACCGGGTGGCAGGCACCCGGTCACCGGCCCCAGGCGATGAGATGCCACCACGACACGCGCGACCCGCTGCAACCCCCGAGATGAGGCCGGGCCCCCGGCGGCCCGGACGGGGGAACTGACCATGTCACTAGGCCCGATCATGGTCGACCTGGCGGGCACCCAACTGGGCCCTGAAGACCGCGAGTTGCTGCGCCACCCGGCGGTCGGCGGGGTCATCCTCTTCGCCCGCAACTACCAGGACCCGGCCCAGCTCACGGAACTGACCGCGGCCATCCATGCCCTGCGCGAGCCGCGCCTCCTGATCGGGGTGGATCAGGAAGGGGGCCGGGTACAGCGCTTTCGCGCGGGTTTCACCCGCCTGCCCCCGGCCGGGCGCTTCGGCGCGCTCTACGCCCGGGACCCCCGCCGCGCCTGCACCGCCTGCACCGCGGTCGCCTGGCTGATGGCCGCGGAATTGCTGGTTGCCGGGGTGGACTTCAGCTTCGCCCCGGTGCTCGACCTGGACCGGGGCCTGTGTCAGGTCATCGGCGACCGCGGGTTCGGGTCCGCGGTGGAGCCGGTCTGCGCCCTGGCGGGCGCCTGGGCGGCGGGGGTGCGCCTGGCCGGCATGGCCGCGGTCGGCAAACACTTCCCCGGGCATGGCGGCGTGGCCGCGGACTCGCACACCGAGCTGCCCCGCGACGAGCGGGACCTGGCGGACCTCCTGGCCGCGGACCTGGTGCCCTTTCGCCGGCTGATCGAACACGGGCTGGAGGCGGTGATGCCGGCCCATGTGGTCTATCCGCGCCTGGCCCCCGAACCCGCCGGGTTCTCCCCGTTCTGGCTCCAGCACGTGTTGCGCGAACGCCTGGGATTCGCCGGCGTCATCTTCAGCGACGACCTCAACATGGCTGCCGCCGGTGCGGGCGGCGACTATGTGGAACGCGCCCGGGCCGCGGCCCGGGCCGGCTGCGACATGCTGTTGATTTGTAACAATCGCCCGGCCGCCGAGGCGATCGTCGCGGCGTTGCACGACCAGTCCGACCCGACCGCCCAACTGCGCCTGCTGCGCATGCACGGGCGCGGGCACCTGACCCGCGAGCGCCTGCACGAAGAACCGCGCTGGCAGGCGGGCGTGCACCAGGTCGCACGCCTGGAAGACCTGGAAACCCTGGACCTGGACCTGGCCCTGGACGACCCCACACGACCGGTAAAGCACTCATGAAACTGTCCCCCGAAACCTATGCCGCGGTCGCCGACCGCGCCGACTGCCTGGTCACCGAGGAGGCCATGGAGGCGGCCCTCGACCGCCTGGCCCTGGCCATCACCGAACGTCTGGCCGGGACCGATCCGGTCGTCCTGTGTGTGATGACCGGCGGCATCATCGCCGCGGGGCTCTTGTTACCCCGGCTGAATTTTCAATTGCGACTGAGCTGTGTCCATGTGAATCGTTATCACGGGACCACCCGCGGCGGTGACCTCGACTGGCAGTACCGCCCCGCGGAGGCCGTGCGCGGCGAGCAGGTGCTGATCCTGGATGACGTGCTCGACGAGGGCCTGACCCTGGAGGCGATCGCCCGCGCCTGCCGCGAAGACGGGGCGACCGCCGTGCACACGGCGGTCCTGGTCGAGAAGGAGCGCCCCCATGCCTACCCGGCGGAGTTTGTCGGCGTCACGGTTCCGGACCGCTATTTGTTCGGCTACGGACTAGACTACAAGGGCTACTTTCGCAACGTCCCCGGCATCTTCGCGGTTGCCGAGCAAGACCGAATAGACGGCGGAAACCGCGGGACGGCGAAAAACCAATGCAACGAAAAACAATCATCTAAAAATGCAATATAAGCAATAGACTTTTGACGTCGAGCCGATTTTGGAGTATCTCTTAGGGCTATAAGATCATAAGATCGCTCGCGCACCGGCCCTGGGGGTCCCGCGCCGCAAGCGTGCCTACCACTCGGCGTCACGGATCGGTTTGGCCCGTCGCCAGTTCGTCTGTGAGTGGTTTTCACGAAACAACGAAGAGGAGGATGACCCATGCAGACCCTAGACGGTTACCGCAGCACACATTCGGAGCTGCGGCAGATGATCGACGACCTGCGCTCGCTGCTGACCACGGAGCAGCTGCGCGTCCGCCCCAACGCCCGCACCGCGCACGAATTGTTGTGCGATCTCGACGAGCGGGTGCGTCGGCACCTGGCTGAAGAGGACCGCGGCCTCTATCCCAGCCTGCTGATCCATGAGGACCCCAAGGTGAAGTCCATCGCCTGGGGGTTCATCAGCGGGGAGCGCCCGCTGCGCAAGATCTTCCACGACTACCACAAGAATTGGCTGGAAAACTGTGACTTCAATTTCAGCGACGATTTTGTGACCGAAACCCACGAGGTCTTCGAGATGGTCGGGCAGCGCATCGAGCGCGAGGAGCAGGTCCTCTTCCCCAAACTGGTGGAGATCGGCATGTTCCATGAGGTGCGGTGCTAGGTTTTTCGAGCCGATCCGGGCTGCGGCAGATTGTCCGCCACGTTCTCACGGACCGGACGTCGTTGTCGTTTTCAATGTCGTAATCGTGGTCGGATTATTCGATTACGACAACGACAACGACAACGTACCCGGGATCTCGGTCACCACGTCAGTTCTGATAGGACCCCGGCGATTCCGGTAGAGGGGGCGGGTGCCAGGTCTTCTTGCGATCATCGGGGGTTCGGGCTTTCAGCGGCTGGGGGGCTTTGAGGTCACGGCGCAGCTCCGGCCGGACACCCCCTTCGGCCCCCTCTCGGCACCGGTCCTGCGCGGGCACCTGGCCCGCCGATCGGTGCTTTTTCTTGCCCGCCACGGCGACGGCCATCGGTTGCCGCCGCACCGTATCAACTACCGGGCCAATCTGTGGGCCCTGCACGCCGCCGGGGCCGGGCCCGTGGTGGGGCTTGCCGCCGTCGGCGGCATCGCCGCGGGCTTGGGCCCGCGCGCCTTCGCCGTCCCCGACCAACTCATCGACTACACCCACGGGCGCGAGCACAGCTTCCACGACGGTGAGTCGCTCCCCGTCCGCCATGTGGACTTCACCGAACCCTACTGCCCGCGGTTGCGCCATGACCTGCTCTGCGCCTGCGCGGCCGCCGGGGTCCCGGCGGTCGCCGCCGCGACCTATGGGGCGACGCAAGGACCGCGGCTGGAGACGGCGGCGGAGATCACCCGCATGGAGCGCGACGGCTGTGACCTGGTGGGCATGACGGGCATGCCCGAGGCGGCCCTGGCCCGGGAATTGGGGCTGCGTTACGCCAGCCTCGCCTTCGTCGTCAACTGGGCCGCCGGCAAGACGGCGGGCGCGATCACCATGGCCGAGATCGACGGTCACATCGCGCACTGCACGGGGCAGGTCGAGCGTATCCTCTCAGCCCTGGCGGCGGCCTCCTGACCCCGGGTACGCTGTCGTTGTCGTTGTCGTTGTCGTTGT
>NZ_CAIKKU010000315.1 GCF_903828115.1 uncultured Thiodictyon sp. | reverse complement strand
TTGGCACCGTTGTCGTTGTCGTTGTCGTTGTCGTAATCGAGCTTATCGTAGCGCCCCGGATTCGCTCGCACCCCAAAGTACCTCGCTTCTCCGATTACGACAACGACAACGACAACGATTGTGTTTAGTCAGTCGGCACTCGGCAGCGCAATGGCCCGCGCCTGCTCGGCCGCGTTGCCGATATAGGTGGCAGGGGTCAGGGCCCGCAACTGCGCCTTGGCCGCGGCGGGGATCTCGAGTGTGTCGATGAAGTCGGCCAGGGCCGCGGCGCCGATGCGCCGGCCGCGGGTCAGTTCCTTGAGCCGCTCATAGGGCGCGGCGACACC
This sequence comes from uncultured Thiodictyon sp., assembly GCF_903828115.1. GTDB lineage: Bacteria > Pseudomonadota > Gammaproteobacteria > Chromatiales > Chromatiaceae > Thiodictyon. Next base: position 3,221 of record NZ_CAIKKU010000315.1, on the reverse strand, counting down.
GTAGCGGCGCATGACGGTCTGGATGGGTTCGGCCAGCACCTCCCAGTTCCCCTCCAGGTCCGCCGCCAGCCGCTGCGGGTCCGCCTCCAGCTTGCCGATCCCCTTCAGCGCCGATTGCAGCGCGATGCTGGTATGGGCGAGGCCGACGCCTAAGTTGCGCAGGACCGTGGAGTCCGTCAGATCCCGCTGCCAGCGCGAGATGGGCAGCTTGCCGGCCAGGTGTTCGAGGATGGCATTGCCTAGCCCTAAGTTACCCTCGGCATTCTCGAAATCGATGGGGTTGACCTTGTGGGGCATGGTGGAGGAGCCGACCTCCCCCGCCACGGTGCGCTGCTTGAAATAACCGAGTGCGATGTAGCCCCAGAGGTCCCGACACAGGTCCAGGGCCACGTTGTTGAAGCGCACCGTCGCGTCGAACAGCTCCGCCATGTAGTCGTGGGGCTCGATCTGGGTGCTGTAGGGGTTCCAGGTCAGCCCCAGGGCTTCGACGAAGGCCCGCGCGAAGGCGGCCCAATCCAGTTCCGGGTAGGCGACCAGATGGGCGTTGTAGTTGCCGACGGCGCCGTTGATCTTGCCGCGCAGAGCGACCGCCGCAACCCCGTCGCGCTGGGTGCGCAGGCGGTGGCAAAGGTTCGCCATCTCCTTGCCCAGGGTGGTCGGGGTGGCCGGTTGACCGTGGGTGCGGGCCAGCATGGGCAGGTCCGCGTAGCGCAGCGCCAGGTCGCGCAGGGCCGCGATCAGCTCATCCATCAGCGGCAGCAGGACCCGGCCGCGGCCCTCCCGGATCATCAGGGCATGGGCCAGGTTGTTGATATCCTCTGAGGTGCAGGCAAAGTGGATGAACTCGCTGATCGCCGCCAACTCGCGATTGCCTTTGATGCGCTCCTTCAGGAAATACTCCACCGCCTTGACATCATGATTGGTGGTGCGCTCGATCTCCTTGATGCGCTGCGCGTCCTCCAAGCGGAGGTCCCGCGCGATGCCCTCCAGCAGGTCGAGGGCCTGGGCGGACAGTGGCGGTACCTCGGGGATCGCGGGATGCCGCGCCAGGGCCTGCAGCCAGCGCACCTCCACCAGCACGCGGTAGCGGATCAGCCCGTACTCGCTGAAGATCGGGCGCAGGTCCGCGGTCTTGGCGCCGTAGCGCCCGTCCACCGGGGACACGGCAGTCAGCGCGGATAGCTCCAGGTTCAGTGCTTGGGTCATTGATGGCTCCGGGGTCGAAGGAACGGTTCAGGGAGTGCTTCCAGCGCTATTGTCGTTGTCGTTGTCGTTGTCGTAATCGGAGAAGCGATGCAATTTGGGTGCGAGAGCATCCAGGGCGCTACGATAAACTCGATCACGACAACGACAACGACGATTGTGTTCGTGTTTAACTTGTTCTTGACTCGTTACTGACCGGCTCCAGCGCCTGATCGAAATAGCTGTAACCGGGACGCTCCGTGTCCTTTTTCACCTTCCTGTAAAGGCGCCAGACCCGCCAGGCGTAGGCGAGTAGGCCGGTGTAGGTGCGCCCTATCTCCCCGATCCGTCTTGGGTAGAAGACCCAGGGGCGCTCGCGGGGCAGTCCCGGCCGGCGCTCGGTGCGGACCTTGCGCCGGAGAAACCCGCCCTGGAGCGGGTGTACGCGCTCGAACCTGAAGCAGCCGTAGAACTCGAGTGCGATCTCCATTATGCGTTTAGGGTTGCGGTCGAAGGCCGCGGCGCGCCGCATCAGGGTCTCCAGGTGCGCCATGGAGTAATAGCTGTCCCAGGCCGCCCGATAGACCCCCTGCCACTGCGCCTTGGTCATCCGTGGATGGGTGGTGCAGACGTGCTCCAAGTCATAGATGTTGAGGTCCGGGTCCAGCGGTGCGCCTTGCGCGTGCAGTGCCTGGTGGTCGGCCGAGCCGGGCAGGGGGGTCAGGCAGAAAAACTCCAGGATATCGAGCGGCAGTTCCCGTTTGATGGTCTCGATGTCGGCCAGGATGCTCTGCGGCGTGTCGTCGGGAAAGCCCAGGATGTAGCCGCAATAAGTGGTCACCCGCTGCCGCTGCCAGGCGAGCAGCATGGCGCGGTAGTTGGCGATCTTGTTCTGTTTCTTGTTGGCGGACTTGAGATTGGCCGGATTGATGTTCTCCAGCCCCAGGAAGACCCGGGAGACGCCCGCCGCCCGCGCCTTGGTGACGAAGCCCGGCAGGGTGTGACACATCGTGTCCACCTGGATCGTGAAGTTGAACTTGACCCCGAGTTCGCGCCGCACCGCGGCGATGCGATCGAAGATCGGCTCCCAGTTGCGGTTGCGGGAAAAATTATCGTCGGTGATGAAATAGTGCCGGATACCGTGAGCCAGGTTGGCACGCAGCAGCCGCTCGATGTCGTCCGGGTCACGGAAGCGCGAGGTGCGCCCCTGGACATTGATGATGGTGCAGAAACTGCACAGGAAGGGGCAGCCGCGCCCGGCGTCGAAGGTGCCGGGCATGGGGGCATAGCGCCGCGCCACCGCCGGCGGGAGATAGGGCAGGGACTGGCCTTGCAGTTGCGGCAGTTGATCCATGAAGTTGTAGAGCGGCGCCAGGCGCCGTTCATAGGCCGCCCGCAGCAGGTCCGCGAAGCGCCCCTCAGCCTCACCCGCGAACAGGGTAATGCCGAGCGCCATCGCCTCGCGCAGTTCCGGGGGGATCTGCGGGAGCATGGCGAGCACGCCGCTGACATGAAAGCCCCCGATCGCGACCTGGATCCCCGCGGCGCGAAAGCGGCGCGCCAGGTCCATGGCGCGGGGGAACTGGTTGGACTGCACCCCCACCAGACACACCAGGCCCCCGCCGGGGTTGCGCTGGAGGCGGCGGACGATCTGCCCCACCGGCACCACCGTGTTGGTCTCGTCATAGGCGTTGATGAGGATTTCCACGCCCGCGCCCAGGACCGCCGCCTGGTTGGCATTGCGCGCGAGACCGTAGAGGCTCGCCAGCGAGTTGGATGGAATCCACGCCTTGACCCACTGGATCACATAGCCGTCATCGTCGTAGTGGGATGGCTTGATGAGCTCGACCTGGAAGCGCGTGGTCGGCCTGGTGCTGTGCATGAAAGACCCCTGTCGCTGCGGCGGCGCCGTGGCCGCTGTGCCGCCGGCCAAAGGCCCATCATAGGCCCGCCGCCCTGCCAGAGAAACCCCCGCCCCCGCCCCCGCCCCCACCCCCGGGTGCGATCAGAACTGATGTGGTGACCGAGATCCCGGGTAG
>NZ_CAIKKU010000314.1 GCF_903828115.1 uncultured Thiodictyon sp. | reverse complement strand
TGTCCGGCCTGGCCGATGCCGATGAGACGGCTGCCCCAGGCCTCAGACCAAGGGGTCAGGTTCCGGGTCGTCATCCAGGGGTCGTTGCCGCTCGCGACCACCAGACTCGGAAAGCCGAGGTTCTGTCTGGGGAGTGAGGCTGCCAGGCTGTCGATGCCGGCGGCGCGGTCTTCGCGCAGCCCCAGTGCGGAGAAACGCTCCGGGTCCGCCGGCGCCACGAGCAAGGCCCCGGCCACGCGATCCGCGAGCGCCGCGCCGGCCACGACCGCGACGAGACAGCCGAAGCTGTGCGCCACCAGCCAGACCGGACCGGGCGAGCGCCGGATCTCGTGGCGCAGGGCCGCGGCCCAAGTCTCCAGAACCGGGGACTCCCAGTCGATCCCCGCCACTCGCCGGGCGCCGCCAACGCGGGACTCCATCCAGGTTTGCCAGTGCCCCGGACCACTGCCGTGGAATCCGGGAACGATCAGGGTCGTGGCGGACATGGGGACCTCGGGTTGCGGTGTCGTGGATCGGCGGATGAGACCCGATCCGGCCTCAGACCGCAACGTCCGCCGGGCTCAAGGGATACCGGGGCGGCGCCTGCCGGGCGGCCCGCGACGACTGGTTACCCTCGATCAGGTCGGCGCCCAGGGCGCCGGCGCGCGCCAGCGCCTCCGGGTCGTCGATCCCCGCGAGCCATAACCCGATGCGGCCGCCGGTCGCGGTCTGCGCTCGCCACCGCTCCCCGCGGTCGTAGCGCACCTCAAGGTCCTGGACCTGGGGCGCGACCCAGCGCACGCCGAGCGCACCGAGCAGGTCCCAGTCCGTGTGGTCGAGGTCCGGTCCTGCCGCGAGCAGCCGGTAGCCGTAGCCGGTGAAACTCCTGGCCGCCTCCTGCACGTGGGCATCCGTGTGCAGTGCCCGCGCGTCCAGGCGCAGCACCACCTGGTCGGTCCGCAGACCGAAGCGGTGCAACAGGGTCTCGAAGACCTCGCCGTGGTGCTCGGGCAGCGCGGCCACATGGCGCAGATGCACGTCCAGCACCAGCAGCTCACGACCGTCATGGCCCTGGTGCAGGTGGTTCAACGCATGGAAGGTGCGCAGGAAGCGGTCCAGAAACACCACGTCGTCGGCATCCCAGGCCTGGACATAGAGCGACTCAGGCGGGGCGGGATGCCCGTCCTCGGTCCGGACAAAGAGCTTCGCGCGCTGGCCGAACAAGGCACCGGTGGCGACCTTGATCACCGGGACCAGATAGGGCTTGTGCTTTGTTTATTCGGCCGCGACCTTGGGGAACACCGCGTCTCTCACCTGCTCGGCGGTGAGGGCCGGGGCGCAGCAGGTGACGAAGCGGACGGCATAGTCACGCAGATAGTGGCCGCGGCGCAGCGCAATGCGGGTGGTATTGGCGGCAAAGAGCCCGTCAGTGGGGAGCAGCCGCAGGCCGGCGTCGCGCACCGGATGGAAGGCCATGGCGGCGATGATGCCGACCCCCAGGCCGAGTTCCACGTAGGACTTGATGACATCGGCGTCGAGTGCGGACATGACGACATCCGGTGCCAGGCCCGCGGCGGCGAAGGCGGCATCGATACGGGCGCGGCCGGTATAGCCCTCGGAATAGGTGATGAGCGGCCAGTCGGCCAGTGCCTCCAGGGTGAGCGGTTCCAGGGCCGCGAGCGGGTGCCCGTCGGGAACGATCGCGGCGTGATGCCAGGAGTAGAAGGGAAAGCTCACCAGGTCCTCGTCATCGCCCACCGCCTCGGTGGCGAGCCCGATGTCGACCTCCCCCGCCCGCAACAGCGCGACGACCTCCCGGGGGCCGCATTGGCGCAGTTCCAGGTGCACCTTGGGGAGTTCCTGTTTGAAGCCGGCCACCACCGGCGGCAGGGCGTAGCGCGCCTGGGTATGGGTGGTGGCGATGACCAGGCGTCCCTCATCGCGTTGGGCGAACTGCTCGCCCAGGCGCTTGATGTTGCCGGTGTCGAGCAGGATGCGCTCCACGATCGGCAGCAGTTCCTTGCCGGGTTCGGTCAGCCCCAGCAGGCGCTTGCCGCGGCGCACGAAGATCTCCACGCCCAATTCGTCTTCCAGGTCCTTGATGTGCTTGGATACGCCGGACTGGGCGGTAAAGAGCGCGCTGGCCACCTCGGTGAGGTTGAAATTGTTCTGCACCGTGGCGCGCAGGATGCGTAACTGTTGGAAGTTCATGTCAGGCCGCCTCGTGCCGGAACACCCGCAGCGGCGTCGGCACCAGGCGCACCCGCTGACCCTGGGTCAGGCCGCTCGCCCGTTCCCGCGGCAGGAGGACTTCATAGTGTTTCGGCTCGGTCCCCATCGCGACCTCCTCAATACCGTCCAGTTCCACCCGGACACTGCCGCCGAAGGCCAGGACCCGCCGCACCAGGGCGTCCAGCCCATTGGGGGTGTCGAGATCGGTGACGATGTCCAGTTCGTGGGGGCGGGCGAAACCGACCACGTCCGTCCCCTGGACGGCGTTGCTCCCGTCGTGGGTCAGGTTCGACTCGCCCACGCGGACGTGGGCACCGTCCACCCGGCCGTGGAAGACGTTGGCGGCGCCCAAGAAGCCATAGACAAAGGGGCTGGCCGGGTGCTCATAGACCTGGTCGGGGCTGCCGACCTGCTCGACCCGCCCGCGGTTCATCAGCACCACCCGGTCGGCGACCTCCAGGGCCTCCTCCTGGTCATGGGTGACGAAGATGGAGGTGACGTGCAGGTCGTCGTGCAGGTCGCGCAGCCAGCGCCGCAACTCCTTGCGCACCTGGGCATCCAGGGCGCCGAAGGGCTCGTCGAGCAGCAGCACCCGTGGTTCGACCGCCAGCGCCCTGGCGAGCGCGATGCGCTGGCGCTGACCGCCGGAGAGTTGCGACGGGAAGCGGTCGGCAAGCCAGTCCATCTGCACGAGATCCAGCAGGCGCAGGACGCGCCGCCGGATCTCCGGCTCCTTGGGTCGGCCGCGGCGCGGCTGCACCCGCAGGCCGAAGG
>NZ_CAIKKU010000313.1 GCF_903828115.1 uncultured Thiodictyon sp. | reverse complement strand
CCCTGTCCATCCCAGGCTGAAGCCTTGGACTCCGGCCCGGGGCGGCCGGAACGATGATCGAGGCCCGCCGCCGCGTCGGCGGCGTGATCGGCGGCAACGGCAGGCAGTTGATTCGATCACCGCGACCGGGGAAACTTCGCCCCAGCCGTCGGCGGTGGGTGGTGCCAGTCCGTAGGGTGGACAAGCCCAGCGCAGTCGACCAACGCAAGACCGCCGGTAGCTGCGCCGCGCCGGGCCGTCGTGCCAAGCCCGCGGGCCGGTCCGCACGCCTTGTCCACCGCACCCTCGCACCAAAGTGCTGAGGTCGTAATAGAATTCCCCTCGTCCAAGCCTCGAGATTGTGCAAGTATGCGCCCGGGAGCCGCTTCACCCCCGATCCGTCGTAAACATCAAGGCTACCGATGAATCACATCCCTACCTCAATCCTCAAGCTGTGGTCTCACATTTGCATTCACGGGCGGCTCGCCGGCTCGGTGGTGATCGGGGTCCTTTCCTATCTGATGCTGCTGCTGACGCCGATCGAGCCGACACTGCGCGCCCTGATCACCTGGGATATCGGGGCGGGGCTTTATCTCGTGCTGGCCTGGCACCTGTTCGCTCGTACCTCGATTGAACAGATGAAGCGCCGAGCGAGCTTACAGGACGACGGCGCTATGCTGGTACTGTTTCTGACGGTGGCCGCGGCAATGGCCAGCGTGGCCGCGATCGTGATGGTACTCTGGGGCCTGGAGAAGATCCCACTGGAGGAGCGCCAACTTCGTCTCGCCCTGGTGGTGGTCACCTTCCTGGCCTCCTGGCTGCTGGTCCATACCTCCTTTGCCCTGCACTACGCCCACGCCTATTACGGGCCGCGAAGCGAGAGTGTCGAGCCGGCGCTTGCGTTTCCTGGTCGAGACCCCCCCGCTTACATGGACTTCATGTATTTCGCCATCGTCATCGGGATGACCTCCCAGACGGCGGATGTTGGGCTGGCGACGACCCGGATGCGGCGACTGGTCATGGTCCAGGGCCTGATCGCCTTCGCCTTCAATACCACGCTCCTGGCCCTGACGGTCAACATCGCCGCCGGCCTGCTCAACGACCCGGCACTCTTCACTGCGCTGCCCGCGGATCGATGAGTCGGTACCACCTGGCGGCCGGGCTTGCGCGCTTCAGAGTGGTCAGTGGGCCTAATATCTCCAAGCGCAGATCCCGATCTCATTCGAGATTATCCGTGACCTTGAGAAATGGACAGGATTAACAGGATTTCTCAGGTCGTAGCCTGGATGGAGCGCAGCGGAATCCAGGTGTTCGCTACAAGTTGCTGATATCTATTATATCCGCGAGGTTGTCGCCGGATTCCGCAGCGCTCCATCCGGGCTACGGGGAAGCCGCAGCGACCACTTCCCCAATCTCCTCCCCATCCCCCGAGCGCCCGCGCAGGCGTGCGACCAGGGCAGCCTGGGTGCGGGGCGGCCCCCCCGGGCCATCGGCGACCCCCATGGCCACGGCCAGGGCCAGCAGCGTGGGCGTCTTGAGGTGCGCGGCGTGCAGGCGCTCGGGATCGGCCAGGGTCGCCAGGGCCTCGCCTTGGCAGAGCACCAGGCCTTGTCCCAGGATCGCGACCTCGTCGGCCCAGCCGTAGGCCAGGTCGACATCGTGGGTGGAGAAGACCAGGGTCGTACCCGCCAGGCGCAGTTGCTCCAGGGCGGCGAGCAGGTGGGCGACCCCGCGGGGGTCGAGCCCGGCGGTGGGTTCGTCCAGGATCAGGACCTCGGGCTGCATGGCCAGGACCCCGGCGATGGCGACCCGCTTCTTCTGCCCGAAGCTCAGGGCATGGGTCGGGCGCTGCGCCAAGGCGGTGATGCGCAGGGTTTCCAGCGACGCCTCGACCCGCGCCCGCACCATCGCCTCCGGCAGCCCCTGATTGAGTGGACCGAAGGAGACGTCCTGGTAGACGGTGGCCGAGAAGAGTTGGTCGTCCGGTTCCTGCAACACCAGCCCGACCCGGTTGCGCCAGGCGCCGAGCGCCCGCCGGCCATAGTCGGCGGCCTGGCCGTCCAGCAGCACCTGACCGCGGGAGGGCTTGAGCGTGCCGTTCAGGTGCAGGAGCAGGGTGGTCTTGCCGCAGCCGTTGGCACCCAGGAGCGCGAGTTTGCGGCCCCGCGGTACCGTCAGATCCAGCCCGCGCAGCGCGGCGATGGCCCCGGGGTAGTCGTATTCGAGCCCCCGGGCGGCCAGGATAAGCGGGCTCATGCCAGGGCGCGATCCAGCAGGAGCGACCCCAGCGCGACCGCCAGCAGCAGGCCCCCGATCCCCGCCAGCCGGCGCGGCGACAGACGGCGCTCCGGCGTCAGGACGCGCAACTCGCCGACATAGCCGCGCGCGGCGAGCCCGACCTCGAGCCGCCGCGCCCGCTCCAGGGCGCGCTGGAACAGGGTCGCGACCAGGAGTCCCAGTGACCTGAGACCGCGGCGCCTGGTGCTGTACCCCTGCCGCGCGGCCTGGGCCTGCTGACCCGCCAGGGCACGCTCCATGAAGATGAAGATCAGCCGATAGATCAGGAGCGCGATCTCGACCACGGCCGCCGGCACCCCCACGCGGCGCAGCCAGGGGACCAGTTCCGCGACCGGGGTGGTTAGTGTCAGAAAAGCTAGGCAGGACAGTGCCCCCAGTGAGCGCAGCGTCACCGTCAGGGCCGCCGCCGCCCCCGCGGGTGAGTAGGCGAGGCGGACCCCGTCACTAAGATCGAGCGAGAGCGCGAGAAAGGGCGCACTGGTGAGCAGAAATCCCGCGGGCAGGGCCATGACCCCCAGGAAGGCGCGGGCCGGGACCCGGGCCCCGGCCACCGTCGCCCCGGCCATGAGGGCGCACAGCAAGGGCCCGGCGGTCAGGGGTGGCAGGGTCAGGGCCAGAAGCAGGCCCCCGTCGGCGAGCAGCAGCCGCTCCCCGGGGTGGTGCCGGTACCAGCGGTTGGTCCAGGCGTGGCGGTCAATGGCGTACATCAGCGCGCGGGCTCCGCAGTAGATCAATGTCTGCCTCGGTCGCAGCGGCGTCCGGGGCGTCCAACAGTTCGGCGATGTAGCGGGCCGGCAACTGGTAGCGGGCGGCGAGCTGCTCCACGCCCTCGGCACTGGCGCGGATCGCGGCAAGCCAGGCGTCCAGTCCGCTGGAGAGCGAGGTCCCGGCGCGCTCCCCCGCGACCGTGGTGCCGCCGGCCAGGTCATACTTGTTGGTATAACCACGGGGGGTGATCAGCAGGCCGTGGCGCACCTGGGTCTGACTGTTGCCGATCAGGACAGTCGTCAACATCCCGATCTCGCACCCGTCGAGCGCCGCCAGCGTGGTGAGTTCGACCCGCTGGCGCGGCCGGAAGGCGGCGTGGACCAGGGCCACCGGGGTGTCCGGGCGACGATGGCACAGGAACAGGCGCTGCGCCTCCTGGAGCTGGCGGGTGCGCCGCCCGCTCTTGGGGTTGTAGAGTGCGCAGACGAAGTCCGCCGCCGCTGCCGCGTTGAGCCGCCGGGCAATCACCGGCCAGGGCGTCAGCAGGTCGGACAGCGAGATGGCGCAGAAGTCGTGGCTGAGCGGGGCGCCCACCAGGGCCGCGCAACTCGTCAGCGCTGTGGCCCCGGGGACGACCTCCACCGGGAAGCCGGTTTCCGGCGTCCAGCCCGACTGGAACAGGACCTCGAAGGTCAGCCCCGCCATCCCGTAGACCCCGCTGTCCCCGGACGAGATCAGGGCCACGGTGCGGCCCGCCTGGGCCAGTTCCACCGCCAGGCGGGCGCGCTCCACCTCCTCGGTCATACCGCTCTTGACCACCTGCTGGTCACCGACCAGATCCGCCACCAGGCGCAGGTAGGTGGCGTGGCCGATCAGGGTATCGGCCGCGGCGATGGCCTCCCGGGCGCGCCCGGTCATGTGCTCGCGCCCCCCGGGGCCGAGCCCGACCAGGAAGAGTTTGCCGGGGGGCTTAGGTTCAGTCATCGTCGATCCTCGCAATGGACACCGTGGCGTGCTTGCCCGCGGCATCTTGCAGTTTATGTTTTTCCAGGAGCAGGGGGCCGCCCGCGCACCCCGCTGCCAATAGGGCCGCCGCCGCGCTGACCGAGGGCGTGCCCGTATGCCGAAGCACCGTCGGTGATGGATTGGGCACCGGTACCGCCGCCAGTTGGGCGGCGCTGTAGAAGCGCAACGGCCAGCCGTGGACCGCGGCCAATTGCAGCAGCCCCGCCTCGTCCGCCTTGAGATCGATGCTCGCGGCGACGACCACTTGACTGAGCTCGGCAGCCAGCCCGGCCAGGGCCTCGGCGACTGCCCGCTCCAGGGTCGCAAGCGGGGTGCCGCGGTCGCAGCCCAGGCCCAGGGCGAGGCGCGGACGCGCGGGGATGGGGGTGGCAGCCATGCATTCTCCTTCAGACGGAAGTACGGAAGTACGTGAGTACGGAAGTACGTGAGTGTGAGCCCCTCTTAACGTACTCACGTACTAACGTACTAACGTACTTTCTTTAGCCAGGTAGACGATTACTGGACCATCGAACCCCGCGGTCAGGCGCGCGGGCGGGGCGCGGCTGCCGATCCAGAGCAGGGCGCGATAGCCGCCTAAGTCCAGCGGCTTACCGGGGTCCAGACAGTGCAGGTTGGGCGGCAGCGGCCCGTTGCGGCCATTGGCATGACCGCGCCACCAGTCCGGGCTGCCGGACTCCTGCACCAGGGCGACCGGCTCCCCGTTGACCACCGCGGCACTCGCCCGCAGCAGGTCCCTGGAGCAAGCCTGAAGGGTCCAGCCCAACTCGCGCCCGAGCAGGTCCACGGCCAGCGTCTGCTGCACGTCCGAGGCGGTCGTCAGCACCGCGGTCGCCCCCAAGACCAGCGCGACACGCCCCGCCAGGGCATTGGCCCCGCCCAGATGGCCGGAGAGGACCGGGATGACGAAGCGCCCCGCCTCGTCGAGCACCAGCACCGCCGGATCCCGGTATTTGTCGCGCAGGTGCGGGGCGATCAGCCGCACCAGGGCGCCCAGGGAGAAGGTGGCGATGATGGCCTCCCAGTCCGCGAACAGGCCCGGCATCTGGTCCCGCGTGGGACCATCGTAACCGGTGTGGGCACCCGGGACGGCGACCGCCGCCTGCGGACCCAGGGTCGCGGGAACGAACAGGTGCGCCCCCGGCAGGGCCGCGACCAGCCGCCCCGCCAGGGCGACACCCGGGCGGGTGATGGCCAGGACGGCAATTCTATTCGCAGTCATACGCGGACCAAGAAACGGTTCACGAATAAATTAAACAATTCCATCAGGGGCTGCCTATAGCGCCATTTTCGTTGTCGTTGTCGTTGTCGTAATCGAGGTTATCGTAGCCCCCGGATTCTCTCGCAGCCCAAAGTGCATCGCT
>NZ_CAIKKU010000312.1 GCF_903828115.1 uncultured Thiodictyon sp. | reverse complement strand
GGCCCCCCGGCCGCGACGGGTTGCTGCAAGGGCGTGTGGCCGGGGTTATGATCAAGGCGCACAAGCGGCTGCACCGATCGTTACTGCAATCGTCTTGCCTCGGTCGGCGGCGGCAGTTGGGGCTGGGCCCGGGCGTAGACCTCGAACTCTGCTGCCGGGAGCGCGCGGCTGAAATAGAAGCCCTGGCCGAACTGGCACCCCTCGGTGTGGAGGAACTCTGCCTGGGCTTGGGTTTCGATCCCCTCCGCGACGACGCGTAGGCCCAGTGCCCGGCCCAGGGCGATGACCGCGCGTGCGATGGCGCTGTCGTCCGCACCCCCGGGAAGCGCCGCGATGAAGGACCGGTCGATCTTGAACTCGCGGACGGCCAGACGCTTGAGCGCAGCCAGGGAGGAGTACCCGGTGCCGAAGTCATCGATACCGACGTCGATACCTGAGGTCTGGAGGCGGCGAATGTTTCCGGCCGCTGCCTCCGGGTTGAGCATGATCCAGCTTTCGGTGATCTCGACCGCGAAGTCGGCCGGGGCCAAACCGGCCTCGCGGACGATATCCTCGATGCCCGCTGCGAGGTCCGGGTTCTGCATGTCGCGAGTCGACAAGTTGACCCAGACCGCCGCGTCACTCAGCAGCCCCTGGTCCCGCCATGCCTTCATCTGGGCCGCAGCGGCGCGCACCACCCAGGCGCTGATCGGGGCGATGATCCCTGTGGACTCCGCCATGGGGATGAACTGCATTGGCTCGATCAAACCCATCAATGGGTGGTTCCAACGGATCAGCGCCTCCAGACCGGCGATCCGGCCGGTCTCCAGGTCATGCTGGGGCTGGTAATGGAGGACGAATTCCTGGTTGGCGACGGCCTGGCGTAGGGCTGCCTCAAGGGAGACCTGGGCGAAGGGATGCGCCGTCATGGTATCGGTGTAGTAGCGGAAGGTGTCGCGGCCCTCGCCCTTGGCCTGGTACAAGGCGGCGTCGGCGTGGGTCAGCAGCGCGTCCACGTCGGTGCCGTCCTGCGGGTAGAGGCTGATGCCGACACTCGCGGTCACAGCGAGGGGCGGGGTAGTGACCGTGAAAGGCTCTTTAAGTGTCGCGAGCAGCGTCTCGGCGGGCAATGCGGCTTCGCTGCCTTCCTTCAATCCGGTGAGGATGACGACGAACTCATCGCCACCCAGGCGGGCGACCGTGTCGCTCTCGCGCACGACGGCGCAAATGCGCTGGGCGGCCTGCTTCAACACCTGGTCGCCGATGGCGTGTCCAAGGCTGTCGTTGATCGACTTGAAGCGATCCAGATCGAGGAAGAGCACTGCCGTCTGCCGGTTCTGTCGATGGGCCTGACGCATCGCCTGATTCAGGCGGTCGGCCAAGAGAAAGCGGTTGGGCAGCCCGGTGAGTGCGTCGTGATGCGCCGCGTGTGTCAGTTGCAGTTCACGCTCTTTGAGCTGTTCGGTCAGGTCCACATGCGTGGTGATGTCGTAAGCGGACTCGATCACGCCCAAGACCTCGCCGTCAGGGCTGCGCAGGGGCGTGCCGATCAACTCGATCCAGCGGGGCCGCCCGTCCGGCCCCAGATGGCGCTGGATCATCTTCACGGCCGTGGCTCCCGCCAACACCGCGTGCGCCGGACCGGGTCCGTCCGGTCCTTCGGCGGCCAGCGGACCTGCCGCCAGCGCCGCGGCGTTGGTCAACAGCACCTGGTAGTTGGTGCCGATCACAAGGATAGGGGCCGCGACACTGTCGATGACTGACTGCAGAAAGCCCTGGCGGCGAGTCAGTGCGGCCTGGGTCCGCTTGACTTCGGTGATATCCAACAGGGCGACGTAGCAGGCGGCGGGGACCTCCTCGGCCGGGCTTGGCGGCTCGCGGCGGATGACCAGGAGCAGGTCGCGCCCGGGTGCCGGTGGGTGTCCCAGGCTCACTTCGATGGATTCATCCTCGCCCTTGCTCAACACCCGCGCGAGGCTGGCGAGTAGGACGCGCCGATCTGCGGGGGCAAGCCTGGAGCCGAGCACCAGCCCCGGCGCCGGTTGTCGCTCGACCTCCAGCAGTTGGGTGGCCGCCTTGTTCAATTGGGTGATCCGGCCGTGGTGGTCGAGCGTGGCACAGGCCACCGGGGCCAAATCATAGAGGTCCGCGCGGCTGTCGCGGGGCTCGTACCGGGATCGCTGGGTCGTCCGGCGCCCGCGGATCTCCCGCTCCAACTGGGTCAGGTGGAGTTGCAGATCCTGGTGCGCGCGGCTGGGTTCGGCAGGGTTGAGGACGTCGCGGCGCAGGGCAGCGAAGAGGTCCGCGAGAAGGCGGTCGGTGGGGTCCCTGAAGGTGGCCATGGCGGTCTCCGTGGTCGGGGGGCGGGAGTATGCCTTCGAGTACAGTGCAGAAGTATAGCTTACCGGATGCCTGTGATTCGCGTCCAGGACTCGTTGGCAGTGGTTGGGCCGACGGAAGGATGTAGACACAGTCGGTCGACCGGGGCGGCCTGCGCGGATGCCCTGTTGCCGGACGATCGAATTGATGGCTTTCTGGGGACGCCCGGAGGGGCGATGGCGGCGTCCCGCTGGGGCGGGTCAAGAATCGGCTGCGTTTCCCAGGTTAACCGTCGCGGCACCGCGCCCAAGCGCCGCTAACAGACCCCGCAGCAGGTCCAGGGGCGCGGGCGGGCAACCGGGGATCTTCACATCCACCGGTATGACATTCTCCACCGCCCCGCAACTGGCGTAGGAGACGCCGAATTCACCGCCGTCGCAGGCGCAGGTGCCGGCGGCGATCACGAGCTTTGGAATCGGGGTCGCGGCCCAGGTGCGGCGCAGGGCCGTCTCCATATGGCGGGAGACGGGGCCGGTGACCAGCAGGGCGTCGGCGTGGCGCGGGGAGGCGACGAAGTGCAGTCCGAAGCGCTCCAGGTCGTAATAGGGATTATTCAGCGCGTGGATCTCCAACTCGCAGCCGTTGCAGGAGCCGGCGTCGACCTGGCGG
>NZ_CAIKKU010000311.1 GCF_903828115.1 uncultured Thiodictyon sp. | reverse complement strand
GCCGTTGGTCGTCACCGTCGTCGCGGTGGCATTGCCGCCCGCGCCGCCGGCGCCCGCCGCCGCCCCGGGCCGGTCCCCGCTGCCGCCCGCGCCGCCGCGCCCGCCGAGGGCGGTCGCGGAGTTGGCGGGGTCCGGAGCCGGTTTATTGGTCGCCGCGGCCGACTGGCCAGGGCCGCCCGGCGTCGCGGGATGACCGTCGCGGCCGTTGGCACCAGCGGCGCCGGTGACGGTCACGTCACTGGCCAACACCGGGAGCGCGGTGGCGCAGGCAAGGGTCAATGGCAGGAGGATCAGTGGTCGCGGTACGCGCATCGGTAGCTCCCAGGCAGGCACACGGGGTTGGGGGGCGGTCAAGGAGGCGTCCGCTTGCGGGATCAGGGCAACCCTGGTCCGCAAATCAACTTTGTAGTATTAAGTGAAACGTGACCGAAATCGGAGCCATCGTCAAGTTGACCCGACCAAGCGACAGGGGTTGGCCGCCGCCGTTAAAGCTCGCGGACAACACGCTGGTGCCGTCGACCGCGACGCGGAAGGTGAGGTTGGTGAAGTCCGCGCCGACGCCGACTGGAGGTACCCGCCCCCGCGGGTTACTGCCATTAAGTCAAGGCGCACTCGCTGACCGCGTCGCCTCTGCCTGGAGTCCAAGGCTTCAGCCTTGGCGCGCTCCAAGGCTGAAGCCTTGGACTCCAGGGGCTTGGGCTGCGGCGCTTAACTTAACGGCAGTGGCCCCCCGCGGGTGGGGGCTGAACCCGGCCAGCGGACCTGAGCGGCGAAGCAGAGCGGGCGTCGCGGCCCATACCGGCGGGCCAGACCCACGGTATGCCCCGCTCAGACCTGAAGCGCGCGCGCAAAGAACCTGGCAAACTGGGCAGATCCGACGAGTCACCGGCATCCGCCGCCGACTCCTGCACCCACGAGGCCCGAGAGCATCATGAGCGACACGGTCAAGTACCAGCTCGACGAAGAACACCTGCCCAAGCATTGGTACAACATCAACGCGGACCTGCCGGTCCCGCTGGACCCGGTGCTGCACCCCGGCACCCAGCAGCCGATCACGGCGGACGAGTTGGCGGTGATCTTCCCGCGGGCGGTGATCGAGCAGGAGATGAGCACGGAGCGCGAGATCGCGATCCCCGAGCCGGTACGCGAGATCTATCGCCAGTGGCGCCCCTCGCCGCTCTTTCGCGCCCGCCGCCTGGAGAAGGCGCTCAACACCCCGGCGAAAATCTATTACAAGTACGAGGGCGTGAGCCCCGCCGGCAGCCACAAGCCCAACACCGCGATCCCCCAGGCCTTCTACAACAAGATCGAGGGCGTGAAGCGCATCGCCACCGAGACCGGCGCCGGCCAGTGGGGCTCCTCGCTCGCGCTCGCCGGGTCCTTCTTCGACCTTGAGATCATCGTCTACATGGTCAAGGTCAGCTACAACCAGAAGCCCTACCGGCGCGCCTTCATGGAGACCTTCGGTGCCCAGTGCATCGCCAGCCCCAGCACCACCACGGCCTCCGGGCGCGCCATCCTGGCCGAGCACCCGCACAGCACCGGCAGCCTGGGGATCGCCATCAGCGAGGCGGTGGAGGTGGCGGCCCAGCGCGACGACACCAAGTACGCGCTCGGCAGCGTACTGAACCATGTCCTGCTGCACCAGACCGTCACCGGGATCGAGGCCATGGAGCAGATGGCGATGGCCGGGGCCCACCCGGACATGATCATCGGCTGCACCGGCGGCGGCAGCAATTTTGCCGGGCTGGCCTTCCCTTTCCTGGGCAAGCAACTGCGCGAGGGCGGCAACATCGAGTTCATCGCGGTGGAGCCCTCCGCCTGCCCGACCCTCACGAAGGGCCTGTTCGCCTATGACTTCGGCGACACCGCCCACCTGACCCCCCTGTGCAAGATGTATACGCTGGGCTCCAGCTTCGTGCCCCCCGGCTTCCACGCGGGCGGGCTGCGCTATCACGGCATGGCGCCCCAGGTCAGCCACCTGGCCAAGCTCGGCTATATCTCCCCGCGCTCCTACAACCAGTTGGAGTGCTTCGCCGCCGGCATCCAGTTCGCCAAGGCGGAGGGCATCATCCCGGCCCCCGAGTCGAACCACGCGGTGCGCGCGGCGATCGAGGAGGCCGAGAAGTGCCGCGAGAGCGGCGAGGCCAAGACCATCCTCTTCATGCTGTCGGGTCACGGTGACTTCGACATGCAGGCCTATACCGATTACCTGGGCGGCAAGCTCAAGGACCTGGTCTATGCCGAGTCCGAGGTCGCCATGGCCCTGGCCGGGCTGCCGTCGGTTGGCTGAGACCGGGCACCACCGGCACGCCCGCCGCCTGACTCAGGGCGGCGGGCGGGGCCTCCCACGGCGCTGGGGCACCCTGACCCTGGCACTGGTGCTGCTCGCCCTGGCGCCGGGTACCCCCCCGGTGCCGGTCGACGCCCGGGCCGATGAGGTGCCGGTCGGCGCCGCCGCACCGCCCGCGGGGACGGCGCCCCCGGCACCCGAGCGGGTCCAGGCCCAGGTCGAGCCGCCGGTCGATCCGGCGACCCAGGTCGAGGTCCTCACGCAGCGGGTGCGCGGCATCGAGGGCAAGCTCAAGGAGTCCGCGGCGGCGCGCAAGTCCGCGGACCAGGCACGCATGGAGGCGGAACGGCGCCTGGCGGAGGGCACCCAGGAGGGCGCCCGACTGAGCGCCGAACTCAGCCGGCTGCGCGAGGCCAAGGCCGACCTGGAGACCCAGCTCAGGCGCGCGCAGGAGCAGAACGCCGACACCGCCGCGCAACTGGCGGCGACCGCGCATCAGGTACGCGACCTCACCACCGCGGCCGCGGCCCAGACCGAGCACGAAGCGGACCTGGAGCGCCAACTCGAACAACGCCAGGAAGACCAGCGCCGCGGCGAGGCGGACCTGCTGGGGCGCCTGCGCGCGGCCGAACAGGCCCAATCCGGCCTGCGCGCCCAATTGCGTGAACGCGAAGGGAGCCTGACCAGCTTAAGCGTTGAACTGGGGGCCGTGAAGACGCAGCGCGACGCCCTCGACGAACGGCTCAAGGCCCTGAGTGCACTGGTCCCGGCCCCCGCGGGCGGCGCCCTCACCCTGGAGACGGCGCAGGCACGGTCGGCCACTGCCGCCGCCGCCCTGCGCGACGCACTCACCCGGGCCGAGGCCGGCGGCGACGCCCGCCTGCGGCGCACCGTGCGGGAGGCGGAGCAGGCCCTGCACCGCGCCCAGTTCACCGCCGCGCAGGTGGCCGAGGCACACAGCGTCTACCGGGTGCGGCCGGCCGAT
Source organism: uncultured Thiodictyon sp. (assembly GCF_903828115.1). GTDB lineage: Bacteria > Pseudomonadota > Gammaproteobacteria > Chromatiales > Chromatiaceae > Thiodictyon. The sequence goes on along the minus strand of NZ_CAIKKU010000311.1, from coordinate 1,323 downwards.
ACCCTGGTCCTGATCGCCAACCGCATCTATGGTGACGGTGCCCGCTGGCGGGCGATCCGGGAGGCCAACCGGCACGTCCTGGCCGATCCGGATCGGCTGACGCCGGGGTTGACGCTGGTGATTCCATGACTGCGTGGCCGCGCGGGGCCGGCGCGGTTGACGGGGATCGCTACCGGCAGGTCGTGCGCGCCTGTCCTATGCTGAAGTAGCCGCTTTGGAGGAAGACCATGGGCCATCCGATTTCAGTACGGTTAGACGAGGACATCCAGTTGACGCTGGAAGACGCGGCGCGGGAACGCGGCGTGGGCCTGTCCACCTATCTGCGGGAGGTGGCGGCGACTGAGGCCAAGCGTCTGCGGCGCGAGCGCATCCGCGCCCAAAGCCGGACCGTCGGCGCCTATGTCGAGGCCTGCGCCGAGGCCCGGGAGTTTTACTCGGACTGGGGGACGCCCTCCGGCGAGGGCCAAACCCGGTGAGCTTTGACGCGGGACAGATCGTCTTGGTGGACTGGCGCGACGCCTTGCCGAAGGAGCCCAGCAAGCGCCGCCCCGCCGTCGTGGTCGAGGATCGTGGTCTGTTCGACGACACCTATCCGAACCTCATCCTCGTGCCCCTGGCAGGGGATGCCCACCTTGCCATTGCCGACCTCGCGGTCGCGATCCCGCCCACGCCCCAAAACGGCTGCACCAAACCGTGCTACGCGCTGGCCCATCACGTCACCACCACCTCCAAGCAGCGGATTACCCCGACGCCTTCGCACGTCACCCAGGCGCAGCTCGCGGAGATCCGGCGGCTGATCGGTATTTCTCTGGGGATTGCATGAGCGGTTTCGCCAAGAAATTGTCCGTCGGCAGACCATCAAGGTGCTGCTCCTGAGCGGTCTCGCGCAGTTCCAGGTCGATCATGCACCCTCCATTCGGCCGAGCCGCGCCTGGGTGTCGCGCCGGATGAGCAAGACAAGATTTTGGATTTCCTCGGCCATCGGGATGGCTCCTGGTACCTTACTTCACCTGATCTTGCGCCGCTCAAGCCCCGCAGGGGCGCGACATACCAGCCCAGGGCAACGCCCTGGGTATGACGGATAACAGACCCAGCCCTGAAAGGGCGTGACATAACGAAGCCCGCCGTTGTGTCACGCCCTTTCAGGGCTAGACCGAAACAACAACGCTAACTAACCCAGGGCGTTGCCCTGGGCTGGTCTATTCGACCCCGTTGGGGTCGGTATGCAACAGAAGGTGGAATGGGGTACTGATCGGAGGTGAAAGGGGGCTTGGTTCGAGCATCCGGATCGGCTGACGCCGGGGATTCCGTGAGCCTGGTCGG
>NZ_CAIKKU010000310.1 GCF_903828115.1 uncultured Thiodictyon sp. | reverse complement strand
TGAAAGTCCTCTCGACCGCTAGCTCGATGGCCAGCGTGCGGGGCGGCGTAGTCAGGGCTTCCAGCCCTGACTGTTCCAGCCCCGACACCGTCAGGCCAGGATGGCCTGACTACGCACTTTCACGGTAAAGCCGCTCCCACAGCCGCCGCGCGGCGGCGGGACTCGACCGGCCAGGGCGCGGTCGGCGGGGCCGCCGGTCCGCGCAGCGGACCCTACGGATTGCGCACGGCGCACCCCACGCCAAGTGGTCCGAGCAATTGCGTCGGGTGATACTAGTGCTCCGCGCCCCCAGTGCCCGGCGCCGCCGGCGTCCGCCCGGCACTCGGGGAACGCGACCCCGCCCACAGCAGGGTATGCAGTTCATAAAGCCCGTCCCGGTGCGAGACCAGGGCGCGCTTTTCGTTTGCCTTCAGCGTGTGGGCGCCGTCGTCCTGGAGTTGGAAGATCAGGCCCTCCAGATAGTGCCGACGGCGGCGGTTGGGTGTCTCGTCCGGCAGCAGGGAGGCGTGCAGCGCGTAGGCGCAGGGGTCCACCACCGCCCGGTACCACAGGTCGCCCCCGGTCGCCGACTCGCAGACGGGGGCCGCGGCGGCCGCCAGGTTCTCGTCGAGCAGTTGCAGCACCCGCGGCTGGGCTGTTTCTTCCGGGGTCAGGAAGATGCCGAGACGCCGGGCGAACTGACCGAGCCAGACGCGGCTGGTGAGCATCGACACCGGGATCGAGAGGGCCAGACCTGCGAGGACGGGCGTGAACCACCAGAAGAAGGACGGGACATAGCGGTAGGTGAGGAAGCCGACCACCGCGGCGATCAGGGTGTGGGACAGATGGGTGGCGAAGGCCTCCGCGAATCCGGTCTGGTGGTCGCCGCGCTGCTGGGCCGGCCAGCCGACGTTCTGGCGCAGCAGGATGGCCGCCACGAATTTGCTCTGGAACAGCATCAGCACCGGGGCCAGCAGGACCGAGAACAGGCTCTCCAGCAGCACGCTGAGCGAGGCCCGCAGCAGACCGCCGAACTGCAACCGCAGGCCGCGCTTGGCGGCCAGCAGCACCAGGGCCAGGATTTTGGGCAGGAATAGCATGGCCAGCGTCACCCACAGGACCGTGGTCATCTCCACCGTGAAGGTCTCGGGCCAGACCGGCAAGAAGTTGTCACCGAAGAAATAGACGGGTTCCACGCCGCTCTGGAACCAGGCGGCGATGCCGGTCACCACAAGAAAGATCAGCCACAGGGGCGAGGCCATGTACGACATCACGCCCATGACGAAGTGGATCCGGCTCAGCGGCTTGAAGCCCCGCGCGAAGATCAGGCGGCTGTGCTGGAGATTGCCCTGACACCAACGCCGATCACGCTTGGCGTAGTCGATCAGGGTGGGCGGGATCTCCTCATAGCTCCCACCCAGGTCGTAGGCCAGCCAGACCCGCCAGCCGGCGCGGCGCAGCAGGGCCGCCTCCACGAAGTCGTGGCTCAGGATCTCCCCCCCGAAGGGCTCGCGGCCCGGCAGCTTGGGCAGTCCGCAGTGTGCGGCGAAGGGCGCGACCCGGATGATGGCGTTGTGGCCCCAGAAGTTGCTGGTGCCCAGTTGCCAATAGGACAGCCCCGCGGTGAACATGCGCCCGTACAGGCTGCCGGCGAACTGAATCATGCGCGCAAAGAAGGAGGCACGGTTGACCGGCACCGGCGGCACCTGGATCAGGGCGACACAGGGGTTGCGCTCCATGCGCGCCACCATCTCCACCAAGGTCTCGCCGGACATGATGCTGTCGGCGTCGAGGATGATCATGTAGCGGTAGCGCCCGCCCCAGCGGCGGCAAAAGTCGGCGATATTGCCGCTCTTGCGGCTCGTGTTCTCCACCCGGTTGCGGTAGAAGAGCCGCGCCGGCGCGCCCAGTTCCGCGGCCCAGCGGCGCCACAGCAGTTCCTCCTGCACCCAGATGTCGGGGTCGCGGGTATCGCTCAGCACGAAGATCTCAAACCCCTCGTGTTGGCCGGTCTCCACCAGTGACTGCCAGACCGCCCGCAACCCGGCGAAGACCCGCACCGGGTCCTCGTTGTAGACCGGCATCACCAGCGCGGTCTTGAACGGGCCGGTCGGTGCGTCCGGCCCGGAACCGCGGGTGTCCGCGGTGGCGATGGCGTAATGGTCACGCCCGGTCAGGAGCATGGCGAAGCCGATGGTCGCGGTCCAGAAGGAGGCGCTGATCCACAGGGTGAGAATGGCGTAGAGGCCGAGTAGAACCAGTTCAAACAACTGGGTGCCGTTGTCCTGGAAGGCGACGCTCAAGAGGCTCAGCGCGCCCAGCGTCGTCAGCAGCACCAGCGAGAAAAAGATGGTACGGCGGAAGTGGTGACCGGGCACGCCGATCCGGGATTCACTGGTCATCGCGGGGGCCCCTGGTGCGGATCGGCGGCGGCATCACCCGGCAGCAGGCCGATCAGGCGCCGCAGGCCGGCGGCAATCGCCCGGCCGACGCGACGCCAGAAGAGTTCGATCGTGTTCGGCACCATGGTCAGGGGCGCGTCCGGGGGCCGCGGCTGGACGCCGGCCGCGTGGATCGCGGCGGCGCAGGACTCTTCGGAGACTCCGGCAAAGCGCGCCGCCCAGCCCGGCACTGCACCGCTCAGGACGGCCGCACGCGCGGTAAACAGGGCGTCGCGATCCCCCACGATGCCCAACTCGGCGCTCAACCAACGGTCGAGCAGGGCGTAGGTCACCTCGATGGCGGCCTCCACCGGGTCTTCCAACTTGGCCCGACCGACACGCGCCTCGAAACGCTCGCGGATGCGCAACCCGAGCCGCTCCAGGTGCAATGGGTCGGTGACACCCAGGGCGCGCAGATAGTCGGCGACCCGTCCGGCGACCTGCTCCCAGGGCGCCGCGGACTGGCCGGACTCGTCCACGGGCGCCGCGTCGGCGATCTGCCCCATGGCGAGCGTCGCCGCCGCTATTCCCGATTCCATTGGAAGCTCCAGGTTTCGCTCAGCACGTCATCACCCTTCTTCAGGTAGGCGCGCAGGTCCACGGGGCCGTCGCCGTCGGGGGTCAGTTCAAAGAACAGCCGCCAACCCCGGGCCTCCGGATTGGGCTGAACCACCGGCTTGGACAGGGTACCGACGGAGGTCGTGACCACGGCCTCGACCGGGGTATCGGCCGGCAGACCGGCCAGGGTCGGGCCGACAAAGTCGACCACGAACTTACGCTTGTTGGAATCCAGGGTGCTGGTGCCGCCGGCGCCGATGCGCGTGGACAGGGTGCGCCCGCCGGTCAATTTCGCCTCCGGATCGGCCGCGAGGCGCAGACGGTAGTTGTACTCGAAGGGCTTGCTGGTCGACGGCATGCGCTCCGGCACCCAGAAGGCCGCGATGTTGTCATAGCGCTCGGAGTCGCTCGGGATCTGGACCAACTCGACCACCCCCTTGCCCCAGTCACCGTCGGGCTCCACCAACGCACTCGGGCGCCTCTCGTAGCGGGCCTCCAGGTCCTGGTAGTTCGCAAAGTCGCGGTCGCGCTGCAGCAGACCGAAGGCGCGGGGGTTGTCGGCATGGAAGTCGCTGATCCGCAAGCCCTTGGAATTGACCAAGGGACGCCAGATGCGCTCCCCGCTGCCGGTCTCTATGAACAAGCCGTCCGAGTCGTGGACCTCGGGGCGGAAGTCGTCCATGAAGCGGTCGGTATCCTCGGCGTGAAAGAACATACTGGTCAGCGGGGCCAGCCCGAGCTTCTTCACCCGTTCCCGGAAGAACAGTTGGGCCTTCACATCGATGACCGTCTCCAGCCCCGGGGTGATCAGGAACCGATAGGCCCCGGCGACGCTCGCGCTATCCAGCAAGGCGTAGATGGTGATGGCGGTGGCGTCGCGGTCCGGTTTCTCCAGCCAGAACTCACGAAAGATCGGGAATTCCTCCTTGCTTGCGAGCCCGGTGTCGATGGCGAGCCCCCGGGCGCTGATCCCGTAGTTGAGTCCCTGGGGCACCGCGCGGAAATAGCTCGCCCCCAGGAAGACCGCCAACTCGTCGAAGACATCGTCGCGATTGAGCGGGTAGAGCAGGCGCACCCCGGCGAAACCGAGATCCTCAGGGACCTCGGACGCGACCTCCGACAGGTCTTTCTCATTTTCCTTATTGCCGTATTTGTAGAAACCGGCCTTGAAGGGCACCGCGACGGCCTTGCCGTTCTCGATCAGGTTGATCGTCACCCGGTCCTTGAACAACCCGCCGCGCGGGAAGAGTTCGACCTGGAACGGGAGGGACTCGGCCCGCCAGATCGATTGATCGCGCTTGAAGCGCAGATCGCGGTACTGGTCGTAGTTGAGATCGGCAAAGAAGGCGGGCAGCGCGGGCTGATCCGGCTGGTAGGGCCCCGCCGCCAGGTCACCGGCACGGCGCACCACGGAGGCGAAGGTGAAGTGGCCGGGCACCCCCTGCTCGGAGCCGCGGGCCGCGGGGCCGGCCGCGGCCAGGCCCCAGGGCCCTGCCGTAAGCGCCGCAACGGTGAGCGCCAGGGCCGCACCAAGGGGGAGGAATCCGCAACGTCTCGGGATCATGGTAGAGAATTACCTGCTGTTCAGGGTCGCGCAGAGAAAGAACCGGGGGCGGACGGTCGCGACCAGGGAGAGGGCACGGACAGTGCCGCGACACCCGGCCGCAAAGCCCCGCCAAAACGCGGATTGTATGGCAGCGGGCAGGGGGCGCGCACGGTTCTTCATCGATACTTTGAAAAATCGCCGGTCGGCGCCCTGCCGGACGGGCCGGAACAGGGGCCGAAAAGACTGGTTGTGGACGGACACTCGCGGTAAGCTGAACGCCGATCGAGTCGCCGCGGCCACCCCCCGCAACCCCCAGACCAGCAATCACAATGCCCTCGGATGCCCCCCCCATGCCCCCGGCCCCCCGGGACGAACCGACGACCGGCGCCGGGACGGGCGAGCGCGTGCACGCTGCGGGCAGCGCCGCCGCGGCGGCGGCCAGCAGCGAGTCGCGCCTCAAGGTGCTGCTGCAGAGCGCCCCGGTGGGCATCTTCATGCTGGTGGACCGGGTGTTCGTGGAGGTGAACGACCGCCTGTGTGAACTGACCGGTTACCCGCGCGAGTCGCTGCTGGGCCAATCCACGCGCCTGGTCTTCACCTGCGAGGCGGAGTTCCTGCGCATCGGACAGGAAGTCTATGCCACGCTCGCCCGGGAGGGCAGCACCGAACTTGAGTTTCGCCTGCGCCGCCGCGACGGCCAGGTCATCGACACCCTGCTGACCTGCGCCGCCGTGGATCGGACCGACCTCTCCCAGGGCGTGGTGTCGACGCTGCGCGACGTGACCGACATCCGGCAGACCGAGGAGCGCCTGCGCCAGGCCGCCCGGGTCTTCGAGAGCACCAGCGAGGGCGTCATCATCACCGACGCGCAGGCCTGCATCCTGGCCGTCAATCAGGCCTTCACCCGGATCACGGGCTACGCCGAGTCGGAGGTCCTGGGCCAGACCCCGCGCGTGCTGCGTTCCGGACGCCACGACCAGGGTTTCTACGCGCAACTCTGGCAGTCGCTGAGCGCGAGCGGACAATGGCAGGGGGAGATCTGGAATCGCCGAAAAAACCTGGAGATCTTCCCCGAGTGGCTGACCATCAGCGCGGTGGCTGACCACACTGACCGGACCACCCACTATGTCGCCGTCTTCAGCGACATCAGCCAGCTCAAGCGCTCCCAGGAGCGCCTGGACTTCCTCGCCCACCATGATGCCCTGACCCGGCTGCCCAACCGCGTGCTGCTCCAAGACCGCCTGGCCCACGCCATCCGCCGCGCCCGGCGCGATGCGGGGCGCCTGGCGCTCCTGTTCGTCGACCTGGACGGGTTCAAGGCGGTCAACGACACCCTGGGCCATGGGGTCGGTGATCGCGTGCTGGAGGTGGTGGCCGAGCGGCTCGGTGAGCGCCTGCGCGCCGCCGACACCCTGGCCAGGCACGGCGGCGACGAGTTCCTGATCCTCCTGGACGGCGAGACCGATGCCATCGGCGCCGCCATCGCGGCCGACGCCTGTCTGAGCGTGCTAGCCGAGACCATCCCTATCGATAGCCACGCGATCCATATCTCCGCGAGCATCGGCATCGCGCTGCACCCGGCCGACGGGGCCGACGCCGAGACCCTGCTGCAGAGCGCTGATCTGGCCATGTACCGGGCCAAGGAACGGGGGCGCGGCCAGTACCAGTTCCACGCCCCGGAGATGACCGCCGCCATCCATGAGCAGCACGCACTGGAGACCGCGCTGCGCGGCGCCCTGGCCCGCGACGAACTGCGGGTGCACTACCAGCCCCAGGTGGTCCTGACCGACGGCCGCCTGTGCGGGATCGAGGCCCTGGCGCGCTGGACCCACCCGGAGTTGGGCAGCATCGCGCCGGCGCGCTTCATTCCGATCGCCGAGCGGATCGGGCTGGTGAGCGAGATCGGCGATTGGGTCCTGGCCCAGGCGTGCGCGCAATTGGCCGCCTGGCGGGCGGCCGGGCTCGCGATCCCCACGATCGCCGTCAACGTCTCGATCCAGCAGCTCGAACGGGCCACCCTGTTACCGGCCGTGCGCCGCGTCCTGGAGGAGACCGGGATTGCCCCCGGCGACCTGGAACTGGAGGTCACCGAGTCGGTCATCATGGGTGACAACCCGCGCGTCATCACCGCCTTGAGCGACCTGCGCGCCCTGGGCGTGCGCCTGGTGGTCGACGACTTCGGCACCGGCTCCAGCGCGCTCGGCCGTCTCAACCGCGTCCCCATCGACCGGCTCAAGGTCCACGGCTCCTTCGTGCGCGAGCTCGGCCGCGGCCCCCGCGACAAGGCGATCATCCGCGCCATCATCGGCCTGGGCCGCGACCTGGGGCTCGAGGTCATGGCCCTGGGCGTCGAGCGCGAGGTCCAGTCCAACGTCCTGCGGGCCGTCGACTGCCGCTACGCCCAGGGCTATCTGTTCGGCCCGCCGCTGGATGCCGAGTCGCTGGGGATGCATTTGCTGCACTGGCCGATCGCTACGCGCTAGGCCGCGGTGCGAGCGCCATTTTCGTTGTCGTTGTCGTTGTCGTTGTCGTTGTCGTAATCGAGGCTATCGTAGCGCCCCGGATTCTCTCGCACCCCAAAGGCCATCGCTTCTCCGATTACGATTACGATTACGACAACTATTACGACAACGACAACGACAACGACAACGATTGTGTTTAGCCGCAGTTCAGGGCTCGATCTCTATGACGACCAACAGCACCATCGCAACCGAAGACGTGGCACCCGGTGCGGACGCCGTCCCGGAACTCGAACTCGCGGA
>NZ_CAIKKU010000309.1 GCF_903828115.1 uncultured Thiodictyon sp. | reverse complement strand
GTCTTCGCCGTGGTGAGTAGGCAAGTTCTCATAGAGTCGCGCTTTTCTACCGTGATTTGTGCGCCGGTATACACATCATTCCACGGCCTAAGCACTCAGGTGTTGGTCGGCGTAGAGGAAGGCCTGAAACACCGGCCTTGATCGTAATCCCGGCCAGCGGAGTGCGTAGTCAGGGCTTCCAGCCCTGACGGTGTCAGGCCAAGATGGCCTGACTACGCACCCGCCGAGCCCAAGTGGCCGGAATCTTGATCGAGGCTGAAACACCCGTCCAGCATCCACTGCGACGATCTTGTGAGCTTACCAAAGGTCGTCCTTACGGACTATGTCGGGACTCTCTCAAGACAGAAGCTTAACAAACTTGCACAGGCGCTTGCCGCGGCTCTCGAGATAGGAGCCTAACTCAAAAGCGAGGCGCGCCACGAGCGTTTTCTCCGGCGCTGCCATGAAGAGCCTAACGACCGATAGGAGGCATAATGCGCGCTAACCCGAACAGTTACGACATAGACGTGATAGCTTGGGCTAACGAGCAGGCTCGACTGCTTCGGGCCGGGCGTTTCGATGCCCTGGATATCGAGCATATCGCCGATGAGATCGAAGACGTGGGCAAGAGCGAAAAACGCGAATTGGCGAGCCGCATGGCGGTCCTCCTGGCACACATGCTGAAGTGGCAGTATCAGCCAGGAGGAAGGGGCAATAGTTGGCAGCGAACCATCAAAGAGCAACGTAATCGAGTCGGGCTCTGTATTGATCAGACACCGAGCTTGAAAGCAGAGTTGAGGCATTCCTTTTGGTGGTCTGACGTGTGGTCTGATGCGGTTGCCAAAGCATCGGAAGAAACCGGGTTAGGTGAGTTCCCGGAATCCTGTCCCTGGACTTTCGATCAAATCATGAATCCGAAGTTTTGGCCTGTGTTGCCAGACTGATTCAGGGGTCAGGTCTTGAGGGAAAAGGAGGGAAAAGTGCTCCCTTATCCGCTCCGCTCGATCCGAACCACCTAGCGAGCCCGTCGCCCATGAACGAGCCGATCGACACACTGCGTCTGGACCTGAGGACTGGGCTGTCGGAGATCTACGGTCCCCGGCTCAAGGGGCTGTTTTTGTTCGGCTCCTACGCTCGGGGCCAGGCCCAGCCAGAATCCGACCTGGACCTGCTGGTGGTACTGGATCGGATCGACCGCTATGGTGCGGAGATCGACCGCACCGGTCATCTGGCCTCGCGCTTGTCGTTGGAGTACGGGATTACGATCAGCCGGGTCTTCGTCTCTGCGCTGGATTGGAAGGAGCGGACAACCCCATTCTTGGTCAATGCGCGCGCCGAGGCCGTCGCGGCATGACCGAAGACAGCGCCAAGCCCAGCGATCGTTTCGGGCCTCTGGAGGCTTGATCGACCCGCGCCGCCCGGGCGGTCAAGCCGTCGGCGCGATCCTCAGGCGGCCTGCGCGGGAATGGACTCGCCGGTGCGCACAATGTGATTGCACTCGTCCAGATAGACCAGGCTGGGTCTGAAGACCCGCGCCTCGGCCTCGCTCATGCCGGCATAGGCACAGATGATGACCCGATCCCCCGGGGCCGCCTTGTGCGCGGCCGCGCCGTTGACCGAGATCACCCGTGAGCCCGCCTGGGCGCGGATGGCGTAGGTGGTGAAGCGCTCACCATTGGTTACGTTATAGATCTGGATCTGCTCGTACTCGCGGATCCCGGAGCGCCGCAGCAATTCCTCGTCGATGGCGCAGGAGCCCTCGTAGTCCACCTCGGCATGCGTCACGCAAGCACGGTGCAGCTTGCACTTCAACAAGGTCAGTTGCATCAGGTCAATCCTCTAAATGGCCGCTTGGGCCTGGGGTCGCTCGGGTCTGGGAAACCTCGAGAAAACCCGTGTGATTTTGGTTGGTTGCGGATTCTAGCGCAGACATTGCTGCGCTGCATCAAGGATTTTGTTGTTGTTGCGGGCCGCCGCCGATCAGCCGGCCGGACGGCTGACGCGCAGGTTGTCGATCAACCGCGCCCGCCCGAGATAGGCCGCTGCCAGGACCACCAGTTCGCGGTCTGCCGCCGTCGGGTCGCCCAGGTCCGCGGCCCGGCGCACGCTCACATAATCGGGTCGCAACCCGGCCACGGCAAGGGCCGCGGCGGCCTCGGTCTCGACCTGGGGCACCGGCAGTCCCGCCGCCAGCGCCCGGGCGGCGACGCTCAGGGCGCGGTAGAGTGCCGGTGCCTGGGCCCGCTCGCCGCTGGTCAGATAGCCATTGCGCGAACTCATCGCCAACCCATCCGGCTCACGGACGGTGGGGACCCCGATGACCTCGACCGGCATGGCCAGGTCGGCGGCCATCCGGCGGATGATGAGGAGTTGCTGGAAGTCCTTTTCCCCGAACAGGGCGAGATCCGGCTGGACCATGTTGAAGAGCTTGCACACCACCGTCGCCACGCCGATGAAGTGCCCCGGGCGGCTGGCCCCGCACAGGATGTCGGAGACCCCCGGCACCTCTACCCGCGTCTGGGTCTGCTGTCCAGCGGGGTACATGGTCGCGACCGTCGGGGCGAACAGCAGGTCGCAGCCGGCCGCGGCGAGACCCGCCTGGTCCTGCTCCGGGGTGCGGGGATAGGCGGCCAGGTCCTCGGTGGGGCCGAATTGCAGTGGATTGACGAAGATAGTCGCCACCACCCGCGGGGCCAGCCGCCGCGCCTCGCGCACCAGGGTGAGGTGTCCCTCATGGAGGTTCCCCATGGTGGGCACGCAGCCGATGCGCTCGCCGGCCGCGCGCCAGGTGCGGACCTGGCCGCGCAGCCCGTTGAGATCTTCGACGATATGCATCTTGATTCCTCGGTAAGGGTGCGATCAGAACTGATGTATTAACGCACGTTTCGTATAGTAGTGATCGCGTACCCTACAGCTACCGGACGTTCTCACGGACCGGGCGTCGTTGTCGTTGTCGTTGTCGTAATCGTGGTCGGATTATTCGATTACGACAACGACAGCGTACTCGGGATCTCGGTCACCACATCAGTTCTGATCGCACCCCTCGGTAAGGCTGGCCCGGTATAAGGGGCCTTGTCAGTAAGCGGTTTCCGCCGGACCGGGGAAACTCCCATCCCTGACCGCCGCGACGTAAGCGGCCAGGGCCGCGGGCACCGAGTCGCGGCCGGCCAGGAAGTCACGGCTGAAGCGCGGGGGCCGCCCGCGGTTGAGGCCCAGCATGTCGTAGACGACCAGCACCTGGCCGTCGCACCCGGCCCCGGCGCCGATGCCGATGACCGGGATCCGCAATGACCGGCTGATCTGCTGGGCCAGGGCCGCCGGTACGCATTCCAGTACCAGCAGACTGGCGCCGGCCTCCTGGAGTGCCAGGGCGTCGCGCGCTATGGTCTCGGCGGAGTCCGCATCGCGCCCCTGAAACCGGTAGCCGCCGATGAGGTTGACCGATTGGGGCATCAGCCCCAGGTGGCCGCAGACCGGTACGCCCTGTGTCGTCAGGCACCGCACCGTCTCCAGCACGCCGGCCCCACCCTCCAGTTTGACCACCTGGGCACCGCCCTCCTGCATCAGACGGGCGGCACCGACGAGTGCCCGCTCGGGGGTGGCGCCGACCAGGAATGGGAAGTCGGCGATCAACAGCGCGCGACTGCGCCCGCGGGCGACGCAGGCGCAGTGATAGGCCATCTGATCGAGCGTGACCGGCACCGTGGTCTCATGCCCCTGCACGACCATGCCGAGTGAGTCGCCCACCAGCATCACGTCCACCCCGGCGGCCTCCAGCAGCCGCGCGAAACTGGCGTCGTAACAGGTCAGGCAGGTGATACGCTCGCCCCGGGCCTTCATGGCGGCGAGGGTCGCGACTGAGATCGGCGCGGCGGACATGGATACTCCGGAAGTTGGTGAACGCAAAGAGACGATTTGTCCGCAAATGAACGCAAATAAGATAGGGACCTGGTGGATCAGGGCTTTGATCATCCTTCCGGCCAGTAGCGGTCCGTCCGCAATCGGAGGTCGAGGCTTTAGCCGGTGGCGGTTGGCGACATATCCAAGAGCAATCAGTGGCGCCTGCACGCTGGACCGGCTAACGGTCATGGCACCCGCGCCACCCCGGAACCTGAAAGTCCTCTCGACCGCTAGCTCGATGGCCAGCGTGCGGGGCGGCGTAGTCAGGGCTTCCAGCCCTGACTGTTCCAGCCCCGACACCGTCAGGCCAGGATGGCCTGACTACGCACTTTCGCGGTAAAGCCGCTCCCACAGCGTCGCTGCGCGACTTTCACGGTAAGATGCCGCTGTCCGTGCGGATGGACGAGGCCGCGGATTCGGGGCAGCATAAGCCTTACCCGCAACCCGAACGAGCGACTGACATGCAGACCTTCACCTTTGATTGCGACCTCGATGCCCAGCGCGGCGTGGTGTTGCGCCTGCCGTCCAGCGTGTTACCTGGCCGACATCGGTTGGCGGTCATCGTGGACCCACCCGACGCGGTCGGGGCGCGGACCGCCGGCCCAGCGATCACTCCGATCGACGAAGGCGCTGCACCACGCACTGACCTGTGGCGTCGACTGGAGTCTCTGCGTGCCCAGGCTATCGACGCGGGGGAACTCCTGCCGCCCATGGCTTGGGATGCCGTGCTGGCGGAGGCAGAGCGACGCCGGGGCGAGCACGATGACTAGGCGACGCACCTATCGGGACGCCAATGCCCTGGTCGCCGCCTGGAACGGCGACGACGAGTCACCGCGGTGCTGAATGATCGGCATCGCTGCGCTCTGCCCATCCTACAGGTCCGGTGCGGAGCGGGTCCAAACTCCGTGGTGCCTGCGCCGCCCCGGAACGCACAATAGCGGCGGCGGGCCCGTGCCCCGTCGATGAAACCCCGGTGAACGCGGTCGCCAACCATCAGAGGTCACAGCCGATGTCAAGCTGGAATATCAGGGTCCTGCGTAAGGCCGGTGCCGACGCCGATGAGGTGTCTTATCAGATCCACGAGGTCTTCTATGACGAGGATGGCAGCATCCAAAGCTGGACCCTCGCGCCGGTTACCGTCTACGGCGAGACGCTTGCGGAGCTGCGCGAGGAGATCCGCCATTTTCTCCATGCCTGCCGCCGGCCGGTGCTCGAAGAGCGGGAGGTCGACGGTCGTCCGGTCCTGGTCGCGGACGACGGCGATGACCCGATCAATCCCGGGCACTATTTCGAGTTCATGGATCGTGCGTCGGTGGCCACGGATTATGTCTATCAATTCCTTGGCAGTCACCCCTTGATCAAGAAGGAACCAAGCCTTTGCGCCCTCTATGACAAGGCCGAGGCCGCCCTTGCCGAGCTGTATCAGGAGGCCGGTAGATTGGAGTATGATCGAAATGCCGACTAGCAGCAAACCAGTACCCCCGCTTGGTCCGTCGCCTGATGGGCGACCGATCGGTCTGCATGGGGGGCAGGAAGGGATACTCGCGGCGCTCCGCGACTTCAAACGGGATCGCGGGGACGCGCTCGGCATCCTTGCGCTCGGCGTCTTCGGGTCCTTTGCGCGTGGGAGCGCAACAGCGGCCAGTGATCTCGATGTCTATGTCCGGACCACGACGCCGAATCCCTATCTCTTGGTCCATATCAAGGACGACCTTGAGTGCCGCGTGCATCGCAAGGTCGATATCGTGCGGCTGCGTGAGCGAATGAATCCCTCGCTCAAGGCGCGTATCGAACGGGAGGGTATCGATGTATGACTGGCGGCAAGTTGTTTGCAAGCTATCCGCAAATCGATTGGAAAGGCGTCATGGGTTTCCGTGATGTGATTGCCCACCGGTATTTCGATATCGATGCCGAGCAGGTGTGGTGGATATGCGTCCATGAGGTCGCCCCGTTGTCCGCCGCGATTCGCGCGATGATTGACGATCTTGAATCGTAAACCTCAGTCATAGACCTGAAGCCCTTAGGGTTTGTGCCGGACGGTGTTGGGGCCAGACAGCCTGGTCTGGCCCGCCCGGGCTTTCAGGTGCTTTGCTGGAGGTCCCGGAGAAACCCGATGATCCGCTCCTCCAGCCAATACTCCGGCCGCCAGGGCCGACTGCCGGCGACGAAGCCGACATGCCCCCCGTGCGCGCTGAGATCCAGCGTGATGCCGGGGCCGAGCTCGTGCTCGAAGGGGACCGTGGCCGGGAACATGAAGGGGTCGTCGCGGGCGTGGATGATCAGGGTCGGGGTGCTGATGGCGGGCAGGTAGCCGCGGCAACTGGCGCGGCTGTAATAGTCGAAGACACCGGTGAAGCCGCACAGGGGGGCGGTGACCTGGTCGTCGAACTCGTTGAAGCCGTGGATCGCGGCGATGTCGATGGACAGCGGGCAGGGGAGGGTGGCGAACTTGCTCCGGAAGGCGAGCTTGAGCCGGTCGACCAGGTAGGTCCGGTAGACGCGCGAGGCACCCTGATCCAGGCGCAGCATGGCGTCGCGCAGGACGAAGGGGGCTGACACCGCGATCCCGGCGCCGAGCAGGGGCGCGCGCGGGTCGCCGGGTGGGTGGCCGCCGCGTTCGCCCAGGTATTTAAGCAGCAGGTTAGCACCCAGGGAGAAGCCGATGGCGGCGAGCGGCGGGCCCGCGGGGTCGCGTGCCAGGTGGGTCAGGACCTCGTGCAGGTCCTCGCTGGCGCCGGAGTGGTAGCTGCGGGCCAGCCGGTTGGGCTCGCCGGAGCAGCCGCGCAGGTGCATGAAGACGGGGCAGTAGCCCGCCTGCGCCAAGACCTTAAGCAGGGTGCCGGCGTAGTGCGACTGGAGGTCCCCCTCCAGTCCGTGGATCACCAGGACGCGGGGCCCGCGGCCCGCGCCCAGGGCCAGGTCGATGAAGTCGCCGTCGGCCAGTTCGATGCGGCGGCGTGTGAGCGGCAGTTCGGGCCGGCGCCGCGCCAGGCTCGGCCAGACGGTCTGGAGGTGGGGTCCGGGCAGCCACCAGGCCGGGCGGAAACTGCTTGCGACGATGCGACCCATGGCGTTGGTTCCGGTGGTTGGTGTTTGGGGGCCTGTGGGAGCGGCTTTACCGTGAAAGTGCGTAGTCAGGCCATCCTGGCCTGACGGTGTCGGGGCTGGAACAGTCAGGGCTGGAAGCCCTGACTACGCCGCCCCGCACACTGGTCATCGAGCTAACGGTCGAGAGGACTTTCATGTTCCGGGGTGGCGCGGGTGCCATGACCGTTAGCCGCGGCGGGCCGCGCGGGGAACGCGGCATCGGCGTTCGCCGCGGCGCCGCATCGCGGCCGGAGGCCGCTCCCACAAGCTCCTTTCATGCCC
>NZ_CAIKKU010000308.1 GCF_903828115.1 uncultured Thiodictyon sp. | reverse complement strand
TGCAATTCGGCGTGCGAGAGAATCCGGGGCGCTACGATAACCTCGATTACGACAACGACAACGACAACGACAACGACGCGACAACGACAACGACGCGACAAGCATTTCCTGGTGAACTCAGGTCCGGACCATCGCGCGCGGGCTTTGTCCATCCTACGGCGTTCGCGCGACCAAATCAGTCTGGATCGCACCGCCGCCGCCGGACGCCGGGTACGCCCAAGGGCTCTTGTGCTAGGCTAAGAGGCGATACGCGCACGCGCTGCGTCCCCGGAGCGCCCTGAACCAGGCCCCGGCCGGACCCGCCGCCCGCCCCTGCCGGTCCTGCCGGTCCTGTCGTGCTGGTCCGGCGAGCATTTGAACCCGCTGTTGGAGTGATTGATCGATGGCCCGCATCACCGTAGAGGACTGCCTGAACCACGTGGACAACCGTTTCGACCTGGTCCTGCTTGCGACCAAGCGGGCACGCCAGCTCGCCAACGGTGTGGAGCCCACCTTACCCTGGGATAAGGACAAGCCGACCGTCATGGCCCTGCGCGAAATCGCCGAGGGTCGGATCACCAACGAGGTGGTCCAGGCCGCTCAGCGCCACATCGACGAAACCGCCGCGGCCCTCGAACAGCGTCTCGCGGCCGAGATGGCCGCCGAGATGCGCGATCTGGACTCGGAGAAGGAGTGACGCCGGCCGCCACACCCACGCACCGCAGCGCCCGCGAGCCGCGGGCCGACGCCGGGTCATCCGCGCCCCACCGGACGCGGGGCGCGTCCCGGTGTGCCCGGTTGCAGTAGGAGCCGGCCCCCGGTGCCGCCGACCATGACCGACCCCCTCCCGCCAATCACGCCGCCGCCGTCGGACGCGGCTGTTGGCCCGCGCTTCCTCATCAGCGATCTGTGCGCCTCCCTGGAGTCCTACCTGCCGCCCGAGCAGGTGAGCGAGGTGTATCGCGCCTATCTGTTCGGCGCCGAGGCCCATCAGGGCCAGAAGCGCCGCTCCGGCGAGCCCTACATCTATCACCCGCTGGCGGTGGCGCGCACCCTGGGTGACATGCGCATGGACTACAAGTGCCTGATTGCCGCCATCCTGCACGATGTGCTCGAGGATACCCCGTTGGCCAAGGACCAACTCGCCCTGGCCTTCGACAGCGAGATCGCGGACCTGGTGGACGGGGTCAGCAAGCTGTCGCGGATCGACTTCGAGTCGCGCGCCGAGGCGCAGGCGGCGAGCCTCCAGAAGATGCTGCTGGCCATGACCCGGGATATCCGGGTGATCCTGATCAAGCTCGCCGACCGCCTGCACAACATGCGCACGCTCGGGGTGATGCGCGCCGAGAGTCGACGGCGGATCTCGCGCGAAACGCTGGAGATCTTCGCCCCGATCGCCAACCGGCTGGGCATCAACAGCATCCGCGTCGAGCTGGAGGAACTGGGCTTCAGCCACTACTGGCCCTGGCGCCACCTGGTTCTGGAGCGCGCGGTCCAGAAGGCGAGCGGGGCGCGCCAGGAGTTGCTCAGCACGGTGGAGACCGGGATCAAGCGGCGGCTCCAGCAAGAGGCCATCCAGGGCGAGGTCAAGGGGCGCTGCAAGAACCTCTACAGCATCTATCGCAAGATGCGCGAGAAGCGGCGCTCCTTCTCCGAGGTGGTGGACGTGTTCGGCGTGCGGGTGACGGTGGATCGGGTGGACACCTGTTACCGCGTCCTGGGTCAGGTCCACAACCTCTACAAGCCGGTGCCCGGGCGCTTCAAGGACTACATCGCCATCCCCAAGGCCAACGGCTATCAATCACTGCACACGGTCCTCTTCGGCCCCCAGGGGGTGCCGCTGGAGATCCAGATCCGCACCGAGGCCATGCAGCGCGCCGCCGAGTCCGGTATCGCCGCCCACTGGATGTACAAGAGCGGCGCCCAGGGCGCCGCCGCGCCCGCCAACCTGGCCAACGACTGGCTCCAGAACCTGTTGGATATGCAGCGCGGCGACGGCAATCCCCAGGATTTCCTGGACAACGTCAAGGTCGACCTGTTTCCGGACGAGGTCTACGTCTTCACCCCCAAGGGCCGCATCCTCACCCTCAAGCGCGCCGCCACGGTGGTCGACTTCGCCTATGCCATCCACTCGGACGTGGGCAACACCTGCGTGGCCGGACGGATCGACCGGCGCCTGGCCGCGCTCAGCACCCCGTTGCGCAGCGGTCAGACGGTGGACATCATCACCGCCCCCGGGGCCAAACCCAATCCGGGCTGGCTCGGCTTCGTGGTCACCGGCAAGGCGCGCGCCGGCATCCGCGGCTTCCTCAAGAACCTCAAGGCCAAGGAGGCCGAGGACCTGGGTCGGCGCCTGCTCGGCGCGGAACTCGGTTCGCTCGGCACCGACCTCGACCAACTGCCCCCCGCGCGCATCCTCGATTACCTGAAGGATGCGGGCCTGCCGGAGACCGCCGCCCTATTCGCCGACATCGGGCTCGGCAATCGCCTCCCGGCCCTGGTCGCGCGCCGCCTGGCGGGCGGCGAAGGGGATGCGGCGCCCGCCGTGTCTGAAGACGGCGCCGAGCCCCACCCGCACCGCTTCGCCATTCGCGGCACCGAGGGGATGGTGGTCAGCTTCGCGCGCTGCTGTCGCCCCATCCCGGGCGATGCCATCGCCGCCGTCTTCAGCCCCGGGCGCGGGATCGTGGTCCACCGCCAGGAGTGCCGCAACCTGGGCAGCCTGGAGAGCAAGCGCAACAAGCGCCTGGATGTCGAGTGGGCGGCGGAGCCCGACGGTGACTTCCCCGTCGAGATCCGGGTCGACATCGGCAACCGCCGCGGCGCCCTGGCGGTCGTCGCCGGGGCCATCGCCGAGCAGGGCTCCAACATCGAGAACGTCCAGTCCCAGGACCGGGACGGTCAGACCTCTACCCTGGAGTTCCTGGTCGCCGTGCGCGGGCGTAAGCACCTGGCGCGGATCATGCGGCGGCTGCGGCAGATCCCGCTGGTCATGCGTATTACGCGGGTGAGCCGCTGAGGTATAGCGCCATTTTCGTTGTCGTTGTCGTTGTCGTAATCGAGGTTATCGTAGCGCCCCGGATT
>NZ_CAIKKU010000307.1 GCF_903828115.1 uncultured Thiodictyon sp. | reverse complement strand
CCTTGGGGTGCGAGAGAATCCGGGGCACTACTACAACCTCGATTACGACAACGACAACGACAACGACAACGACGCCAACAGCATTCTCCTTATCAGTGCGCCGTTCCCGGGCCACGCCTTTCTCTTGAACCCTCTCACCGAGACACAAATGAGAGATTATTTTTCCCTGGAACCAGCGGGACAGACCATGCAACTGACAAGAGCCGATCTCTATAGTCTCGAGGAGTACGCGCGGTGCCGCCCGCAATTCCGCGCCCGGGTCATGGCCCACAAGCAGGACCGGCGGGTGGCCCTGGGCGCCCATGCCACGCTCTATTTCGAGGACCGCCTGACCATGCAGTATCAGGTCCAGGAGATGCTGCGGGCGGAGCGGATCTTCGAGTCCGCGGGCATCCAGGACGAATTGGACGCGTACAATCCGCTGGTCCCGGACGGGTGCAACTGGAAGGCGACCTTCATGATCGAGTACGACGACGAACAGGAGCGCCGTGCGGCCCTGGTGCGCCTGCGCGGGATCGAGACGCGGGTCTGGGTCCAGGTCGCCGGGCAGGGCCGGGTCTATGCCATCGCGGACGAGGACCTGGAGCGGGAGGACGCGACCAAGACCTCCGCGGTACACTTTTTACGCTTTGAACTCACCCCGGCGATGGCGGCGGCCGTCACGGCGGGGGCGCCGATCGGCATCGGCAGCGACCACCCGGATTATCGCTATGAAACCCAGGTCGGCCCGCAAGTGCGCGCCTGCCTGGCCGCGGACTTGGCGTGAAGCCCAGGAGCACCATGACCCGCCCGCCCCCGCACGCACTGCTGATCGACGTCGACGGGGTCCTGTTCCAGGGGGACCGGCCCCTGGCCGGTGCCGCACGCCTGCTCGGCCGGCTGGCCGGTCGCCCCCACTGCTTCGTTACCAACAACCCGATCCGCACCCCCGAGCAGATCGCCGCGGCCTGCGCGGCGATGGGGCTGCCCCGCCCGGACCCGCGCTACATTCTCACCTCGGCCCTGGCCACCGCCCGCTGGTTGAGCCGCGAGCGGCCGGGGCTGCGCTATTTCGCCGTCGGGGCCGGCGCACTGGAGGCCGCCTTGAGCGCGGTGGGCAGCCGCGACGAGCGTGATGCCAACGCGGTGGTGGTCGGTGAGGGTGTCGGGCTCGACTTCGCGACCCTGACGACCGGGATCAACCTGATCCTGGGCCGCGGGGCGCGCCTGGTGGCCACCAATCCGGACACGACCGTAGACGGGATGCGCGACGGCCAACGGGTGGTCCTGCCCGGCTGCGGCGCACTGGTGGCGCCCTTCACGGCGGCCACCGGCGTCACCCCCACCTTCATCGGCAAGCCCGAGCCGCTTCTTTATGAGATGGCCTTGGGGCAACTGGGCCTTCCCGCCGCCGCCTGTCTCATGATCGGGGACCGGCCGGACACCGACATCGTCGGGGCCGAGCGGCTGGGCATGTGGACGGCCCTGGTGCGCACCGGCCGCTTCCCGCCCGGTCGGGACTGGGTCGCCGGCCTGCCGCGACCGGACTTCGATGCCCCTGACCTGGATCGGCTGATCGAGGCCCTCGACGGGGCTTTCCCCGGGTTGCTCGCTCCCGACTGAGGATCTCATCATCACGTTCACTCTGGTCGGCGTGCTGGCCGCGCTCGTCAGGTCGCCGTGAGGGCGGCCGCACGGGCTGACGCGGCCCTACAGTCCCGTTGGCTCCTCACCCCCAGACCCGCTATGCTTGGGGTTCCCAGACCTCAAGGGCAATCGGCCCATGCGACTCTCACCCGAGGACATCGTCGTCATCCGTACACTGGTGCAGGCGCGCTTCGGCCCAAGCGCCGGGATCTGGCTGTTCGGCTCGCGACTGGACGAGAGCGCCCGCGGGGGCGACATCGACCTCTACGTGGAGCCCGACCGGCTCCCGGATGACAACCTGTTTCTTGCCCGCCAAGCGTTGCAGCGTGCGTTGGAAAGGGGACTGCGTCAACCGGTAGACCTGGTGATCAACCCGGGGCATACGACCGCCTTTATGCGGCAGGCCCGGGAAGAAGGATGCCCCCTATGAGTCAGCGCGTACCGGTCTTGGAAGATGCGCTCGCGGCCTTGGCACAGACCGCCGACCGGCTCGCCGCGACCCACGCGGGCGTTACGGCCCTCTTCCCGCTGACGGCAAGCGCCCTTGATGCGCTCTCGGAAACGGACCAGGAGCGCCTGGACGCCTACGCGATCCGTTATGCCCTTCCGGACGGGGCAGTAGAGACTGGGCAAGTATTCGAGCCTTTTTTATCAGTTATATAGCGCTTAATCGTGATGCGGTTTCGAGAGAAAATCGCCGAAAATTGCTATTTTGTGCCGATTTCGTCCCGATTTCGCCTCGGAGCGCTGAGCAATCTCCATGATTTACAATAGCATAATACTTTCACAGTCTCAGTAGCCCCGTCCGGAGCGTTTTCTGACCTCTTTTGGACCGCCGACGCTGCCAATTGGTGCCAGTTTCAAGCCGTTCGGCGCGGGGCGAATATTCTATCCTCCTTGGACTCCACACTGGGACCATAATATGACGCCAGCCTTCACAGAATCGAAGCGCGTAAAGGTGTTTCGCTTGGGAATCGCCCGGAAAATCCCAAGATTTCCCAACGATAAAGAGACGCTGCAGAAACTAGAGTCCTTTTCGCTGGCATCGCTCTTTATCCAACACGTTTTTTGTATTTCGATACGGGCCCAATTGATATCCTCGCTAAAAATCGCAATGCATAGGCGACTAAGGCTCATGAAACTTTATTGTTCTTGAGTGAACCAAAGTCTGAACAAATTGAGTCAAATTTCGTTTGTGCGGCACAAGCCCACAGGTGTCGCGTGTCTTAGTAAAAGCCTCGTTGGCAATAGCGTGTAATCCACGTCTTGTTCCTGATGTGGCCAAGACTCGCACCCGCTTACAACTCGACACGGCCAGTCTCCAGTCTTCCGTAAACAAGATACAGGGGTTTCTCGGATGCTCAGGTCAAATCAGTTCAAGGTAAACGAGCTATGGATAGCTATCAAGCTAAATCAGCGGTCCTTGTTGGTTCAGGATGAGCCCTATGATATCTACGTCCTTATGGACGCCGCCAGTACCTATGTGTTCGGGCACTTGTTGTCCAAGGTGGCCGACGAAAATCCGGAAGAAGGAGAGGTGGAAGCCCTCTTCAAAAAGGCATGGGAAACCAAGAGGCAATGGCCGGAGAAGCTTATCGTGCCGGAGCGTTCTCTGGCTCAGGACGTATTTTCAAAACAAGCCGAAAAGCATGGGATTGCGTTCAGTACCGTGCGGCTAGCCGATCTGACTTCAATTGTCGGCCCGGTGAAAAAGTCGTTTGCTTCGGCCCTGAAATGAAGTCGCGACCAACGTCGGCGCACTATCCCCGGAGACTTCCTTCCGGCTCCCTACCGGAGCGACGGACGACGTCCAGTCTCGCAGCGGTATCGCGTGCACGCTGATATTCAAAACCCGCTGGTAATGGGATAACGCCGATCCCGCCCGAAGGCGCGCTGCGAAATGCGCACGCCGGGCGGGGCCTGGCGGCGTTTGTATTCGTTGCGGTCCACCAGGCGCGTGACCTTGCGTACCACGGCCTCGGCGAAACCCTGGGCGCAGATGGCGTCCACCCCCTGGTCCTCTTCGATATAGAGCCGCAGGATGGGGTCCAGGACCTCATAGGGGGGCAGGCTGTCCTGGTCGGTCTGGTCCGGGCGCAGTTCGGCGGAGGGGGCGCGGGTCAGGACGCGCTCGGGGATGCTGGGGTCCAGGCCGTTGCGGTAGCGGGCCAGGCGATAGACCAACGTCTTTGGGCAGTCCTTGATGGGTGCGAAGCCGCCGGCCATGTCGCCGTAGAGGGTGGCGTAGCCGACCGCCATCTCGCTCTTGTTGCCGGTGGTGAGCAGGATGCGGCCCTGTTTGTTGCTCAGCGCCATGAGGATGACGCCGCGGCAGCGCGCCTGGATGTTCTCCTCGGTCACGTCCGGCGCCCGGCCGGCGAAGGCGGGTTCGAGCATGGCGAGGAAGCTGTCGAAGGCGGGTGCGATGGGGATGGTATGGGTCCGGACCCCGAGCCGCCGGGCCTGCTCCAGGGCGTCCTCGTTGCTCATGTCCGCGGTGTAGCGTGACGGCATCAGGACCGCCTCGACCTGGTCGGCGCCCAGGGCATCGACCGCGATGGCCAGCGTCAGGGCCGAATCCACCCCGCCGGAGAGGCCGAGCACGGCCCCGCTGAAGCCGTTCTTGCGCACATAGTCGGTCACGCCCAAGACCAGGGCCTGGTAGATCGCCGCCTCGTCTTGGGTGTCCGGCCCGCCGGATAGGCCCCCCGCGGCGTCCCCGCCGGGCCTGCCGTCGTCGTCCAGGTCGACCAGCAGGGCCTGCTCCCGGAACTGGGCCGCACGGGCCCGGACCCGACCCTCCCGATCGACGACGAAGGAGCCGCCGTCGAAGACCAGTTCGTCCTGACCGCCGACCAGGTTGGCATAGAGGATGGTCAATCCGTGGTCCAGGGCGCGGCGGGCCACCAGGTCCTCGCGCTCGGCCCGCTTGCCGGCGTGAAAGGGGGAGGCGTTGAGGTTGATCAATACCTGCGCACCGGCCGCCGCGGCCGCCGCGGTGGGGCCGTCCTGCCAGATGTCCTCGCAGACGCTCAAGCCCAGGCGCAGCCCCCGGTGCTCGAGGACGAGGGCCGCCCGGCCCGGCTGGAAGTAACGCTTCTCGTCGAAGACGCTGTAGTTGGGCAGTTCCTGCTTGGCGTATTCGGCCACCAGCACGCCGTCGCGGATGACCCCTGCCATGTTGAACAGTCCGTCCGCCGTTGCCCGCGGATAGCCCAGGACCAGGGTGATGCCCCGGACCTCGGCGCAGACCCGGGCGAGGGCCGACTCCACCCGCGCGATCAGCTCGGGGCGCAACAACAGGTCCTCCGGCGGGTAGCCGGTCAAGGTCAGTTCCGGGAATACCACCAGGTCCGCCCCGGCCGCCCGGGCCTGGTGCGCCGCGGTGATGACGCGACCGGCATTACCGGCGACGTCCCCCACCAGCAGGTTCAATTGAGCGATTTGGATGCGGCAACCCACGGTGAACTCCGGATTGGTGTGAGGCGAAACCAGGCTAAGCAACGAGTCATGAACAAGTTAGACACAAACACCGGCGTTGTCGTTGTCGTTGTCGTTGTCGTTGTCGTTGTCGTTGTCGTTGTCGTTGTCGTT
>NZ_CAIKKU010000306.1 GCF_903828115.1 uncultured Thiodictyon sp. | reverse complement strand
GGGCTGGTATGTCACGCCCTGCGGGGCCTAACCGTCGCGGCGATGGTAGGTAACCCTCCCCGCGTGAGACCAAGGCGTGCGGACGGGGGGATTGACCCCAACGGGGTCGCACATACCAGCCCAGGGCAACGCCCTGGGTTGCGCCCACCGATACTCTTAGCCCTGAAAGGGCGTGACAGATGGCCGCATCGACACCGGGTGAGGTTCGACGCTAATCCCCCCGGGTCAATGAAGAGTTGCCCGGTTCGTCGAGCCATCCCCCTTCGATCATCTCCCGCCGGAGTGCCGCCTCCGCCTCCCGGCACCGCTCCAACGCGGCCTTGAAGTCGGCCACCGCCTCCGCCAACGGCGGTATGTCCCGCCCGATCGGCGGCAGCACATAGCGCGAGATGTTGAGCGTCCAGCCTTCCCGTTCGATCTCGTCCAGACCGACCACGCGGGCCAGGTCCTCGACATCCTCGAAGTTTTGATAGCAGCCGAGGATCCGGTCGGCGTGCGCGGGCTCCAGATGATTCTGGGCGCGGTCCTTGCGAAACAGGGTGGAGGCATCGACGATCAGCACCCGCCCGGCGCTCTCGGGGGGCTTGCGCAGGCGCAGGACCAGGATGCAGGCGGCGAGCCCGGTGCCGTAGAACAGGTTCGGCGCCAGCCCAATCACCGCCTCGATCAGGTCCTGTTGCAGCAGGTGTTGGCGGATTCGGCCCTCGATGCCGCCGCGAAAGAGCGCCCCCTGGGGCAGCACCACGGCCATGCTGCCGTGGGGCGGGGCCATGGATTTGACCATGTGCTGCACCCAGGCGAAGTCGCCGGAACTGTCGGTGGGCACGCCGGCGAAGGCGCGCCCCCAGGGGTCATTCTCCCAGACCTCGCGGCCCCACTTCTCCAGCGAAAAGGGCGGATTGGCGAGCACGATATCGAAGCCGGCGAGCCCGCCGGTGCTGGGGTCGGTGAACACCGGGTTGCGCAGGGTGTCGCCGCGCTCGATCTGGAAGTCCTCCAGTCCGTGCAGCAGCAGGTTCATGCGGGCGACGGCCGAGGTGGTGAGGTTCTTCTCCTGGCCGTAGAGCTTGCCGAAGAAGGTCCGCGGGTCGCCGCCCTGGGCGCGTACATGCTCGACCGCGGCCAACAACATGCCGCCGGTGCCGCAGGCGGGGTCGTAGACCGTCTCGCCCTCCTGGGGGTCGAGGATCTCGATCATCAACCGCACGACACTGCGCGGGGTATAGAACTCGCCGGCCTTCTTCTTGGTGGCGTCGGCAAAGGTCTTGATCAGATACTCGTAGGCATCGCCGATGATGTCGTTGCGTACCCGCTGGTTGCCGAGCGGCAGGGCGGAGAAGTGCTCCACCAGGTCCTTGAGCAGGGCGTCGGGGAGCCGATCCTTGTTGGTCCATTGGCCGTCGCCGAAGACGCCGTACAGATGCGCCTGATTGGCCCGCTCGATGCCGCGCATGGCGTTCGCGATGGCGGCGCCGACATTGGCCGCCGTCTCGCGCACGAGGTTCCAGTGGCAGCCGTCCGGCACCTGGAAGCGGTGCTCATCGGCGAAGGCCTCGCCGTAGGTCTGCACCATCGCGGCGTGCTCTTCATCCCAGCAGTCGCAGATGCGCTTGAAGAACAACAGCGGCAGGATATAGCTCTTCCAGTCGGTGCGGTCGAGCGGGCTGCCGCGCAGGATGTTGGCGGCACCCCACAGATGGGATTCGAGTTGTTGGAGCTTGATGTCAGGCGGCGGGGCGGGTTGCTGTGGCATCCGGGATCAGGGTCTGCTCTATGGTCGAGGGGTGCTGAGGCTTGGTCACCGGGCGCGCCGCTGTGCTGGAGCTTGGTAACCAGAACCAGGCCCCGGTGCCAAAAAAGCGCAGGTCGAGGCTTCTGTCGGCGGCGGCCCGAGCAAGGACTGCGGCGATTGCGTGCCGGTGCCTCCGGCTGAAGCCTCGACCTCCGGTTGGGGGCTGGGCTCGTCCATCGCGGGTGCCGACAGTGGCGATGCGGCGATGATACCCCAGGCGTCGTCGGGCGTCCGCTCGGGGGCGCGTCGCCTCGGTGGATCGGTCCGCGCCGCGGACCCTTGGCGTCGCCCCACTGCCATTAAGTCGGCGGTCTTGCCGCCGCGATGATCGGCGAACGTCAAAATCTACATAAAACGGCGCAACTTTTCACACAAAAAAGTCCTCCGACCCGAGGCCGCGGGTCCTAAGATCGCCGGGACTTGCGGCTGGTGCCACCCAGACACCACCGGAAATCCCTCGTTCGGTCGTACCCCCGACGCCTGCTCCTGCCCGCGCCCCTGACGGGCCTGGCCGGGCTCGCGGTGGCGGCCGACCCGTTCGCTACCCCCGCCGGGTATTCGCGGTTCTGGTCGTGATAACCCGCCTCGTTCTGTTCGAGGCATTTTTCTTCCAACGCATTTTTTCAGAGGACAAGTTCATGCACAGCGCACCCTTCATGCGGCTTATCGCGTTGACCGCTTTCGGTATGGCTTCGGTGGCGCAGGCCAACCTGATGATCGATGTCTACGAATATAGCACCCCGGGTCAAAGTCGCTGGGTCTTCAGCGGCTCGGCTCAGTATTCCCAAAGCGCCCCGGGCGGAAAATTTGCCGGCGACGATCTGGTGCTTATCGAGGAATGGAAAGGCGTCGGGTCTGGTTCGGACTACGTCAAGACCGGCACCGAAGGGTACAACAACGAGAGAGCCCCGCTGATCAGCGGTTCAGTGACTCTCAGCGTCACCCCGTCCGGCGGCAGCATCACCCAGGGTTTCATCGACGGCCTGCATATCGACCACGATACGACAGGGGATGACTTTGGGGTCAGCCTGGCGGCCGAAGACATTGCCTTGTCGGCTGACGCACTCGTGAGTTGGTCAGGCGAGGCAATCTTCAACATCGATATCAATAAACTCAACCGCGGTACCTTTTCGTTCCTGAACTATGGGGAGCAGCCCTTGCCCGCGGAGCCCGGCCAGAAGTATGGATCGCTGCCGCTCACCCTTGAGGTCCCTGAACCGGGCACCGCGGTGCTCCTGATGCTCGGCGTGACTGGCTTGGTTCGTCTTACCGTTCGCCGCAGGACTGTCTGATGAATGGCGCTAATCACTATCTTGATTTCATCTTCAAAACTATGACAGGTACCGACATGCACACCAATACGTTACCAGCTTCAGAGTATGACATACGCCGTGCTGCCGGCAACCCGGGAATTCGTATCCGGTTGGTCATACCTCTTCTCGTTATGGCTGTCCTCGGTTGCCACGCCGGGAGTGTCGCAGCGGGTCTGATCACGATTGGAGGATACTCACTGCTCCAGAACCAGACGCCTGTCGGGTTCAGGGATACGACCAAATCCTTCATTGCCTCGCGTTTTACGGTGGGGGCGAACGATACAGTGATCAATGCCATCGACTACTTTGGCAAGGGCGATGGCTCAACCACCCCTGGCATCGCCATTTACAGTGCCAAGACCAGCGGTATTTCCGGTGGATTTGAGCCCGGTTCGCTCATTCCCTTCGCCACGGGGAACTTTCTCGCCGGACCTTCAACCTCAGCATTTACACCGACCACGACCATTTTCACTAATCCCGTCACACTCACTGCGCTCAGCAGCTACTACGTCGTCGTGCAAGGTACCCTCAACACCAGTATCTACATACCGGCAGTGGGGCAGTCGGGTCAGTTTTCCGTCATCACCAACGGCGTGACTCCGGTGACTCAGCTCCTCGCCTTCAACGGCACTTGGGCCAGCTACAGTTCGGGATCTTTTGTACCTTACGCGCTTGTCCAACAGTCTGAGGTTCCGGAGCCTGCAACAATTCTGCTGATGGTCATTGCGCTGAGTCTGCTCGGTATCGGTCGGCGAGGAAAAAGCGGGAAAAAGGGGCCAAGCTCGAATGGCGCCCAGTTAAGCCTGACAAACTGAAAAAAGTGGGTTTAGCTCGCAAGGGTAGGCTGAAGGGGGGCTTGCCTGTTGCCTGCGATCACGCAAGCAGCCGGGACTGCGGGCCGCCGTGCAACCCGTCTAGCGGGTCAGCCCGCGCTGCCGTACCGCCTCGAACAGACAGACCCCGGCCGCCACCGAGACGTTGAGGCTTTCCACGGTCCCGGCCATCGGCAGCCGGACCAGCAGGTCGCAGCGCTCGCGCGTCAGGCGCCGCAGGCCGGTGCCCTCGCTGCCCATCACGAGCCCGATCGGACCCTTGAGATCCGTGCCGTAGAGGTCGCCCGCGGCCTCCCCGGCGGTCCCGATCAGCCAGATGCCCCGCTCCTTGAGCTGGTCCATGGTGCGGGCCAGGTTGGTCACCTGGAGATAGGGCACCGTCTGCGCCGCCCCGCTCGCCACCTTGCACACCACCGGGGTCAGGCCGACCGCGTTGTCCTTGGGGGCGATCACCGCATGGACCCCGGCGGCGTCCGCGGTGCGCAGACAGGCCCCCAGGTTGTGCGGGTCCTGGACCTCGTCCAGGAGCAGCAGCAGGGGCGGGCCCGTGATCTGATCCAGGATCCCGTCCAGGTCCCCCGCCAGCCGGGGGGCGGCACTGCGCACCCAGGCGAGTGCGCCCTGGTGGTTGGTGCCCTGGGCCCCCTGATCCAGTGCCGCCCGGTCGGTCTGTTTGACCGGGATGCCGGCGGCGCGGGCGAGGTCCGCCAGTTCCGCCAGCCGCCGGTCGCGCCGGCCGCGCTCCAGCCACAGCTCGCCGACCCCCTCGGCGCCGAATTTGAGCGCACTGCGCACGCTGTGGATGCCGGCGACGGGTGCCAGGTCGTTCAAGGTGAATGCTCCGGTAGGAGAAAAGCCTGATCATGGCCTAATCTTAGCCCTGTCGGCCGCCGACGGGTTGGCCGCGGGCTCAGATGGGTGTCGCCGCCTTGCCCGGACACCCTTTAGAGGCATCGGCAAGCGTAAGGGCAGGCAGGAGTCAGCATGTTCGGCATTCGCTTCATCAAGGTCGCACCGACCGATTTCGTCATCCAGTTCAGGCGCGGTGAGCGCGTCCGTGAGGGGGCGGGGCTCGCCTTCATGTATTTTTCGCCGACCACCTCGCTGGTCCTGATCCCGATCGGCAGTATCGAGGTACCCTTCATCTTTGAGGAGGTGACCGCGGATTTTCAGCAGGTCACGGTCCAGGGGCAGATCACCTACCGGGTGGCGGACCCGCGGCGGCTCGCGCAGTCGATGAACTTCGCCCTGACGCCGAACGGTCGGGCCTACGCCTCCGAGGACGCGAAGAAGCTGCCCCAGCGGCTGGTCAATCAGGTGCAGGTCCTGACGCGCGTCTCGCTGCAGGCCCTGCCGCTGCGCCAGGCGCTCGGCCGCTCGGACGCCCTGGTCGCGGCCCTGCATCAGGGGTTGCAGGGGGCGGAGGTCGTTGCCGCCCTGGGCGTCGAGGTGCTCGGACTCTCGATCCTGGCGATCCGACCCACGCCGGAGACGGCGCGCGCGCTCGAGGCGGAGGCGCGCGAGCAGGTCCTGCGCCAGGCCGACGAGGCGGTCTACGCCCGGCGCAACGCGGCCGTGGAGCAGGAGCGCTCGATCAAGGAAAACGAGTTGAACACCGAGATCGCGGTCGAGAACAAGAAGCGCCAGATCAAGGAGGCGCAGATGGAGGCGGAGAAGTCCGTGGCGCAGAAGCGCCGCGAGCTGCGCGAGGCGGAGATGGCGACCCAGATCGCCCTGGAGGAGCAGAAAAAGGACCTGATCGCCCTGTCCACGGTCAACGCCCGCCAGGAGGCGGAGACCCGCGCCTATGGGGTCGCGACCGTCATGCAGGCCCTGTCCCAGACCGATCCGCGCATCCTGGAGGTGCTGACCCAGGCCCGCATGGAGCCGAACCAACTGGTCGCTCTGGCCTTCAAGGAGTTGGCGGAGGGGGCGCAGCGGATCGGTCAGCTCAACATCACCCCGGACCTGCTGCGCGAGTTGATGGCGAGCAATCAGGCGCAATGATGCGGCGCTCATGATCGACCGGCTGACCGAAAACAAGATCGTCCTGATCACGCGGCGCACGCGGCTCGCGGAGCTGATCGTGCGCTTCAATACGCTCGACCAGGCGCGTTTCTATGTTGAGCACCTGGGCGCGGACTTCGCCGATTACCAGGCGGAGGACCAGTGCTATCAGGCGGCGGTGCAGGATACGCAGCACCGTCTGGAGCGGCTCGGGCGGATGCAGGCACTGGAGCGCGCCTATGTCCCGAACTTCCTGTTCGGCGCCCGGGATACGGTCGTGGTGCTGGGGCAGGACGGGCTGGTGGCGAACGTACTCAAATATCTCGACGGACAGGTGCTGATCGGGGTCAATCCGGACCCGGCCAGGATCGAGGGGGTCCTGGTGCCCTTCCGACCCGCGGACCTGGACGCCGTGGTGCCCGCGGTGTTCGCCGACCGGCGCCCGATCCGCCGCGTCACGATGGCCGAGGCCAGACTGAACACCGGCGAGACCCTGTACGGCGTCAACGACCTCTTCATCGGTCCGCGCAGCCATACCTCGGCGCGCTATCGGCTCGGCATCGGCAACCGCGCGGAGGACCAGTCGTCCAGCGGCATCATCGTCTCCACCGGCCTGGGCGCCACGGGTTGGCTGCGCAGTATCATCTGCGGGGCGGGGGGCATCGCGGGTGCGCTGTCCGGACACCCGCTCAAGCTCGCGGCACCCCGCTCATTCCAATGGGACGCGGACTATCTGTATTTCTCGGTCCGGGAGCCCTGGCCGAGCCGGACCTCGGCGGCCGGGATCGCCTTCGGCAAGATCACGGCCGCGACCCCGCTGATCCTTGAGTCCCGGATGCCGGAGGGCGGAGTCATCTTCAGCGACGGGATCGAGTCCGACTTCGTGCGCTTCAACGCGGGTGCCTGTGCGACCATTAGGGTCGCCGCCAGGCAGGGGCGGCTGGTGACATGAAGCCGGAAAAGGCCCTGTGCACGCCAGAGCATTAAGCGCAAGAACCTTTTCCAGGGCGGCAGGCGTGTCCGGCGAGTCGCCGGGCGGCACGACATTCCAATCGATTTGGCGCCCCGCCCAACACCCAACCCCGGAGGACCCGCGGTGTCGAAAAAACCGTCCAAGACCACCCAGGCCAAGGGCCCGCAGCCCGAACTGGCCCAACTCAAGGGCGTGGAGCGCCTGATTTTGGCCGGGGATTTCGCCTCGGCCAGCGCGCGGGCGCGCGCCCTGGTGCAGCGCTTCCCCGATCACGCTACCGCCAACCGGATGCTGGTCGATGCCCTGTATCAGGCCGGCGGCCGGGGCGCGGCGACCCTGGCCGCCCACCAGTGGGCGCAGCGCCGGCCCAACAGCCACGAGGCCCAGGAAGTGCTCTTCCAGCTCGCCATGGAGGGCGACTATGCCGTGCTGGCATCCCGGGCCCTCGAACGCTTGACTGACCTGGGCGCCGCGACGCAACGCTTCCATGCCGATCCGGCGGCCTTGGCCGAACTGCTGCAGCAGCCCGACGGCTCCCAGGCGACCCTGACGGACATGCAGCAATTTGAAATCGGCAAGCTACACCTGGAGGCCCAGGACTACGCCGGCGCCGCGCGCATACTTGATGGCGTCGCCGTGACGCCCGCCCGCAACAACCGGGTGCTCGCACTCTTCCATCTGGGGCGCAGTGCGGAGGCACTGAGCGCCGCGCTCGACGCCTGGCAACAGGACCCGGGCAACCTCTTCGCCCTGGGTTGGGCCCTGCAATTGCGTCTGTACCGGGGCGATGAGGGCGGCGCCCGGGGGCTCGCCGTCCCCCTGGCCCAGGCGTCGGCACGGCGCATCGAGGATGCCCAGGCCCAGCTCGGCGCCCTGCTCCTGATCCGGGAGGACCAGGCGGCCTGGGACGCCTTCGAGCGGACCAACCAGGCCACTTGGATCGGTGAGGCGACGGGCACCCCGGAGGCCATGCGCCTCCTGTTCGGCGCCGCCGCCGCCAGCCGCCTTGGCCGCGGCGACCAGGCGCGGGCCCTCTGGAAGCGCGCCCTGGCCCGGCACCCCGGGCTCGCCTGCGCCCAGGAGAACCTTGCCGCCCTGAAACGCGATGGCGTACCGCCCGCCTACCCGGCCTTGTTTGAAGTAGGTCAGGTCGTCCCCCTCGGTGTGCTGAGAGGGTATAGACAAAATTAAGTCGTTGTCGTCATGCGTCGTAGAAGGATCCGCGCCTCAGTGAGCCAGACCCAGGCTTCGGACACGCACAGCAGGCGATCATGGTGCATGATCAAACGGCGTGCGCGCTCGTTCCAG
>NZ_CAIKKU010000305.1 GCF_903828115.1 uncultured Thiodictyon sp. | reverse complement strand
GTGCGTAGTCAGGCCATCCTGGCCTGACGGTGTCGGGGCTGGAACAGTCAGGGCTGGAAGCCCTGACTACGCCGCCCCGCACGCTGGCCATCGAGCTAGCATTCGAGAGGACTTTCATGTCCCGGGGTGGCGCGGGTGCCATGACCGTTAGCCGGTCGACATTGCGTCTGCGCGGCCCTGGCCGGAGCCGGGTACGCGATGCGTACCCTACAGCTACTGGACGCTCTTACGGACCGGGCGCCGTTGTCGTTGTCGTTGTCGTTGTCGTTGTCGTTGTCGTGGTCGTGGTCGTGGTCGTGGTCGTGGTCGTGGTCGTGGTCGTGGTCGTCGTGGTCGTGGTCGTGGTCGTGGTCGTGGTCGGATTATTCGACAACGACAACGCCAGCGTACCCGGGATCTCGATCACCATATCAGTTCTGATCGCACCCACGGCTGACGAGCCACGGACAAAACGCAGGTCGGACTGCTATGCTCCCACGCCTCGACCCCACGAGGCCCGCACCGCCCGCGGCCCCCACTGCACCACCATTGCAGCCCGGAAAACCACCATGACCCAGATCACCGACATCCCGACCTACATGACGGACCTGGGCCGCCGCGCCCGCACCGCCGCCCGCGCCCTGGCCCGCGCCACCACCCGCGACAAGGACGCGGCGCTGATCGCCATCGCGGACCACCTCGACCAGGAGCGCGCGGTGATCGCCACCGCCAACCGCGCGGACCTGGACGCCGGGGCGGCCAAGGGCCTGGACGCGGCCATGCTGGACCGCCTGGAACTCACCCCCGGGCGCATCGACGCCATGCTGGAGGGGCTGCGCCAGATCGCCGCCCTGCCCGACCCCATCGGTGCCATCACCGACCTCAACTACCGCCCCTCCGGCATCCAGGTGGGGCGGATGCGGGTGCCGCTGGGGGTCGTCGGCATCATCTACGAGTCGCGGCCCAACGTCACCGCGGACGCCGCCGGGCTTTGTCTCAAATCCGGCAACGCCACGGTGCTGCGCGGCGGCTCCGAGTCGCTCGCCTCCAACCAGGCAATCGCCGCCTGCATCCGCGCCGGGCTGACGCAGGCCGGGCTGCCGGCCGATGGCGTCCAGGTGGTCGCCACCACCGACCGCGCCGCGGTCGGGGCCATGATCGCCATGCCGGAGTTCATCGATGTCATCATCCCGCGCGGCGGCAAGGGGCTGATCGAGCGCATCAGCCGGGAGGCGCGGGTACCGGTGATCAAGCACCTGGACGGCATCTGTCACGTGTACCTGGACGCCGCGGCGGACCCGGACCAGGCCCTGCGCATCGTCATGAACGCCAAGACCCAGCGCTACGGCACCTGCAACACCATGGAGACCCTGCTAGTCGACGCACCGGTGGCCGCGACCCTGCTGCCGCCCATCGCCGCCGCCCTGGCCGCCCAGGGCGTGGAACTGCGCGGCTGCCCCCGCACCCTCGATCTGGTCCCCTACGCCCTGCCGGCCACCGACGAGGACTGGGACACCGAGTACCTGGCCCCCATCCTCTCCATCCGGATCGTGGACGGACTGGACGCCGCCATGGACCACATCGCCCGCCACGGCTCGGCCCACACCGACGCCATCGTCACCCAGGACTATGGCCGCGCCCGGCGCTTCCTGCGCGAGGTCGACTCAAGCTCCGTCATGGTCAACGCCAGCACCCGCTTCGCCGACGGCTTCGAGTACGGCTTAGGTGCCGAGATCGGCATCAGCACCGACAAGTTCCACGCCCGCGGGCCGGTGGGGCTGGAGGGGCTGACCTCGCTCAAGTTCGTGGTGCTGGGGGATGGGCAGGTGCGGGGCTAGCAGGCGGCGGAGTTGGGACAACCGTAAAAAGCCGTGAAGTTGCTATGCTTAAGGCAACCGCTGCTCATGCAGGGCATCTAAGCGGAATTTGGCGTTTGGTTCTCAGATAAGGGTGCGCTGTCATGAATGAGACTGCCGGATTATCACAAGCGCTCGATGCGATCGCCGACGAGCTTGAGCCCGCAACCGGACCAGGTATCGCGATCAAACGACGGAAGGTGGGGACGCCCAGTCCGACTGGCGCGGGCGAGGCGGTGCTTCAAGTTGTCGATCGCGACGGCGTACTCCATGTGGAGCAGGCCGAGCCGGCTGCATCGACTGCGCGGCGGCGGCGGGGGCAAGGCGATACTGCCGCGGCAGCAGACATCAAGTACGAGCGCGTCTTCGAGCGTCTCGGCCGCTCCCAAATCGGGACTTGGCTGGAGGGCCTGGACAAGAAGCTCACGCCGAAGCGCGGCCTGCGCCATTGGGGCGACGACGGACTACAACCCATCGCATCGGTCCCGGCGACCGGACGCCTGCTGCTCCTGATCCACGGCACTTTTTCCGACAGTGAGACACTCGTGCGCAACATTGGCGAGAATCCGCAGGGGGCGGACTTCTTTGACTGGGCGCGCGGACACTACTCCCACATCCTCACCTTCGATCATCCAACCCTCTCGGTCAGCCCGATGCTGAATGCCCGAGCGCTGGCCCTCGCCCTCGGCGAGACGAGGGCCGCAATCGACGTCATCTGCCACAGTCGCGGGGGGCTGGTCACGCGCTGGTGGCTCGATGCCTTCGATCGCGCCCCGCCGCAGAAGCGGCGGGTCGTCTTTGTCGGGTCGCCGCTCGCCGGCACTGGACTCGCCGCCCCGACGAACATCCGCGGCAGCCTCAGCCTGCTGTCGAACATCGGCGCGGCACTCGGCGCAGCCACGGCGGCGGTACCCTTCCTCACGGTGCTGACCGGTGTGTTTCGCGTCGTCACCTCAGTGACCAGTCTCGCCGCGAAGACCCCGGCCGTGGACGCCGCCATCGCGCTGGTACCGGGGCTGGCGGCCCAGAGTCGCAGCGGCGACAACCCCGAACTGATCAGCTTGCGGCAGGGGGCTTGCTCGGCCGCAGGGCGTTACTTCGCAGTCCAGTCCAACTTCGAGAGCGAGCAGCATGGTTGGCGGTTCTGGAAATATTTCCGCCAACTCGGTGACCAAGCCACAGACGCCTTGACCGATCTGGTCTTTGAGGGCCACAACGATCTCGTGGTGGACACCGGCTCGATGGTGGATTTGTCCGACCACCTGAGCATCCCAGACGAGCAGGTGCTGGACTTCGGCACGACGAGCGTGGTGCGCCATACCAACTACTTCGCGCAGCCCAAAACCCTCGACTTCATCCGGGAGAGGTTCGCGGATAGTCCATCCCGCGCCTCCGCGGCCGGACCCAAAGAACCCGAGACCCCGGACCGCGACAAGCATATCAATTACCGCAGCCCGCCTGCCGCCGGGGAAGTTAGTTGCTCTCCCATTTTGGAGTCCATTGAGTTGCGCGGCGCGCTTGAACCATGGCAATCCGCCAGCCTCGGGTACTTAGGCTTGAGCGCGGGCAACACCTTCCAAGACGTCGCTAGTGTCGTGGGCGCCGCAGTGAAGGCGATGCGCCGGGGAGGTCAGCCAAAGACGGATCGGGAAACGCACGCCTCAGGCATCCGTCGGCGAAGTAAGCCGGATCAGCAACCGCCGCTGGCGGCTTCTGTGCCTGGCCCCACTGTCCTGCGCCGCACGCCCCATCTCGATCTCGCACCGGACGGTGCCGCGGCACCCGGAATGACGCTCCGGGTCCGCGTCTATGCCGACAAACAGGTTTCCCGCAAGGACGAAGAGAGCGAGGACATCGTCATTGAGCTGCCCGCGGACCTGCGGCAGATCGATCTCAACGCCTATCTCCTGGTCAGTCCGCAACTCGAGGTGATCGGCTCAGTCGTCCAGCCGCTGAAGATCGCGACTGATCAGGACTGCTCGTCAGTCGCCACCTTCGAGGTGCGGGTGCGCAGCCGGGACGAGATTCTCGCGCTGGCCCCGGACCTGCCATCGGTTGGCCGCGCAAGCATCTCCGCCGTCTTCAACTACGGGGGCCGACCCAGCGGCAGCGTGACGCGGATTCTGCCACTGGATCTCGACTTCAAGGTCCCGGCGGACTCCCCCGAGGTCACCGAACGGGTTGCCGTCGGTACGCTACGGGTCGATACGAACGCCAAGGCGCCGGACCTGCTGGTGCAGATCCGCGCTCAGCCCATCAACGACGGACGCCAGTTCCAGTGCTGGGTCGCGACGCCCTTGATCGCGGCGGAAGAAGAGGAGTGCTGGGTGGACTGGAATCTGCCTGCGGGGGCCGAATCCATCGTGCGCGGCTACATGGAAGGCTTCGTCAAGGAAGACGCCTCGCCGCTGGAACGTCTGAGCGCCATGAAGGGGGCGGGCCGCCAGCTCTTCGCCGCGGCGCCTGCAAACTTCAAGAGCATCTACTGGAAGCTGATGGACGCCGGGCACCCACCGAAGAACATCGCCGTGGTGTCCGACGAGCCATACATCCCGTGGGAGCTCATGATTCCGCATCGAAAATTGCAGGGGCACAGCGAAACCCGCAACCCGCTTGGCGCGGACTGCGCGGTCGGGCGCTGGGTGTTGGGCGACGGTTGCGCGGGCCCACAACGGGTCCCGCTGACCGACAGCATCGTGATCGCCCCCCGCTACAGGGGCGGCATGGTCCTGCCCGACGCGGAGGACGAGGCCGCGTCCGTGCTGGAGTATTTTCCAGGGGTCAGGATCGAGCCCGCGCAGTTGAACATCATCAATGAGGTCCTTGCCGATCGGCGGGCGAGCATCCTGCACCTGATCTGTCACGGGGTCGATGCGGCGCAGAGCCCGGCACAGGCGGTCTTTCTGGAGGATGACCACAAGCTCGACACGACCATACTCGCAGGACTCGACAATCTCCGCCGGGCACTCGAAGAGCGGCCGACCCTCGTCTTCATCAATGCCTGCGAGGTGGGACGACCCAAGCCGGCACTGGTCGGACTGGGCGGTTTTGCACAGACCTTTATCGGTCTCGGCGCCGCTGGCGTGGTCGCAGCGATGTGGAGCGTCCGCGACGACCTGGCCCATAAGGTCGCCTTGGATTTCTACAGTGCGGTTCGGGACCAGCCGCAACGTCCCTTCGCAGAGGTGCTGCGCGAGATCAGGGGACGCGCCTATGACCAAGCCACCGGCGCCGAGGACACCTACGCAGCCTTCTGCTTCTATGGGGATCCGTTGGCCTGCGCGGCGCCTTGAGCGACGTCTCGTCAGAGACCGGATGGGCGGGGGTTTCGGAACACCGCCGTGGCGGTGTTCCGAGAGGAACGCGCATTGAGGCATGACCCCGCACCTGCGGCCACGGTGCCGACTGACAGCCGGTGCCGAGTCAGGCCAGTGGCGACGGAAGGAACCGCAGCCGCCCCGGAAGACGAAAGGCGTGCGTGGGAGCGGCTTCGGCCGCGATGCGAGGCCGCGGTAACCTGCGACGTTGCGGCGGCTTGCGAGGCTCGTCGCGGCTGAAGCCGCTCCCACAGCGTCGCTGCGCGACCTCCACGACGCCTCGGGCGCCTGGCTGATCAGGCCCAAACCGGAGGTCGAGGCTTCAGCCGAACGGCGGCGCCGTGCCGGGGCCCGGCGCCCCCGCGCATCAGCCCGCGAAATTCGCCGCCGCGAAGTCCCAGTTGATCTTGTCCCAGATGGTTTCCAGGTACTTGGGACGGGCGTTGCGGTAGTCGATATAGTAGGCGTGCTCCCATACATCGACCGTCAGCAGGGGCTTCTTGCCGGAGGTCAGGGGGCAGCCGGCATTGGCGGTGTTGAAGATCTCAAGCGACCCGTCGGCGTTCTTCACGAGCCAGGTCCAGCCGGAGCCGAAGTTGGTGACGGCGGACTGGGTGAAGGCCTTCTTGAAGTCCTCGAAGGAGCCGAACTTGGCGTCGATGGCGGCGGCCAGGGCGCCGGTGGGTGCGCCGCCGCCGGTGGGGCTCAGGCAGTTCCAGTAAAAGGTATGATTCCAGACCTGGGCGGCATTGTTGAAGACCCCGCCCGAGGACTTCAGGATGATGTCTTCCAGGGACAGCGACTCGAACTCGGTGCCCGGGATCAGGTTGTTGAGGTTGGTGACATAGGCCTGGTGGTGCTTGCCGTAGTGATAGTCGATGGTCTCGGCGGAGATCACGGGGGCAAGGGCGTCCTTCGCGTAGGGCAGTGCGGGCAGTTGGTGTGCCATGGTCGGAGTGCTCCGGGTGCTGAGGGTTGGGATTGGTGCGGGGTCCAGGCCCGGGGCGGCGGTCTGCGCCGCTGCCCCGGTGCCTGATGAAGGCGATCAAGGGGGCCGTAAAGCCGTGCACCCGAGTTAGGGTCTTGGTGGGGGCTTTGCAACCTTGGCTGCGCCCGCGAGGACCACGGGGTCAGGTCAACCTAAGTCCGGCAATTGCTCTCACAAAGACACAAAGAACACAAAGAAAAACAGATCATTGAAGGCGTCGTGTCGATCATCGCCCAGGTGACCTCCGCGATCGACATATCGCTTTGAAAATCTTTGTGATCTTTGTGTCTCTGTGAGAGAACGGCTCTTTCCAGGGTCAATCATTGTGGCCGGCGGGCGAGCCCCGGCGGCCGCGGGAGCAGGCGGCTATGTGCGGTATCTGTGGTGAACTGCGCCTTGACGGCGCCCCGGCGGACCTCGCGGTGATCGCGTCCATGATGGCACGGTTGACCCGCCGCGGGCCGGACCATGGCGGGAGCTACAGCGACGGCGCCCTGGGGTTCGGCCACCGGCGGCTCGCGGTCATCGATCTGTCGGTGCGCTCCAATCAGCCCATGGTCGATGCGGAGCTGGGCCTCGCCCTGGTCTTCAACGGGACCATCTACAACTACCGGGAACTGCGTCGGGAACTCGAGGCCAAGGGCTACCGCTTCTTCTCCGACGGCGACACCGAGGTCATCCTCAAGGCCTGGCACGCCTGGGGCGAGCGCTGCCCGGAGCGCCTGCACGGCATGTTCGCCTTCGCCCTCTGGGACGCCAATCAACGCGTGCTGTTCCTCGCCCGTGACCGCTTCGGCATCAAGCCGCTGTACTGGTCGCGGCAGGGCCCGAGCTTCCGCTTCGCCTCGACCACCCAGGCCCTGCTGGCGGCCGGCGGCGTGGACACCAGCATCGACCCCATCGCCCTGCACCACCTCTTTACCCTGCACGCCGTGGTGCCGGCCCCGCGCACCATCCTGCAGGGCGTGCGCAAGCTCGCCCCGGCGCACTGGCTGCGGCTGGACGCCGACGGCGGCGAGGTCGAAGAGGCCTATTGGCGCCTCGACGCCACCCGCCCGGACCCGCTGCCGAGCGAGGCCGACTGGCTCGACGGCATCCACGAGCGCCTGCGCCTGGCAGTAAAGCGGCGCAGCGAGGTGGCGGACGTGCCGGTCGGGGTGCTGCTCTCGGGCGGCCTGGACTCCAGCCTCCTGGTCGCCCTGCTGGCGGAGGCGGGGGTGGCGGATCTCAGAACCTTCTCGGTCGGCTTCGAGGACACCCCGGAGGAGGCAGGCAGCGAGTTCGAGTACTCGGACCTGGTGGTGGCCCGCTACGGCACCCGTCACCGCAAGTTCCGGGTCCCCAACGATCAGGTCCTGAAGCGCCTGCCCGAGGCCATCGACGCCATGACCGAGCCCATGTTCGGTCAGGACGTGGTGGCCTTCTATCTGCTGTCCGAACAGGTCTCGCGCGAGGTCAAGGTGGTCCAGTCCGGCCAGGGGGCCGACGAGGTCTTCGGCGGCTATTTCTGGTACCCGCGGATCGCGGCCGAACCGTCCGGCTCGCGCCTCGCACGCCTGGCGAAGCACTATTTCGACCGCGACCACGCGGAATACCTGCGCATGGTCCAGCCGGCCTATGCCGGACCCGACCCGACCTCGCCGCTGCTGGAGGCGCTGCTGGAGGCCCCGGGGGCGGACGAGGTGCTGGACGCCATCCTGCGGCTGGATGTCACCACCCTGATCGTCGATGACCCGGTGAAGCGGGTCGACAACATGACCATGGCCTGGGGCCTGGAGGCGCGCGTGCCCTTCCTGGACCACGAACTGGTCGAACTGGCCGCGCGCTGCCCCCCGGCGCTGAAGCTCCGCGAGGGCGGCAAGTACCCCCTGAAGGCCATGGCCCGCGGCCTGCTGCCGGACGCGGTGATCGACCGCCCCAAGGGCTACTTCCCCATGCCGGCGCTGAAATATGTCCGCGGCCCCTTCCTGGACCTGATGCGCGACGCCCTGACCTCGCGCGCCGGACGCGAGCGCGGGCTCTACCGGCCCGAGTATCTCGACATGCTGCTCGCCGCGCCGGACCTGCACCACACCCGCATCCAGGGCAACAAGCTCTGGCACCTGGCGCTGCTGGAGCTGTGGCTGCAGCGCAATGTCGATGGGGCTCCGGCCGACTGAGGCCGCGACCTCCCGCCGCTGCTGCGCCCCTCGACCGGAGGCCGACGCTTTACCGTAAAGGTCCCGCCGGGACCCTGTGGGAGCGGCTTTAGCCGCGACGAGGCCTAGCATCGCGGCTAACGGTCATGGCATCCGCGCCACCCCGGAACATGAAAGTCCTCTCGACCGCTAGCTCGATGGCCAGCGTGCAGGGCGACGTAGTCAGGGCTTCCAGCCCTGACTGTTCCAGCCCCGACACCGTCAGGCCAGGATGGCCTGACTACGCACTTTCACGGTAAAGCCGCTCCCACGCACGCCTTTCACCTTCCGGGGTGATTGATGTTCCTTCCATGGCCGTTAGCAGGAATTGGCCCGGAAACCGCACTCGGGCCGGTCTTGAGCGGCACCTTGCGCGCTTCAGATTACGCAGGGGTGTTATCCTGATGTACCCCCGAAGCGGAGTATTTATTATGCAAACCGTCGGTATCAAAGCGCTGCAAACCAACCCCGGCGTCCTCAGAGGGTATAGACAAAATTAAGTCGTTGTCGTCATGCGTCGTAGAAGGATCCGCGCCTCAGTGAGCCAGACCCAGGCTTCGGACACGCACAGCAGGCGATCATGGTGCATGATCAAACGGCGTGCGCGCTCGTTCCAG
>NZ_CAIKKU010000304.1 GCF_903828115.1 uncultured Thiodictyon sp. | reverse complement strand
GACGATCTGGCGCAACACCTCATACTGTCCCTCGTTGATCTTCTTTGGCCGACCACCTTTCGACATCGTTGCGCGCCTCGTTCTTGTAAACTCGCGCAAGAATATCGGCCAGGTAGATTTTGTCTATACCCTCTCAGGGCTGAACTCTGCGATACTCCATACCCAGGGCGTTGCCCTGGGCTGGTATGTTCGACCCCGTTGGGGTCGGTACGCAAGATATAGCCCGCAGACGTGATAGCCGGGTGTAGGGGCGGGTTTTAAACCCGCCCCTA
The DNA here is from genome assembly GCF_903828115.1 of uncultured Thiodictyon sp. GTDB lineage: Bacteria > Pseudomonadota > Gammaproteobacteria > Chromatiales > Chromatiaceae > Thiodictyon. Next base: position 7,594 of record NZ_CAIKKU010000304.1, on the reverse strand, counting down.
CACCAGGGGCCCGTCCGGATGTCAGGTGCAAAAGTATCAGCTGAAACCGGGTACTGGATCCTCGACTTCCCCAGCGGTGCCGAGGTTGCCGAGGCGGCCCGGATCATTCGGTCCGCGGCGCGCGCGCATGCCGCTTGCGCTCGATTTCAGTGAGGAAGCGCTTGCGGATACGGATGGCCCCGGGGGTGATCTCGACCAGTTCATCGTCCTCGATGAACTCCAATGCCTGCTCGAGCGTGAAGCGGATGGCCGGGGTGAGGATGATGTTCTCATCGGTCCCGGAGGCGCGGATGTTGGTGAGCTGCTTGCCCTTGAGCGGATTGACGACCAGGTCGTTGTCGCGCGAGTGGATGCCGATGACCTGGCCCTCGTAGACCTCCATCCCCGGGGAGACCAGCAGGCGGCCGCGGTCCTGCAGGTTGAAGAGCGAATAGCCCAGCACCTTGCCCTGGCCGTTGGCGATCAGGGCGCCGTTGCGCCGCGGCGCGATGCCGCCCTGGTTGGCCGGTCCGTAGTGGTCGAAGTTGTGATATTTCAGCCCGCTGCCGGAGGACAGCGTCATGAACTCGGTCTGAAAGCCGATCAGGCCGCGCGAGGGGATCTCATAATCCAGGCGCACCCGGCCCTGGCCGTCCGGGACCATGTCCTTCAACTCACCCTTGCGCTCCCCCAGGGCCTGCATGATGGCGCCCTGGAACTGATCGTCCACGTCGACCGTGAGTTGCTCATAGGGCTCGCAGATGATGCCGTCGAGTTCGCGAAAGATGACCTCCGGACGCGACACGGCCAGCTCATAGCCCTCGCGGCGCATGGTCTCCAGCAGGATGGACAGGTGCAGTTCGCCGCGCCCGGAGACCCGGAACTTCTCCGGGTCCGTGCCTTCCTCGACCCGCAGGGCCACGTTGTGGATCAGCTCACGCTCCAGCCGCTCCTTGAGCTGGCGGGAGGTCAGGTACTTGCCCTCGCGCCCGGCAAAGGGGGAGGTGTTGACCTGGAAGGTCATGGTGACCGTCGGCTCGTCCACCGTGAGCTGCGGCATGGCATCTACATGGTCCGGGTCGCACAGGGTATCGGAGACGTTGGGGGACTCGATGCCGGTCAGGGCCACGATGTCGCCGGCCTCGGCCGAGGGTACCTCATAGCGGTTCAGCCCCAGGTAGCCGTAGACCAGGCCGATCTTGGCCTTGTAGCGCACCCCGTCCGGCTTGACCACGACCACCTGCTGGTTGGGCCTGACACTGCCGTGGCGGATGCGCCCGAGCGCGATGGCGCCGACGAAGCTGGAGTAGTCGAGCGTGGAGATCTGCATCTGGAAGGGCGAGTCCGGGTCCACCGGGGGCCGCGGGCAGTGTTGGATGATCGCCTCGAAGATCGGGGTCATGTCCCCCTCGTGCACGTCGTCGGTCAGGCCGGCGTAGCCATTGATGGCGGAGGCATAGACGATGGGGAAGTCGAGTTGCTCGTCGGTGGCCCCGAGCCGGTCGAAGAGCTCGAAGACCTGGTCGATCACCCAGTCCGGCCGGGCGCCCGGCCGGTCGATCTTGTTGATCACCACGATCGGGCACAGCCCGTGCTGGAAGGCCTTGCTGGTGACGAAGCGGGTCTGGGGCATGGGCCCCTCCTGGGCGTCCACCAGGAGCAGCACCGAGTCCACCATGGACAGCACCCGCTCTACCTCGCCGCCGAAGTCCGCGTGCCCGGGGGTATCGACGATGTTGATCCGGTAGTCCTTCCAGCGCAGGGCCGTGTTCTTGGACGTGATGGTGATGCCCCGCTCCTTTTCCAGGTCGTTGCTGTCCATGACCCGCTCGACCGGTCCGAAGCGCTCCCCCAGGGTGCCCGACTGCTGGAGCAGCTTGTCCACCAGCGTGGTCTTGCCATGGTCGACATGGGCGATGATGGCGATATTGCGAAGGTTTTCGATCACGGGGGATGCTCCGACGGGGTGGGCGGGGGGTGGGCCAGGAGGTGGGTGGTCGCGGCGCTGCCCGGGGGTCCAGGATTGGTTAGCCCGCCAGTATAAGCGCAAGTGCCGGTCCAAGTCCGACCGTCCGGCGGCACGGGGTGCGGTCAGCACTGATGTGGTGACCGAGATCTCGGGTACGCTGTCCTGGTCGTTGTCGTTGTCGTGATCGGATTGTTCGATTACGACAACGACAACGACAACGACGCCCGGCCCGTGAGGAGGTCCGGTCGCTGTAGGGCATGGGATCGGTGTCAACACATCAGTTCTGATCGCACCCGGCGGCACGGGGTCACGTTGCCCGCCGCGACCCCGCAGCCCGCGGTAAGACGGTGTGCCGTAAGACTTTGCGCGAACTGCCAACAGGTCCTGTGGATAAGTCTGTGTGCAACCCTTGGGCAGGGTTGCTAAGGGCGCGCCCTTACTGTCGCTGGAACAGATTGGCCGGAAATTGACCGACTAGCATTTATGAAGTATTTTCAATGACGTACATTTTTCTGCCGGGCGCCGTGCGGGTCCCGGGCCCCAAGCCCCTGAGGGCATTTGTCAAGCCCCTGACCCTGTGCACAAAAACGCGACAGGGCCGTTGCGGTGGCCGCGCCGCCCGGTGGGCACTCAGTCCGGGGGGCGCCGCGGCAATGCCGTGAAGTAAACTCCTGTCGGGTGGATAAGGCGCGGCACGGCGTCGCTGGACGGGTGCGAGACCGGCCCGCGCCGCGTCCATTTGTCTAGAACCTGACGGTTGTCAAACCCTGGAGTCGCGCGTTCGCCTCCAGGTTGCCGTCGGCCGTGGCGAGGCTGCTGGCCCCGATGTCGATCGCCACCGCCAAATGGAGTGAATCACCGGCTCGCAGTCCGCTGCCTGCCGCCCGTGCCAGGCGCGCGGCCTGCGCGAAGGCACCGCGACTCACCGGCACCAGCCGCAAGCCGGCACCGCAGAAGGCCGCGAATTCGTCCCAGGCGGCCTGTGCCTGTTCCGCTGAGATTTCCGCGCGACGCACCTTGATCGACAAGGCGCTCGCTACTTCGGTGCAGATCCAGTCAGCGGCTACCACGACATCGGTGCAGGCCGCGAACCATCCCTCGACCGCGTCGCTGATCGGCTCTGGAACGAACAACGGCACGGCGGCGCTGGTGTCGAGATAAATCATCAGTAGCGATCCTCCTGCCGCATGGCCGCGACGACTGCCTGGGTCATCGGCATCCCGGCGCGCAGGGCTCTGACCCGTCGCAGGAAGTCCCCCTTGTCGAAGACCCGCGCGCAGCTCAACCGAATCTCCCCGATGGGGGTCACTTGCGCCTCCAATTCGTCTCCTTCCTTCAGCCCCGCCGTCCGAATCCACTCGATCGGCAGTCGCACGGCCAGGCTGTTACCCCATTTTGCAAGCTGTAGTTTCATCTCGGCCCCTGTGTAGATACGTGTCTATCCATTCTCACCCATGACGTTTGGAACGTGCAAGCCCAGAGTGTCTCTGCCGTCTGCTGTCCTGCCGCCAGTCGCTCGGCAACCGCTCGAAACATCGGTTCCAGGCCAAGGGCCGCGCCGCCCGCTCGGCACTCAATCCGGGGGGCGCCGCGGGACTGCTTGCAGCCGCCCGGCGACCTCTGCAAAGAGGGCATCCAGATTGCTGGACGGTGCCAACTTGACGGCGCGTGCCCGGGCGTAATAGGCGCGGGCCGCCGTCGGATCGCCCGCATCCAGGCACCACTGGGCGGCCGTGAGGAGCGGCACCGGATTCCCGGGGGCCAGTGCAAACCCGGACTCCAGTGCCGCCAGTGCCTGCGCCGCTTCCCCGGCCCCCTGGTAGAGGTGAGCCTGATACTGGAGAAAGGCCGCCCGGCGATCCCCGCCGAAGCGCCGATCGGCGGCGACCTGGCCCAAGAGCCGCAAGAAGTCCTCGCGAGGGATGGCGCAGGTACCGTCCACCGCCAGCTTGCCGATGACCATGACCGCGCTCGCCTCATAGCTGTCCGGAAAGACGTCCGACTGGGCCATGGCGTCACGGATGCGTGCGGGCTCCAGACGCCGCGTCTCCAGGCAATCCAGATACCCCTCATGCAGCCGCGGACCCAGCCCGTAGGCGTCCGCCAACAGGCGTCGGGCCTCCGCCAGTCGCCCCTGCTCCGTCAGCCACTGCGCATAATCGGCGCGTGCCCCGCGCGAGGCGTGAAGTCGCGTCCCGCATAGGCGGCCAGCAGCCGGTCCGGCGGAAACAGCGCGGCGGCCAGGACCACCAAGGCGATACCCGCCAACCCGAAATAGGCCGCCAGCCGGTGCTTCGTGCGCGCCGTGCCGGCCAGACGGAACAGGACCAATTCCATGGTCAGCAGCAGCAAGGGCAGCAGCGCCCCATTTTCCTTGCAGAGAAAGGCCAGGGGCGGCAGCACCAGCAAGGGCCAGACCAGTTCCAGCAGTCTTGCCGGGGGCCCGCCCGCCAATTCGCGGACCCGCACCCGGGCGTAGAGCCCGAGTGCCGCGACGCTGAACAGCGCACTCAGAATGGTCATGCGCTGAACCACATAGGCCACCGTGCTGACCTGGAGGGGGTGCAATACCCACACCAGCGCCACGACCAGCGCAAAGGCGTCGGAGCGGCGCTCGCCCGCCGCGGCGCCCGCCAGCACCCGGATCAACAGGAAGACCAGGGTCCCGGTCGCCAGATGCAGGGCCAGATTCACCGCTTTGAAGCCGAACGGGTCAGTCCCGGCGAGCGCGTTCAAGGCGAAGCTCGCCATGGCGAGCGGTCGGCCGGGAACATTGCCGGCCATGATCAATTGCTCGCGCCAGCCGTTGCCCGCCAGGGCAGACAGGCCCTGGGCGTGCATGGTGGCGATCGGACCCTGCAACTGGCCGTCATCGTAGAGCCAGGGACCATCCAGGGCCGGCCACCAGGCCAAGGCGCCCAGGCCCCAGATCACAAGCAGAGCGAACCAGGTCGGGAGCGGTTGCGACCAACGCGAAGGGACCGCGCAGGACCCGGGCAACTGCACCTCAGAGCGTTTCGACGTCGATTGAGTCCCCATAGGTCTCGATCCCCAGGCGTTCGGCGACCGGGCGGGCGCGGGCGTCGATCATCGGTGAAATGACGATCAGTCGACTCGCCTGACGTTGGTGGCGTTGCTCGTAGAAGCGCGCCTTGCGCTCGAAGCTGTACATCCCGGCCTTGTCGATGGACGATTTCAGTTCACAGATGATCAGGAGGCCGTTCTTGATGATCACATCGAGTTCGACCTGATCGGGGCGGCCGAACACGACGCCCTCGTCATCGTATTCATTGACATTGATCACCTCGACGCCGAAACTTTGCTCCAGAATCCCCGCCAAGGCGTCGCGGAAGGCCTTCTCCGATTGCAGGCCCCAGCGGGAACCGAGGGCGCCAATGCCGCGTTCCTGCTTGGCGGCCTGGGCTATGAGTGCGTCGTAGAGTTGCTTGAACTCTTTGCTCATCTCTGCCTGGTTTTTATCCCACTTACGGTTCTGCTCCTCCCACTTACGGTTCTGTTCCTCCCACCTACTGTTCTGTTCCTTCCACATACCGCTCTGTTCCTCCCACCTACTGTTCTGTTCCTTCCACATACCGCTCTGTTCCTCCCACCGACCGTTCTGTGCCTCCCACTTACGGTTCTGTTCCTCCAACCTACCGTTCTGTTCCTCCAAGTGACGGTTCTGCTCCTCCCACTTACGGTTCTGTTCCTGCCAATTTAGCCTCTGTTCCTCGCGGTCGCGGCGCAACTCGGTCAGCAGTTCATAGAACCGGTCTTGGGTCTCCTCGCGGTTAGCGTACTCGTTCCGCGTGAGGTCAAGAATATATGCGCGAAGCTCGGGGTCTTGGCGTAACCAGTCGGGCAGTTCGCGTCTTAAGGTTTCTCTTAGGGATTCGGTGGTCATGGTTGTTTCTCCGATGCACACGAACGTTAGCGCAGGTGGGGAGCGTCGCAACATCCGGCGCTGTCGATGCGGGCTGATGTCACGCCCTTTCAGGGCTGAGAACCACTGGCCGCGTCGGCCTTGATCCTAATCCCGGCCAGCGGCGTGCGTAGTCAGGGCTTCCAGCCCTGACAGTGCCAGGCCAAGATGGCCTGACTACGCACCCGGCGAGCGTCACCCGGGGCGTTGCGCTGCGCTGGTATGTCACGCCCCTTCGGCGCTCTTGCTGCTGCGTTTTCGGGAGCCGTTGTCCTGATCATTCCGACTCAAGGCACGGCGCGGAGCCAGTTCTCGACCGCCAGACCCGGGACGCGGGTGAATCCGGCTTCATTGTCTGTAACGACCACTGCGCCAAAGGCGAGACCCTGCGCAGCGATCCAGTAATCGTTGGCGCCGATCGGAGTGCCCTTGCGCTCCAAGTCGGCGCGGATGGTGGCGTAATGCCGGCTAACCGTGGCATCGAGCGGCAGCAACTCGATCCTTGCCACGACGCCGGCCAAACGGGCGGCATTCTTTTCGCGGTGCGCACTCTTTTCGATACCGAGTTCGAGCTCGCCAAGCACCACGGGAGAAAGCACCAGGTCGCTCAGCGGGGTGTGCTCAAGTTTGTCGCGCACACCTGCGACGCCTTTCATGGCGGCGATGAAGGTGTTGGTGTCGATCAGGTAGCGCATTCTAGATCGGCGCGACGGGTTCGGCCGCCAGATCCGCCGGCAGGGCCAGGTCGATGTCGTCTTGCTCGGCCCAGAGGGGCCTGAATGGGTCGGCGGCCATGCGCGGGGAATCCGGGACAAGCTGCGCGACGACCCGGCCACGGCGCATGATCGCGACCGTTTCGCCGGCTTCGACCGCCGCCAGAAGGGCAGAAAATTTAGCTTTTGCTTCTACGACTTGTACGCTGCGCATGATAAAATCCAAAGAATGACCATGTGGTCAGGATACGGCATCGATACGGTGGGTGCAAGGCCCGATCATCATCGGGCGCCCGGCGCCAGACATGACCGTTCAGACCCCCGGTCCCGCCGTCTTCCACAAGGGGAGGGGAAACAATATTTTAACGCCACGCGGGATAGGGGCTCAGGTTGCAGCGCCCCTTCACCCGGTCGGGCTGGTTCAGGGTCGGTTCCTGCCGATCGTTTACCCGTCGCTCCACCTCGTCCACGCTCTGCATCAGAAAATGACCCTGGTCGCTGACCTCGCGGCCCCAGGCACCGAAGCCGCATCGTGAGTATCGCTGGAGTGCTCCCAGGGCGAAGAGGGTCTGCTGGAACATGGTCTCACGCTCGCGCGACGCGGTCGGACTGTCTTCGCCGACCCGGATGCCCGTGACGTCGGGGGTCTGGACGGGAAACCTCGGCGTCGCCCACCGAGGGCTCACCAAGACCAGTGACTACTTCGACCGCCTGCCCTGCGAAGGGCCGTCGCACCAACTCGGCGATCGGGCCACCGACGCCGTCGCAGTCGTCCTCCAACGCCCGCAGACCGCGAAACGCGGCACAGCAAACCAACCGAAAATCTGGCACACTCCTCATCGTCCCGAGCCACCGAGAGCGGTGCCGTCCCTAAGAGGGTATAGACAAAATTAAGTCGTTGTCGTCATGCGTCGTAGAAGGATCCGCGCCTCAGTGAGCCAGACCCAGGCTTCGGACACGCACAGCAGGCGATCATGGTGCATGATCAAACGGCGTGCGCGCTCGTTCCAG